>NZ_OY776220.1:1057500-1360000 GCF_963675415.1 uncultured Trichococcus sp.
TTCACTTCGGCAAATTCCTCAAAGTCATATATAAAAGTACACCGGATGTTGTCGCAGACAGGATATCCGCTATCGGTTCCGAGTAATAAATTCCCATCACATCAAGATAGTTGGGTAAAATAAACGCCAACGGAATCAGGATGATCACTTTGCGCAACAGGGCAATGAAAAGTGATTTTTTTGCCTCCCCTACACCGACAAAGAACATTTGCGCGCTCATCTGCACTCCGAACAGCCACATTCCGCCCATGTAGATCGGCAGAACACGAGTGACCAAAGCCAACAAATCCGGATTTGTCGTAAAGATGCGCGCGAACAGACCCGGCACGAACAGCACCAATAAAAAGTAGGAGGCAGTAAGTCCAACTGTGACCTTCATGGAATGGCGCACCGTTTCTCGCACACGCTTGAAATTTCCCGCTCCATAATTATAGCTGATGATGGGTTGAACACCTTGCGTAAATCCTTGCACAGGCACTGTCAGCAACTGCATGATGCTTTGCATGATCGTCATGGAACCGACGTAAAGATCACCACCATACTTCAGCAGCCCCGTGTTGAAAACAATCACAATCGCGCTTTCCGTCGCCTGCATGATGAATGGCGAAATCCCCAAGGAAACGATTCTCTTTAGCAGTCCGAATTCCAGACCCATATTCTTCTTGCGGATCCGGATAAGCGAATGCTCGGAAGTCAGGAATCGGAGGACGTAAAGCGCGCTCATAGTTTGGGAAATAACCGTAGCGAACGCGGCACCTTTAACACCCATACCAAAAACGAAAATAAAAATCGGATCCAGGATGATATTGGCCAAAGCGCCAATCAGCACTGAAAACATGGCGTTCTTTGTTTTTCCTTGACTGGTTATAAAAAGATTCAATCCCAATGCATATTGCACAAAAATCGTGCCCATTATATAAATTGACGTGTAGTCATTCGCATAGTTGAAGGTGACGTCGCTGGCACCGAATAAATATAATAATGGCTCCTTAATCAAAGTGAAGATAATGGTCAAAACGACTGCCATCAGCGTCAGCATCGAAAAAGCATTGCCGAGAATCTTTTCAGCTTCAACTTTGTCGTTTTTCCCTAATGCAATGGCCGCCAATGGAGCACCACCACCCCCGGCAAAGCTACTGAAAGCAGCAATGATCAGTACAAGTGGGGCACTGATGCCTAAGCCGGTTAACGCAATAGCCCCAACTTCCGGGATATGGCCGATGTACATCCTATCCACAATGTTATACAGGATATTGATGACTTGGGCAACGATGCTCGGTATGGCCAGCTCCCTCATCAATTTAGGGATTTTCTCCGTTCCCATCCGGGATCCTTTCAATTCTTGCATGATCACTCCTCCTTTTTCCGTTCCACATTCGCTATCATTTTTTCAAGGGTCTGCTCAAACTGTGCGAATTGTTCTTGACTGACCCCTTCCGTCATCGACGCGATAAACTGTTTTCGGCGATTCCGCAATCGGTCCGCTATCGGCTTGGCCTGATCAGTCAATACTAGATGAATGTAACGACGATCTCCTTCATCTACCCTTGTCTCCAAGTAACTTTTCGCGACAAGCGAATCGACTGACCTGGCAATCAAAGACTTTGATAATCCCAAGGAATCTGCTATTTCTTTGGAGGTGTCCATTTCGTTATTTGACAAAAAGGTGATCAGATCCAACTCATTCGGAGAAAAATCCGAATCGGACATCTCTGTCTTCACTTCTGCCCGGTAAATTTTCGACAGCTTCGACAGGCTGATCAGCAGGTTTTTCTTTTCTTTCATAAATTGTGCGCCTCCATGAATTCAAACTGAAACCATTTTACCGTTAAATAGTTCACTTGTATACCACCAACTTATCGACTATCTTTTATGGCCGACACAATCTTTCCCATCAAAAGACGCCTGCATCAACAAGTACTCCCTAAGAGTCTTATTGATGCAGGCGTCTTTTATGGCACCCATCACGATGTCAGTAAATGATACAGTTCCAATCTTGCAACCCCAATCCGCAATGTGCGGCTCAACTATTTTGAACTTTTCTGACATCAGTGTTTCTCCAAAGCTTTCTCCACGTCTTCTACTGTCAACAGAGTTCCCGGGAGGCCCAAAGCCTGTGCGATTTTCATGGCTTGAGGCTGATCCAGATAGGCTTGCTGCAGAAGTTCCTTCTTGCTGAAGACTTCCCTTGCATCGCCTTCGAGCAGCAATTGTCCTTGACTGAAGACGATGACGCGTTCAAAAACGGCAGCCGCAAAGTCCATGTCATGGAGAATGCACAGCACGGCTTTCCCTTCTGCCTGCAGATCTTCGATCACTTTTCTGATGATTGCTTTACCGGCCACATCCTGCCCCATCGTGGGTTCATCGAAAATGACGATGGGCGTATCCATCGCCAAAATCGAAGCCAACGCGACCATTTTTCTTTGCGCTAAATTGAGATCGTAAGGATTCACCTTCTCGACATCAACCAACTCCACCTGAGCCAAGGCCGCGCGGGAACTGGCTCTTGCCTCATCCTGCGACTGTCCGATGTTCAACGGACCGACCATGACCTCATCCAAAACCGTATTCTTGAAAATCTGGTCATCCGGGTTCTGAAAAACCAGCCCGATTTTCTTGGAAATCTGGGCAACCGTCAAAGTTTTTAAGTCGGTCCCATCCAGCAGAATCCTGCCTGAATCGGGGCGCAATAGCCCCTTCAGCAGTTTCACGAAAGTCGTTTTCCCAGAGCCGTTCTGTCCGATGATGGCGGTTTTCCGGTTGTCCAACACCAAGTCGATGCCTTTTATGACGGGTGTCGCTTTATCGTAGGCAAAATGCAATTTCTCTATTTCCAGTTTATTCATGCGGAACGCCTTCTTCCGCAAGCAAACCTTTCAGTTCGTCCAATTCCACAGGGTAATGGCCGTTGGACTTCCGCTTGTTCAGATGGCGGGCGATCGCGGTCACGGCTGGCGGCTGCACTCCCAGAGACGCCAAGTCCTCGCGTGAAAAAACCGCTTCGGGTGTGTCATAAGCGATCAATTTTGCATTGTCCAACAGCAAGACCCGGTCGGCATATTGCGCGATTTTTTCCATTTTCTGCTCGGCCATGATGATCGTGATGCCTTCTTTCGTAAGGTTCTCCACAACCTTAAAGACCTCCTCTGACCCTTGCGGATCCAGTTGCGAAGTGGGTTCATCCAAAACCAGCACTTTCGGCTTCATTGCGACCACGCCGGCGAGCGCCACCCGCTGCATTTGCCCGCCGGAAAGGTCGAACGGGTTTTTGTCCTTCACTTTGCGGATGTCCAGCAAGTCCAAGCTCTCTTCGATCCGCTTGATGATTTCGTCGCGCGGCAGCCCCATGTTCTCCAGACCAAAGGCGATTTCTTCATATACCGTAAACCGCGAGCCGGTGATCTGCGAGAACGGATTTTCGAAAACCAAGCCTGCTGCAGCAGTGACTTCACTCACATCCGTCGTGCGCACATCCAATCCCGCTATCTCCACCGATCCGCCGTAAGCCCCTTTGAAGAAGTGCGGCACCAAGCCGCTCAGCGCATAGCACAATGTCGATTTGCCGGCGGTGTTCCTTCCGATCAGGCCGATGAATTCCCCCTCCTCGACCGAAAAACTGATGCCGTCCAACGCCAATTTGGTCGTGTCGGGATAGCGATATTTCAGATCCTTCACTACTATGATGCTCATCCCATCAACCTCCAGACTATCAACCCGGCCAGAATCACCAACAGCAGGATATTCAGCAAGGTACTGTAACGATAGGACTTCGATTCATTCAGATAGCTTTTCGGCGTGTCCCTGTCGAACCCGCGGACATCGAGTGCAATCGCCCGTTCCCGGGTGTCGTTCAATGCGTTCAGTATGACCGGTCCCAATAACGGGAAAAATGCCTTTATCCTGACAAACAGGCTGCCCTCAGTCTCCATCCCGCGCGACCGTTGCGCATCCTGGATTTTGCCGTACGTGACCCGAAGCTGCGGGATGATCTGCAGGACGGAAAGGATGACATAGCCGATTTTCGGCGACATGCCTTTCTGCTGCAGCCGTTCGACAAGTTCCGTCGGCGAAGTCGTCAGCACCAATACCCCAAAGGCGCAGACCATATTGATGACGCGCATGGTCAGACGCAAAGCGATAAACAGCCCCTCTTTATAGAACTTTATCGGACCCAATTCATAAAGCAACGTTTCATTGGCCGGATTGAAAAACCCCTGCACAATGACGATCGACAAAATCAATAAAAAACTGAGCGCAATCACCGGCATAATGTTGCGGAAAACTTTCCCCACCAACAAAATGCCCAAGCTGGTCAGCATGACTGCCCCGACTTCCCATAAATCATCCAATAGATAGGCCGCAGCAATGCTCACGACGACATAAAGCATCTTCGTCAACGGATCCAAACGATGAATCGGCGAGTTGCGCGGCACATACAATGTCATTGCATCCATTCAAATCAGCCCCTATAATTCTTCTATCGCGCCTTCCTTCAGGAAAGTGTTCGTAAGTTTCTTCGGCAAGCCCTTGAAGATAAAGTAACTGATGAGAACCGTCACTAGTTTATCCGGCACATCCACTACGATGCTGTCCAGGAAAGAAGCCAGCCACTGCGGTTGCCCATTCGAAATCAACAAAGCATAGAGGGCATCCCCCCAGACATTACCGGTCTGGCCGCCCCAAAAGAGGATGTTCAAAGGCGTCGAGACAGTCGCCGCAACCACACCGATGATCAAACCGGCCAACAGCACTGTCTTGATGTCCCTGAACCAGCCTTTGGCAGCAAACAGACCTGCCATCAACCCGATGAATGCGCTGGTGACTGCGTACACTGTCGAAATCGGATCGGCCGTCACACCGTAGATGATGTTGTTGATGATCCCGGAAGCGGCACCGATGACCGGCCCCGCCAGCATACCCGACAACACCGTCCCGATCGAGTCCAACCAAAGCGGCAACCGCAATACGCCCGCGATGTATTTGCCGAGATAATTAATTCCGATTGCGATCGGGATCAAGACGATGGAAGCCGTGGACAACTTATAACTCAGTTTCCTTTTGGTTTCTGCGTTCATTTTATTTTCCTCCTTTTGCCTGATGCCATGCATGGAAAGCGGATAGTGCCAGTTTGATCTGATTCTGTTCCCCTTGCTTGGTAGCTGCTTCTCCGGAAACGAATTGGCGGACGCCTTCCGCCATCCCGTCTTCCGGACCGACGACGACATTCAGCAATGATGCGGTCTTCAATCCCCTCAGCGCCCCAACAACAAACAACGTGGCTGTCTCCATATCCGACCCGATGATGCAGTTGCCGCTCCAATAAGCAGTAAGTTGCGCTTCACGGGCAGTGTAGAAACTGTCATGGCTGCGGACAATCCCCAAACGATGAGGAATCCGCTCCCTTTCTGCGATTGACCGCAGATGCATCAGCAAATCCAGATCGGCAACGGCGGGATATGCGGAATCGACATAGGCCTTGCTGGCGCCATCATCCCGGACCGCTGCCGTCGCGATGATCACATCGCCCAAATGCACTGCCGGATGCAGGGATCCGCAGCTGCCGATGCGGATGATGCCTTCTATTCCGATCTTTGCCAACTCTTCGATGGCTATCGCCGTGGATGGCCCGCCGATCCCGGAGGAAATGACGATCACCTTCATTCCTTGATAAGCCCCCAGAACACTCTTGTACTCACGGTTGAACGCCAAATCGACAGGGTCCTCCAACAGCCGTTTCGCTCTTTCCACGCGGGCTGGATCACCCGGCAACAGCGCATATTTCACATCCAAATCGGCTGGCAATTGAATGTGCGCCTGCAATGTTTGTCCCATTTCTCCACCATCCTTTTCGCAACGATAGACTCCGGAATAGCCCGACAAAACTTCAAGATACTGATACCCATTATGAGTTCAGTATAGCATAGAGCCCAACGTCTGGCATGGGATAACCCTTGATGGGAAGACGGTCTTCACGGCGCACAAAAAGAAGCAGTCTCTTTTTAATTAGAGCTGCTTCTTCTGTTTTCTCTTAGTTGTTGCCCTTACTGAACGAACAGTGCCGCAAGTGGAATCAAGCCGACCATCACGACACCGGAAACGACCATTGCCAAGCTGCTCATGGCACCCTGAAGCTCGCTTGATTTCAAGGATTCGGCCGTCCCCATGGCGTGGGAAGCCGCACCCAAGGCCAACCCTTTCGCGATTGGTTCTTCGATCCTGAAAATTCTGAAAATCATGCTGGAAACCACCGTCCCGAAAATGCCGGCGAAGATGACGCCAGCCACTATGATGCCGGCGACCCCGCCGATCAGTTCGGTCGTATCCAGCGCGATGGCCATCGTGATCGAGCGCGCCAAGGTGGAAAGGGTCGTGATTTCGCTCATCTGAAGGATCAGAGCCCAGCCGATGATCGTGACCAGACCGCTTATCATCCCCGCCAAACAACTGATCAATACGACCCAGCTGTTCTCGCGCAAAATCTTGAATTGCCTATAGACCGGAACAGCCAGGCAAATCGTGGCCGGCGTCAGGAGATCGGACAATATTTGCGCACTTTTTTGAAAATTCGCAACTTCAATGTCCAGCCCAAGGATTAACCCGATGACTAGGATCGTCCCGATCAGCAAAGGGTTCATGAAGGCATAGGGATATTTTTTGTTCAGCTTCAAGCCGATCATGAAGGCACCCAAACTGATGAACAATCCGAGATATTTTGTCGTTTCCAATAGATGATCAATCATTCCCGCCAGCCTCCTTTGCTTTCTTCCGTCTTATCAATCCCTGCGCCAAAAGCCCGGTCGTCGCCAAAATCACGATGGTGGAGCCGATGTTGACGGCTACCCAGCTGAGGAAGTTTTCGGCGATCTGTCCGTAGGAAGTGATGAGCCCAGCACCGCTCACAACGAACAGAGCAGGCATGATGCCTAACAGCAGATTGGCGGCACTTTCCACTTGCTTGAGCTTCAGCATGCCCGTCATCAGCAACAGGAACAGCAGCGACATGCCGTAGATGCTGGCCGGAATGGGCAGCGGAATGAAGATGGCCAGCAATTCGCTTAAGGACGAAATTGCAATGATGACGGTAAATTGTTTTAAATAATGCATAATGGAGCGGCTCCTTCCTTGTTCAAAGTAATCCGGAATTCTATTGCTTAATCATAGCAGTCCAAGCTGAATTGAAAAGGTACATTCTAACAAAATCACAAAAAAAATTGTCTCATGCACCCAAACACCGCAAGGGCAGCCGGACTGAATCCCCTTAAAAAGTGGACTTTCTCAACATCAAGTATACCGGCTTCCGTTCCAAAACGATATATTCCGCAACCCAAAATCTTACTTTCTGTGTCGGTTAAAACCTGTTGCATGATACATACGATGGCTTAATGAGGTATAATAAGCCGTGCAGCAAATGAACACGAACAGAAAGAAGGCGAAAATAAATGAACTTAGAAAAATTGATTGAAAAGATTGAAGCGTTCAAAGCAAGCCATCCTGAAGGTACATTTGAATTCCTCGTGCAACCGCAAAGGGATTTGGATGACCTTTATGCCGAACTGCTGATACTGGATGTAACAACGGACGCGGAGGGCAACGCTACAGCCCGCGATGAGGAAGCCTTGATCACGTTGGAAAACCCTTCAAATGATGAACTGGCTATGCTGGAGGGCATCGCCGAATCCTTAAAACAGTATCTATAGAAGAAAACTCCCCGAAGGGCCTGCAAAATGCGGGGCTCCTTCGGGGAGTTTCTTCATTAAAAAATTGGCTTTGCCAAAGGAGGACCACCAGTTTAGCGGCTGCTGTTGCGGCCCGCCAAATCAGGCAGATGCTTTTCTGCCGCCGCTTCGTTTTTATACTCCCTATTTCCCTTGAAGATCACCAGCGTCAACAACGAGCCCAGCAGACATGAGGCAATCACAAGATAGAATATATAGTCGTAATTCCGGAAAGTATCCAGAAGTAACCCTGAACTGCTCACTCCCAGCACTGCGCCTATTCCATATGCGGTAAATACGATGCCATAGTTCTGGCTGTAGTGTTTGGGGCCATACAAATTATTGGTTGCAGTAGGCGCTATAGCCAACCAGCCCCCAACATTGAACCAAAATATGGCAAAGGCTGCGGCAAACAAACCAACACTGCCATTTTTTGCCGACAGCATCAAACCGGCTGCCGTGATGATTTGAGCGTAAGAAAGGAGCATGGCTGTCTTTGCCGATAGCCTGTCCGTCAGCCACCCGAACACCGGACGTCCGATGCCGTTGAACACTGCAAATATAGATATGAACAGCACCACATCCTTTTGCGCCATCCCAATCAGCTCAGTGCCGATGCTGCTTGTCAAACCTATCATCATCAGTCCAATCATCGTTCCGATAATGAAATTGAAGTATAACCCTTTGAAGTCAGCGGATTTCATCATTTCAGCGCTGGTCACATCGCGCGCATCCGCATTCGATCCAGACGAATCCCCTCCTTCAGCACCCTCGCTTTCGGGATACTTGAAAGGCATCGAAAGCAACGGCAGCAGCATTCCAAAAACAACTCCCAACACGAGGAATGTTTTCGTCACTCCGTATTGTTCAACCAATGTTCGGGCCAACGGTGCCGTCAATAAAGGAGAAAGTCCGAATCCCAGCAGCACCAGCCCAATCACAAGGCCCTTTTTTTCCGGGAACCATCTGGTCACTACCGCTAATGGCGCCCCGTAAGCTATCCCGACCCCTGCGCCACTTATCACACCGTAGGTAACAGTCAATACTTGAATATTCGGGGCAAACGCCGATAAAATCCATCCGAATGAAACCAACAAAGATCCCACCAAGACAGTTGCTCGAGGGCTCCATGTTTTAAAAAAGCGCCCTGTCAAAAACATGAACAGGGAATAAAACAGTAGCGCCGTCATGTATGGCAAGCCACTTTGAGCAGCCCCCACATTATACAATTCCTCCACAGGCAGACGAAAAACGCTCCAGGAATAGACTGTTCCAAGCACCATCATGATCACCAACCCCAAAAATACGTATAGCCACTCACCCCTTAGTATCCGTTTCTTTTCTGTTATCATTTTCTGTTGCATTCTCATCCCGCCTTCTTTCCAGTTTAATATAGATAAATTCAAAAATAATCTTCCCCTACCGCCTTGCCACGCAATATAAGTTCCAAATCTGCACAAAAAAAGCCAATAACAAGCCCCCCCTATGGAGTACTTGCCATTGGCTTACGCGTCGACTGGCTGTTTGCCCTTCGTTGCATCTTCCGTATCTACTTCATCAAACTTTCGATATCTTGATCTATAACTATTGCGATGATTTTTTCACCCGTCTTGGTGCTGACATCGGAATAGGTACTTACGATATTTACGTCAATCACTGTTTTAATTGTTGCTTCAAGTTCTTCCCGAGCGTTCTCAAACAAGGCAGTCCGAGCATTTTTTATCAGCTGGATTCCCCCTGGGTTTCTGGCCAGGTTTTTTTCAGATATACTCAAGAAACCTTTGAGTCTTATCAGGATCAAATCCTGAAAGATGACGGTCCTGATTTTCTCTGGACCTCTACCCATTTGTTCAACTTCAAACTTACTGATCGCTTCGCTCAATTTCGATTCGATTTGTCCTTTTGTCATTGAACTTCCAGTGTAGGTCATTCGCTTCAACCCCTAAATCATATGAAAGTTGTGAAACGTTTCTTACAGCCAAAACTATAGCATACCAACATATGGTCGTCAACAGGTTTCCTCTGTCGCAATAAAGGCAGGGCATCAACCGATGCAGGGTTTTAAAAATGCATCTACAACAAGAAACTCCCCTTGAGTCCTGAAGAGGTGTAGGACCCAAAGGGAGTTTCTGTGTTAAGTATGAGTTAATCCGTAAGTTACGCTTATTCGGCCGCCACTGCTGCCGGGACTGTACCAGCGGAAGCAAACGTTCCGATCGGCAGCTGGTCGTTCAGCAGTTCCGCTTCCGGGTCCAATGCGGCTTTCTGTTTCACGCCGGTTGTCCAGTAAAGCACCAGGATCGCTACGGTCGCTACCAGACCTACCAAGTAAGTGGCGGTCTGCAGCCCCATCCGGAACCCGATCGGCTCGCTCAGGATATAGACGACGCAGGCATAGAGCATGAAGGTCGCAGGCAATAAAGTGACCAAGTAATTTTTATTCTTCAAATACAAGTAACGCGTCGACATCAGCAAAGCGATGACGGCTGTGACTTGGTTCGCCCAATTGAAGTATCTCCAGATCAAGTTGAAATCCACTTTCGTCAGGAAGAAAGAGATGACAAACAGCGGAATCGTCAGCATCAGGATCTTTTTCATCGAATCCTGTTTGATGTTCATGTAATCAGCCAAAATCGTGCGCAGACTTCTGAAGGCGGAGAGGCCTGAAGAAATCGGCAGGACGATGACGCCCATGATGGCGACCGTACCGAAAACATTGCCCAACAACAGCGTCGAAACTTGGTTGACGACAGCTGATGGCGTACCGGCATCGATCATTTGGCTCAATGTTTGGCCATCGAACAAAGCCATGGAAGCTCCAGCCCAGATCATGGCTATGACGCCCTCAGCGATCATCATGCCGTAGAAAAGGAAGCGGCCTTCCCGCTCGTTCGTCGACGTCCGGGAAACCATCGGCGCTTGGGTCGCATGGAATCCGGAAATGGCACCGCAAGAAATCGTGAAGAACAAAGCCGGGAAAATCGGCGTGCCTTTCGGATGGAAGTTCTGCATAGCGCCCATCGTCAATTCAGGCAGGTTATGACCACCCGTCAACAAACTGATGCCGATAGCTACTGTACTGATGATCAGGATTGCGCCAAACCATGGGTATACTTTCCCCATCGCCTTGTCGATCGGCAGGACTGTCGAGATGAGATAGTAAGCAAAAATCAGCAACGTAATCATCCCGATCGTCATCCAATCAGGTGTGATGCTGGCGATCAGGTTGGCCGGCGAAATGACAAACACGGTTGCAACCAACAGCAACAGCAGCATGGCGAATATGTTGACGATGTGCTTGACCGGTTTGCCCAAATATTTGCTGGTCAATTCCGGCAAATGGGCACCGTCGTTCCGCAAGGAAATCATCCCGATCATATAATCGTGGACGGCTCCTCCGAAGATACAGCCGACGACGATCCAGATATAGGCGACCGGACCGTAAAGCGCTCCCATAATCGGCCCGAAAATAGGACCCGTTCCGGCAATGTTCAGCAATTCAATGATGGCATTTTTCGATTTTGACATCGGGACAAAGTCATATCCGTCCTTCAGTGCTTCTGCGGGGGTCTTCCGGTCCGGATCGATGGAAAAGTTCTTTTCGATGTAGCGACCATAGGTAAAGTAGCCCAGAATCAGTAAGGTGATTCCTCCAAGTAATGTAAGCATCTTTTTTCCTCCTTCAAAATAAATGTGCGGCCAACACGTTCTTTCTATGCCCTTACTTTACTGGAGAAAAAGAGCCTTTTGGGTCATTTGCGGCCGAAACGACAAAACTGCAGGCTGAGTTGCACGCCTGCAGTCCTGAAATTCATTTATTTTTTGGATCAGATGCCTACTTTTTCTTTGAAGTCCTTCATATAAGAACGGCTGACGGGTACTTTCAAGCCGTTGCTCATCGTCAGTTGGAAAGTATGGTTGAACCATGGTTGGATTTCCTTTATTTCCTTCAGATTGATGAGAAAGGCGCGGTGAACCCTCAGGAAAGGATGTCCGCCGATTTTTCTTTCGAGCGCGCTGAGCGGCTCGTGAATGATGTAGGTCATATTTTTCGTATAGATGGTCGTTTCGCCGTTCTCGACTCCGATGGCGATGATTTCCGGGACTTGCAGCATATAGATCCGTTCATCCATCTGGATGGGCAAGACCTGAAATCCTGCATCATTCTGTTTCGGTGATTCCAGCTCCTTGATCTGCCCCTTTTGGTACTGTCCGTAGGCTTTTTTGACCGCTTGCTGGATCCGTTCCAGTTCGAAAGGCTTCAGGACATAATCGGTCGCATTCAGTTCGAACGCTTTGACGGCATAATCGTCATAGGCCGTAGCAAAAATGATCAGCGGCGGTTTCTTCAGTTTGTTGATTTTGCCGGCCAGCGAGAGGCCGCTCTCATTCGTCAGGTGAATATCCAAGAAAATCAGGTCCACCGGCTCCTCCAGCATCGTCCCGAGCGCTTCTTCGATCGAATCCGCTTGAGCGACGGCGCTCACGCCTTCGCATTGCCCCAGCAAGTAAGCCAATTCATCCCTTGCCAATGGTTCGTCATCCACAATCAATACCCGCAAAATCATCCCTCCCTTTCTTGATAAGGCACCGTGCAATAGACCGTCGTTCCTGTTGGTGAAGACACAAAATGCAGTTTGGCCGCTTCGCCGAACAGGCTGATCAGCCGTTTATTCAAGTTCTCCAATGCCGATCCTGTGCCTTCCAGCGACGACACGGCTTCTTTGCCCAATTTCTCCAGACGCTCGGAATCGATGCCTTCCCCATTGTCCCGGACGGAAATGAACACCCCATCAGGACTGCTTCTCACGTCGATCCATACCCGGTTATCGGTTTTCCGGCTGCCGAAAGCATGCTTGAACGCATTCTCCAGCAGAATCTGGATCAGGAAGGGCGGCAACAGTACGTCTTCCATGCCTTCCTCGACGGCAATGTCGACTTGGTAGCGGTCAGGGAAACGGGCCTGCTCGAGCGAACGATAGGCTTCCACTTGCGTGAGTTCCTTCAGCAACGGAATCAGGTTGGTGCGGGCACCCTGGAGATTGGCACGGAAAAAATTGCTGAGTTGGATCAGCAGCCTGCGCGCCTGTTCGCTGTCGACCCGGATCAAGGCCGAAACGGTATTGATGGCATTGAAGAAGAAATGCGGATTCACTTGCGCCTGCAAGGACTTGATTTCGGCATCCTGCAGCAGCTTGCTTTGGAGTTCGATTTCGCCCAATTCGATCTGGCTGGAGAAGATATTGCCGAGCCCCTCCGCCAATTGCCTTTCGACAAATGTCAATTTCGTGGCATCCGTAAAGTACAGTTTCAAAGTGCCGATCGTTTTCCCTTTCGCTTTCAGCGGGATGACGAGCGCTGCTTGCAAAGGGCAGCCCGGGTGGTTGCAGCCGATTTCGTCGTGGGAATGCACTTCCCTGATTTCCCCAGTCCGCAGCACTTCTTTGGACAATTCGGTCAAGATTTCGTTGGAGGCGATGTGGTGATCGCTGGCCGCACCGACATAGGCCAAAATCCGGTCGGTGTTCGTGATGCTGACGGCGGACACTTTCATCAACTGTTGGATGATTTTTGCTGCTTCTGTGCACGAGGCCTCGTTCATGCCGGAACGGAAATAAGGCATCGTTCGGTTCGCCAACTGCAGCACATCATGCGTCTGCACCGCTTTCGTCTGTTCGACTTGGCGCAGCGTGGAGCCGATGATGGAAAGAAAAATGCCGGTCCCCATGCTGTTGACTAGGATCATCGGGAAAGCGATGAACGTCACCAGATCCCAGGCAGCCTGAAGATTCCGGCTCAACACCAGGATGCTGAGCATCTGGACGCCTTCCGTTATGGCCCCGATCATAAAACCTGCCTTTATCGTCGGATAGGCATTTTTCCGCATCGTTTTTGCGCCGTACAGACCGGATATGATCCCGATCAGGATGGAAGAAATCACATAAATATAGGCCTCTTCCCCGCCTTGGAAGAAACGGATAATGCCCGAGATGATGCCGACGGATGTACCGACCAACGGCCCGCCGATCAAGCCGGCAACGCCGATCGTGAGCACCCTTGTGTTCGCCAAGGATGCGCCTTCCGATAGCTTCATCAGCACTTGATCGGATATGATTTGATCATGACTGATTTCAACGCCTGTGTAGTTCGAGATGACCGCGAAGATGCCGAATACGATAATAAGCGTCAATTTGGTGCTCAGTCGTTGGCGTTCACCCAAT
The DNA here is from genome assembly GCF_963675415.1 of uncultured Trichococcus sp. NCBI lineage: Bacteria > Bacillati > Bacillota > Bacilli > Lactobacillales > Carnobacteriaceae > Trichococcus > uncultured Trichococcus sp. The sequence goes on from NZ_OY776220.1 coordinate 1,071,440, forward strand.
TTGTCCCTGAAATAATGGATATTCATCAGCAGGTAGGCCAAAATGATGATCAGCCCTACCCGCTCCAATATCAAAATGAATAGATTAAACATGGCCGCTCCTCTCCCAAAAATGGTTATCTCTAGTTTACACCAGAAGTAATCTATTCGTGCCGATAAAGCGTTAATCGAATCTGGAGAATGTCCCCACGACAAAAGGACCAATAGCCCAAGCATCGCAGCTTTGGGCTATCGGTCCTTTTTATCTTTTATTTCGTGCGGTACCGGCGTCAGAAATTATCCGCAATCCTTTGGAATTGGCGATGCAGCTCGTCCATCACCACAAAGCGGGCTTCACGGATCATCTCTTTGCCTTCAACGAACAGCAACAATGCCGGAACGGTGAAGACGGTGAATTCGCCCGCTACTTCCGGGATATCATCGGCGTTCGCTTGGATCGCTTTGATAGTCGGGAATTCTTCCAGCATCTCCTGAACTTGCGGTTGGACCACATGGCAGACGCCGCAGTTCGTCCGGGAAATATAAACAAACGCCAATTTGTTATCAGCGATGAAGTGCCGGATTTCTTCTATTGATGTTGCTTGTTGAAAATTATTTGGATAAAACACAGGTTGACCTTCTTCCTCATTCATTTTTTGTCATTATAGCACTTGAATCGGAATAAGTCCGTTTTGCGGATTTTATAGTGCCCGTGGATGAAAATCCCTTTGCGCTTCGGATACCCTTCTTATTTGAACTTGCTCTATGAAAACGTTATACTGAAAACAAAAAAGGTGGTTTTTCAGATGATGTTCGAACTCAGGATTACGCTTATAGATGTCGGCATACCGGTCTGGCGGGATATACAATTGGATGACGACACCACTTTCTCCGATCTGCATTTCATTCTCCAAAGTGCATTCAATTGGTCCGATCTCCACCCGCATACTTTCCGGTTTGCCCAGCCGCATAAAGAAGCGTTGGGTGAGGCCGATCGCTTGCGGGACCACATCCAAGGAAAAGACGATAAAATCATTTACACGTACAATATGGAAGAAAACTGGGAGCATGAAATCGTCCTGCAAAAAGCCTTTGAAGCGAAGGATGACGTGCTCTATCCCCGTTGCGTGCGTGCCGAGAATCTGGCGCCCGAGGAAGACCATACCCGCCTGGACATCACGGACGGTACACTGGACCTAGCGTATACAGATTCCGGGGAAATCATGACTGCCATCAATGAGGAATTGGCCTTCCTGAACGTCAGCAGTTTCGGCGAAGCATTGCCTGGTCTTGATGAGGATGAGTGGGTAGCTTTGGACGATGACGAAGATGAATGGGAAGATGACGGCGGCCATCTGTAAAAACTGACTACAATAAAAGGCAAGCATTCGGGTTTTTATTTAGCCGAATGCTTGCCTTTTGGTGTCGGATATATCGCGTATGGCCGGATTGGGTGTTTGGGTATTTGGGTGTTTGTCCGATATACTGCTAGAATCGGACAACTTCATCTCCTATCACTGACCCGATGTCCGATATATCGCTAGAATCGGACAACCTGTTATCCCTTCGCAGTCTCGTTGTCCGATAACCTGCAACTATCGGACAGCCCACTCCTCAGGCACCGTCTCAATGTCCGATATCCCGCAAGTATCGGACAACCGCAAACAAAAAACACCTCCTGCGCCTAAAATTCAGACGCAGGAGGTGTTTTTTTATGTTTATTGAACAGTTTCTGTGATTGCTTTAGTTGCTGTTTTCTTCTTGTAGACAAGATCCAGGATCAGACCTGCAGCCGCAACCACGATAGCGACATAGAAAGCTTTGGTGAAGTCACCGTTGTTCGCAGCAGCGATTCCTGCTGTCACTTTAGGCGCTACGAAAGCGGATGTCGAGTATCCGATGAACACGATGCCGTAGTTGACGCCTTGGAATTTCGGTCCGAAGTTATCCATGACCAACGATGGGAACACGCCCATCACACCGCCGAAGCATAAGCCTAAACCAACGATCCCTACTGTAAATCCGAACATTGATTTGACGAAAATAAGGATCAAGAAAGTAAGAATGATGACACTGTACATGATACTGATAGTCGTTGGTTGACCCAATTTGTCCGAAACAGCACCCCAGACAACACGGCCCATCGTATTGCTTAAAGAGTAGACACTGACATAAACAGCTGCCGCTGCTGCTGACAGGCCGAACATCGATTGTCCGATCGGTGAAGCGTTTGAAGCGATCATCAAGCCTGAGAAAGCACCCATGGCGAACATCAGGATGATCATATAGAATTTTGGATCCTGCAGCATTTCTTTCCAGTTCTTGTTTACGACCGGTTTATTCGCTGCTGCAGTTGCTGCCGCGTTCATATTTTTTGGCATATAATCTTTCGGAGCAACCTTGATGAAGAGACTGCAAGTGAAGCTGATGATAGCATAAGCGATACCCATCCGCACGAAAGTGTGGGCAACGCCGATACTTTGGATCAATTGGTTCGCGATCGGCGCTGCGATGATGGCCGCTCCGCCCATACCTGCTGTGATCAAGCCGGAAGCCAACCCTTTTTTATCCGGGAAGAAACGGATCGTGTTGCTTAGGCAGCCTGAGTAAGCGAAGCCTTGTCCGAAACCGGCCATCAAACCATAATACACGTACAATTCCGTCAAAGTCGTAGCTGTACCAGCCAAAGCAAAACCGACACCGAACAATACCGCTCCAGCCATCGTGCTCCATTTCGACCAACCTTTGTCGGTCAAGAAGCCGCCCAAGATCATCGGAATCGGCCCCAAAGCCGCGTTGATCGCGAAGGCTACCATGACCTCAGCCATTGTCCAGCCTCTTGCGGCAGATAACGGTCCTGCCAATACGCTGAAAGCATAAACTGCACCCGTACACATCAAGATACCCATAGAGCTGACCAAGACAGCCCAACGATTAATTTCCTTTTTCATCAACAACACTCCCTTATTTTCCATTCGCCATGACGATGTTTTTTAGTTCTCCCCAATTTTCGCGGAACATGCCTTCGTTCATTACTTTCAGATCATCGGCAATGACCGGTTTGAAGCCCATTTGTCCCAAAATGTCTTTTTCAAGATCGACGCCAGGCGCGATTTCGATCAGGCGCAATTTGCCTTTCTCAAGGTCGAATACCGCACGTTCGGTCACATACAATACTTCCTGCTCCACTTCGGACGCATATTCCCCGCTGAAAGTCACTTGTTCGACTTCAGCTACGAATTTCTTCGCTTTGCCTTCCTGGATAATCGTCAGACGGCCATCTTTGACTTCCTGCTGCAAACCGCCGGCAGTGAAGGTTCCTGCGAACACCAATTTTTTGGCAGCTTGAGAAATATTGATGAATCCGCCGCAACCAGCGACGCGGTTGCCGAACTTGGATACATTCACGTTTCCGCAGGCATCGGTCTGGGCCAGTCCTAATACGGATAAGTCCAAGCCGCCGCCATCGTAGAAGTCGAATTGCGCATGGTGATCCATGATCGCTTCGCTGTTGAAGGCATGTCCGAAATCTTTCAAGCCTGCCGGAACGCCGCCGATTGATCCTGCTTCGGTCGTCAATACCAACTGATCGCTGATGCCTTCTTCGGCACCGACTGTCGCAACATTGACCGGAATTCCTACGCCAAGGTTCAAGACAGCGGACGGAACCAACTCCATCGCAGCACGACGGGCGATTACCTTGCGCGCATCCAACGGAAGGGCCGTTACAGCATCCAACGGTACTTTTGTGTCGCCGGAGAAAGCCGGATTGTACTCAGTGTTTTCCGTTTGGAACTGATTGCCTGGTTGTGCCACGACAATGTAGTCGACCATGATGCCCGGTACTTTTACGTCTTTAGGATGCAGCGTGCCTGCAGCCGCCAACGTTTCCACCTGAGCGATCACGATACCGCCGGAATTTTTTACTGCTTGAGCTACCGGAAGGACTTCCATGTGCAAGCCTTCTTTTTCAAGCGTCAAGTTGCCTTTTTCATCGGCTACCGTTCCGCGGATCAGACCGACATTGATCGGGAAAGTAGGATAGAACAGCCATTCTTCGTTTTCGATTTCAACCACTTTGACGATGTCCTCGGTCGTGCGCGGGGAAAGCTTGCCGCCTTCCAGACGCGGATCGACAAAGGTGCGCATGCCGACTTTAGTGAACAAGCCCGGACGTTTTGCGGCGATTTCACGGTACAGTTGGGTGATGACCCCTTGCGGAAGGTTGTAGGCTTCGCATTTGTTTTCGACGATCAGATCACTGATTTGCGGAGAAGCACTGACGATACCGCCGATCCAACGTTTGATCAGACCTTCGTGCGCCAGATGGCTCATCCCTTTCGTGCGGCGATCCCCTACTGCACTCGCATGGATGACTGTCAGATTGTTCGGATGGCCTTCCGCTTTAAAGCGGTCTTCGATGGAAATGGCCATTTCTTCGTTCACACAGGCCAAACCGAATCCGGTCAACGCGACTGTGCTGTTGTCTTTGATCAATTTTGCCGCTTCCGCAGCTGTGATTACTTTTGTCATAAGTGTACCCTCCTGTTTGCTCGTTCATTCACATAAATAAGTAAGAAAAAAGCTCAGCCTTGCTCTGAGCTTTTCAGTTTTGATTAATAAGCGATCTTCAATGATCCTGCGATTGCTTCAGCATCCTTGAACAACGTTTCGATGATTTCTTTGGCTGGACGGATATCGTGAACCATACCGGTGATTTGGCCGGCCATGACCGATCCGTTCTCGACATCGCCTTCGTATACGGCCTTGCTCAATGAACCCAACGACAATTCTTCCAATTCATCGCGTGATGCATTGTTGTTTTCCAATTCCTGGAACTTCGCAAGCATTTTATTCTTGATGGAACGCACAGGCGCTCCGTTGCGGCGTCCAGTGACGACCGTAGCTGTATCATCGGCATCCAGTACCGCTTGTTTGAACGTAGCCGGAACCGGGCATTCTTCAGCAGACAAGAACAGTGTTCCGACTTGAATTCCTTGCGCGCCCATTGCATACATCGCAACGACGCCGCGACCGTCACCGACTCCGCCGGCTCCCAATACGGGGATGTTCACTGCACTGACAACTTGCGGAATCAAACACATGGTCGTTGTTTCGCCGACGTGTCCGCCCGCTTCTGTTCCTTCAGCTACGATTGCATCCGCGCCCAAAGCTTCCATTTTTTGTGCATGCTTCACGGAAGCTACCACCGGAATGACTTTGATGCCGGCTTCTTTGAATTTCGGCATGAACGGTTTCGGTGTGCCTGCTCCAGTTGTGACAATTTTGACGCCTTCTTCGATCACGACATCCACCAATTCCGGGCAGTTGCGCATCATCAACATCAAGTTGACGGCAAATGGCTTGTCCGTCATGGATTTACATTTTTGGATCTCTGCACGCAGTTGATCTGCTGTCATTCCGCCTGAAGCGATGATGCCGAGTCCGCCTGCATTCGAAACGGCAGAAGCGATATCAGCCGTTGCGATCCGTGCCATCGCTCCTTGAAAAATAGGATATTTTATTCCTAGCATTTCGCATATTGTTGTCATCTGTTTTTCCTTCTTCCTTGAATTGTGAGTGATGGGTCTGCAAAGGCGGCTGAACTTGCCGTTCCATTTGCTCACCTTTTCTCTTGATAGTTGCATTATAGAATTGATCTGATTAATTGTGAAATAGTAATCTTCACCGGTTTATCATAACCGTTTGGTTATAAAAAATAATTTCATTCGGAATATAAAGCTCGTTATTAGTGAGTTTATGAACAAATATAATACACCTCTTTTTTGATGGGTCGCCCCCTGTCCATATCTTTTTTGTTCTGAATGGATATCATTTTCATAACTCTTCTGTTATAATTGTGATTATTTTATCTTTCACAATCGAAAATAAGTTAAAATAGCCTCTGTGCTACCCTGTCGTTCTCTGTTTCCTATAGAAATAAAGCCAACCCATCGAAAGGATGACTTAAAATGATGCAACAGACCACTATCATTGCCTATCTGGATGCCATCGTCAGTGAAGGAACCTTCACGCAGGCGGCGAAATCTCTATATATTTCTCAACCCTACCTCAGCAAAACCATCACAAAACTGGAAGAGGAACTCCAAACCAAATTAGTCGAGCGCAATCGGACTCCGATGGAATTGACCTATGCCGGCGAAAGGTTCCTGACGCACATGAAAAAGATGCAGAACCAATACGAAGATATGGTCAACGAATTGACCCTGATCACAAACCTGAAGTACGGCCGGATCCGCATCGGTGTCCATCCGATCATGGGGTCCTTTCTGCTTCCGCTGATCCTACCGAAATTCCATGAAAAGTATCCCGGAATCGTCCTGAAAATCATGGAACAGGACGCCAAAACGACGGAAATGGACCTGTTGGAAAACAAAGTCGATCTGTACTTGGGCATGCTGCCGATCCATAACGAACAGCTTTCCTACACTATGCTTGCGGATGACAAATGGTGCGTCATCGTCCCAGACACGAGCCCGCTGTATCAGCCCGGCTTGAAGGAGATCGAAAAGTTCCCTTATCCTTTGAACCTGTTGAAGAACGAAAAGTATGTGCTGACCACTTCTCAATCCGGGATCCGCAAGCAGGCCAATGAATTCCTGAAGCATCTGGACATAAAGGCCGATGTCGTCATGGAATCGCAGAACATCTCAACCGCAGCGGCCCTTGCCAGAAAGGGTATGGGGCTGACTTTTCTGCCGAAGAGTGCGCTCAACAACAGTGAATTGATGGACAGCTACAATATTTTCTATATCGAAACCAGCATCGTCCGCACCCGCTACTTCATTGCCTACAGCAAAGAAAAGACCCTTTCCTCCGTCGACCTGGCCATGATCGATATGGCGAAAGAATTGATGAAAGTCTACAGCGACTCGATCTGAAGATTGCTGTCTGCATCAGAAAAAAGACACCTCCTATTATTTTCGGAACCATATCATTTGGCCTTCGGCAGCAGAAGTTGTATCATCAAAGTGAGCAATGAGAATTGCCGTGCTTTTTGTACAAGAATGGACAATTTACCCATAGGAGGGGTTATCATGGATAAACTATCAAAAGATGAAGACCATTCTATCGATGCCACTTGGTTGACCGAAGAACCCTATCTGGATATCATTCCCGAAGATCCCCCTCAAGAAACCGAAATCCTGTACTGCCAATGCAAGAAGCCATCGAGCGTCTATCAAGAAAGCAACGATCTTGGCCACTGGCTGAAATGCGGAGACTGCAATCGCGTCATCAAAGGTTCGTTTGAACCGGTGAAGCCTTATTGATCGACGGTCATAAAAAAACAAAAAAAAGAGCAAGCGAGTGCGTCATTTGCGCATTCCTTGCTCCTTTTTGCTTCCTGATGCAAAAAAACACCAGAGATCAGTCTGGTGTTCCGGTGTGTGTTGCTTTCAAGTTCTTGATGTCCAAAAACTTTTGACAGAGTTTATCCAATTCCTGCTCCATCACAGCGCTCGTCTCAGATGAATAGCTGAGCATTTTTGCCGGCGTGGATACCAGATCCAGAACGGAATCGGGAACCACCTTGTCACCTTCGACATGGACAGCAATCTGTGGGTTGTAGTTCGTTGTCCCGCAACATGCAGAGACAAGATAGGCAATCTCATAATGCTCGTTGCCTTTGTCGCGGATACGGAAATAGCCATCACCGATGAATTCCTTTTCCGGTCCGAAATTAGCCAATATCAGTTCCAAATCCTTCTTTTCCATTGAGAAAACCCCTTTTCTTCATGAATCAACCAGACGATCATTTGCTTAAAAAACGTGAACACAGGCTCGCCCTTCAACACTTGCCCGCACTTTTCCTTCAAGGATAGTATACCACTCCCGGACAGGTTTGCACATCCACTGCGCAACAGCCAACGCAAGCTTTTTCTCATGTCCGATGCCCTTTCCTCGGATCCAATGAGGGCTTCTGTTAAGTCTATCTCAAATCGCTGTGATAAAATAGAACTGTAAGCGCTGACCAAAAACATAGAAACGGGGTTATCCAGATGACAGAAACAAAATTATCGAAACTGAGAATCACTGGCCAATCACTTCAAGGCATCACCACTACGGTAAAAGTCCGTAACCTGCCTGAATTTTTTGTGGATGAATCGGAGCGGATGGGCGGCGACAACAAAGGACCGAATCCGCTGGAGTATCTTTTGGGTTCGTTGGCAGGCTGCACCTCGATCATTGCCTACTATGTTGCCGAACAGCAAGGCCTCTCCTACAGAGGTCTGACGTTCACCGTCGAAGGAACCTTTGATCCGCGCGGGTTTGCCGGAGAAGATGATATCCGCACCTACTTCCAGGAAGTCGTACTCGTGAACCATATCGATACCGACGAGACCGATGAAGCCATCGAAAAGCTGGCTGCAGAAGTCGAAAGACGATGCCCCGTTTACAACCTCATGCTGGATGCGGGGGTCGACATGTCGACCCAATGGATCCGAACCAACTAGATAAAATGCCAAAAGACCTCGTCAGACTGCCTTATTCGGCAGTTTGACGGGGTCTTTTTTGTCGCTGCATCATTTGAACTCTCTCAGCTTGTTTTCGCTCGGAACCATGTGGCTCGTGTAATTTTCGATTTTGAACGTCAGCCGTTCCATTGCTTGCTGCATCACATCGATCCGTTCCTGCAGTTCGCGCTGTTGTTCGACCAACAGATCCATCCGCGCCGGAACGGTCTCTTCTCCGCTGCGGAAAAGCGCAAGATATTCGATCAAGGATTCGATCGATAAGCCTGCATTGCGCATCTGGCGACTGAAGACGATCCACTTCAGATCTTCTTCGTCGAATTCACGGACTCCGTTTTCATTCCTTTTTATCGGCGGAATCAGCCCGATCCGCTCATAGTAGCGGATCGTATCAGCCGATACACCCGTTTCTTCGCTGGCTTTCTTTATGTTGATCATCTCGTCCATCCTTTCGGCATCCAAACCTATCCTGACAGTTAGCTCCAGTTACATCCTACACCTTGGAGCGGACTCCAAGTCAAATGGGGATTTCTAGAAAGCGAGGATTAACCCGTTTCAATAAACCTTTACCCTTGCAACGCAAGCAACTGCAGAATCGTATGCGACACCGCGTCCTCATCATTCGACCTTCCCGTGATGAATGCCGCCGTATCCTTGATGATCGGATAAGCGTTCCGCACAGCGAAACTGTATCTTCCGCTCTTCATCATTTCGACATCATTCATTCCGTCCCCGAACACCATCGTTTCTTCCGGGGTGACCTGCAGCAGTTCCTGCAGATGGGCGACCGTACTCCCTTTATGCACATTCAGGTCGGTGATGTCCAACCAGGCTTTCTCTGAAGCGACGATGTGCGCCCGGTCGCGAAAAGCAGCCAATTTTTCAGCGGTCCCGATGCAGCGTTCCTGCATATCGCGGACCGTTATTTTGATGAAATCGTCCTTGATGGATCCGAAGTCCGCCACCGTGATCACTTTCTTGTACGATTTCCTGACAGCTGCGGATTCCTCCGGTGACAGATCATCTTTGATCATGGCGGCTTCTTTCGTGCAGGCGATCAAGGTATGTCCAAGCCGCATCTCCTCCAGTTCGTGCAGAATGGCACGGCCGATTCCGTTCTCCAATAAAGATTCGTAGACGACTGTGCCGTTGCGTTTGATCCGCGAAGCACTGTCCCCGAGAATCCAAAAATCAGCAGCATCCTCACCGAATATTTCTTCGACGCGCTCACTCTGCTTGCCTGTACAAGGCGCGAAGATGACTCCTTTTTCCGTCATCATCCGCTTGGCTTGCTTGAAAAGTTCCCTGTTGAAATCCCCTTGACTGTTCAGGAAAGTACCGTCCATATCCGTCAAAATCAATTTGATCATCCGAGTTCCTCCATTCCGATTATCTTATCGCTCCCATTATCGCATATTTCTCCGCTTCTGACCGCTGAATGACCCCAAAATGGCATCGGCAATGCATTTCCCGTATAATGTAACTTGAAATCATTCGTAAAGAAGGTGCACTTATATGATAACGGTCATCGGCGTCACAGCTGACAATCTCGTCCACACAGACATCGATTTGGATACAACCGACCTGTCGTCCTACAAATGGATCTGGGCCGACTTCAATGAGCCCAGCGCAACCGAAGTAAAACATCTGGAAAAAACTTTTCATTTCCATCCACTCGCTATCGAAGACTGCCTGCAAATACTGCAGCGTCCGAAGCTGGACTATTATGAAGATTACACATTTTATGTGACACACCATGTTCGTGAAGAAGAACGGGACCTCTTCAAAGAAGAATTGGATTTCTTTGTCGGTGAAACGCTCATCGTCACTTTTCAGCGTTCCCCCTCGAAAGAGGTCGCTTATATCCAGAAACGCTTGTCGGCTCACCAAAATGCCGAAAACTGGGACCCATACTTTATTTTTTACAGAATCCTTGATCAAATCGTGGACAATTATTTCCCTTTGATCCACGCCATCGAAGACAGACTTGTGCAACTGGAAGAGGACAACCTGAATAAAACGACCGCCGCCTTCATACCTGAATTGATGGAGTCCCGGCATCTCCTCTTGGGTCTTCTGCAGACCGTCAATCCGATGCGCGATCTGCTTTACCGTATGCTGAATTCGCAGCATCTGAAAGGCATAAGGGAACGTCGAAGCTACTTTTCGGATATCCACGATGATCTGCTGAAAGTATCCGAGATGATCACCTCCAACCGCGAAGTGACTGCCGACATGCGCGACAGCTACCTATCACTGAATTCCCATCAGACCAATAACGTGATGAAGGTCCTCACCATCATCACCTCGATTTTCTCGCCTTTGACGTTGATCGCCGGCATCTATGGGATGAACTTCGAAAACATGCCGGAATTGACTTGGAAATACGGATACTTTTTGGCTATCGGCCTGATGTTTGGAATCGGTTTGGCAATGTATCGCTGGTTCAAAAAAAGCGGTTGGTTCTGATCACCGGCCGTTTTTGTTGTAATATTTGGCGACAGGGTATTTTAATTTCCCTGTTTCCAGATAGATGCGGAAATCATCCACCGCGAAAAGATCACCTGGCTCCAGCAAAAAGAAATAGAGGCGGGTTGGATAACGTTTGCTTTTTGCCAAAATATGATTGTTCCCATCATAGGCGTACCACCAGATTTCGAATAGCTCTCCCCTGACGGAAAACTTGTCCTCCAACAGCGTAAACTCATAGCAGCCTTTTCGTTCCAACAGATCGGCGACATCCAGTTTTTTTCTCCAGATTCCTTTTTGCATCAGCCTCATTTTCCTCACCCTATCCACCAGCCATCATTTTTGATCTACATGATATTTCTGCACCACGACTTGATTGCGCCTGTTCTTCCTGCCGTAGATCACGATCGCGTTCCCTTCGCTGACCTGATACAAAAAATCCAACGAATGCGCGCGGATCAGGCAATTCTGCTTCTCTTCCTTGTCTACCGTCAGCGTGAAGCGGATCAGCGGCGTTTCCTCCAGTTTCAGGATCTTGATCTTTTCCACTGAACCTTTCAGGCAAATCCCATTTTCCATATCGATCACATCCTTTAACACCATGATACGAACATATGTTCTTTATGTCAACTATTTCCTTCTCGGTAAAACTGTTGAAGGCATGCTTTCCTTCTTTGGAATAGTAAGGAATCGTGTTAAGATGTTCTAAACATATGCGGATGCTCAAAACTGGCGGCTCCAGCCGGAAGACTCTTGCATCTGACGAAAGGAAGATTCGCCATGCCCATCAAATTGATTGCCGTCGATATGGACGGGACTTTCCTGGACAGCCGGAAGAAATTTAACAAGGAACGCTTCGATGCCTTATACAAACGCATGCTCGAAAAAGATATCCGTTTTGTCGTGGCCAGCGGAAACCAATACTACCAACTGCGTTCTTTTTTCCCTGAAATACAGGATGACCTCGCTTTTGTGGCGGAAAACGGCGCTTTCGTCGTGGACCGCAACAAGGAATTGTCCGTCGGCGAGATGACGCAGGAGACGATCGATAAAGTGCTCCGGATCTTCAAGGAGCTGGATGCCTATTCGAAATTAGTCGTTTGCGGCAAAAACAGTGCCTACGTCGACAGTTCGGTTTCCGATCACTTCTACCAAAATACGAAACGCTTCTATCATCGCTTGAAGCGGGTGGATTCTTTTTCCGAAATAGATGACATCATCTTCAAATTTGCATCAGGTTTCGCGGAAGAGGAAGTCCCTGCCCTCTTGGAACACTTCACGCGCGAAGTGGGCGATGTCGTCTCCCCGGTACCGACCGGCCACGGCTCCATCGATCTCATCATTCCGGGGATGCATAAGGCTTCCGGCATCCAGTTGCTGCAGAAGCTGTGGGGCATCTCCGATGAGGAAACTGCCGCATTCGGCGACAGCGGGAATGATATCGAAATGCTGGAGCATGTGGCCTACAGTTTCGCGATGGCGAACGCAGCCGATGACGTCAAAAAAGCCGCCAAATACTGTGCCCTTTCGAACAACGAAGAAGGAGTGCTGACCGCAATCGAGCAGCTGCTCGAAATGGAATGAACAAAAAAGGATGATGGACCGTCGCTTCGATATGAAGCAGGATCCATCATCCTTTTCTTTTGTTGCTAGGAAATCAAGCCTGTCAGGAAGGTCAATAATTCGTACTTCTTCTCTTCCGGCATTTTTTTGATTTGAGCGGTAAGTTTCTTTTCGACCGGGCTCATTTCCGAATTGAAGAATTCCGCCACTGTCACGCCGAGAACCTCACAGATATGATTGAGCGTCTTCAGAGACAATTTGGTTGAATTATGTTCGATGGCCGAAATGAAGGAAGGCGAGACGTCGATCTGCTCAGCCAATTCTTTCGCCGTTATTTTGTTCAGTTTGCGCAATTCCTGAATGCGACTGCCTACTTCCATACTGATCCGCTCCTCTTTCCCTGGATTCAACTTTGCTTTTTACATACTAACACACCTCAACCTGTAACTTAAAGCTTTTTCACTCTTTTTTAAACTTATCATTCAAAATATACACTTATACATAAATATTTATTCCCCTGGATTCAGTTATGTGTTAATATGTTTTTTGTAAGCATGTCTAATGATTTTGAAAATCAAATAAATAACATTTTTTCAAGAAGGAAGGTATTTATGCAACAATACAAAAAAGAATGGTTCGGTAATATCAAAGGGGATATTCTGGCCGGTATCGTCGTCTGTCTGGCCCTGTTCCCTGAAGTCATCGGCTTCATGATCGTCGCTGGAGTGCCACCGATCGTAGGAGTCTACGCCACTTTCTTCATCACAGCCATTGCAGCCTTTTTCGGTTCCAGCAAGGGTATGATCTCAGCAGCGGCAGGTTCCGTGGCCTTGGTGTTGGCTCACCTGGTCTCCGAATACGGCATTCAGTACCTTTTTGCCGCTACGATTTTGGCAGGTGTCCTGCAGGTCGTCCTTGGTTTCCTGAAAGTAGGTTCCCTGATGCGCTACATTCCGAAGCCTGTCATGATCGGTTTCGTCAATGGCTTGGGGATCATGATGTTCACTTCGCAATTGGACCATTTCCAGGGCAGCCTGCTTTTGCCGCTTCTGGGACTGTTGGGCATTGCGATCATTTTCCTGTTCCCTCGGGTCACGAATAAAATCCCTGCGCCTATCGTTGCGATCTTCGTCATCACCGCGATTGTGCTGGGCTTTGGCTTGGATGTGAAAACATTGGGCGATATGGGGTCCATCTCCACAGATTTGCCGCGCTTCGGCATCCCGGCTGTTCCGATGACATTGGAAACTTTGCGGATCATTTTCCCAACTGCACTTTCGGTTGCCATCGTCGGATTAGTTGAGTCCTTGTTGACCGCACAACTGGTCGATGAAATCACCGAGGAAAAGAGCGACAAAAATCAGGAAACCTTGAGCCAAGGTCTTGGGAATGTCGTCTCCGGATTCTTCGGAGGCATCGCCGGCTGCGGCATGATCGGTCAGACGATCATCAATCTGAATTACGGGGGCCTTGGACGTCTCGCGACTTTCTTGTCCGGATTCTTCATGTTGTTGTCCGTTGTTCTTTTGAACGGTTCTGTCGTCCAGATTCCGGTTGTCGCTTTGGCGGCAGTCATGGTCGTTGTTTCCATCGAAACCATCAACTGGGACTCGATCAAACGATTGCGTACAAATCCTAAAAACGAAACCTTTGCGATGGTCCTCACCGTAGCAATCGTTATCGGAACCCATAACTTAGCTTACGGTGTCGTAGCCGGCACTTTGGTCAGCGCCGTCTTCGCCGCTTTCAAAATGTCCCATCTTCATGTTGCAACCGGATCTGCCGATGATGACCACCACTACAAAGTGGATGGCCACCTGTACTTCGCTTCCGCCGAAAAATTCCTGGATTTCTTTGCTGAAGAAATCGAACACGAGGAAGAAGTCGTTATCGACATCAGCGCCATGACGCTGTGGGATTCCACAGCTGTCGAAGCGATCGACAAGCTCATCACCCGCAACAACAAACGGGGTGTGAAAACGACGTTCACCGGCGCGAACCCGCAAAGTTCGGCCCTCTTCAAACGGATTTCGATCCACACTGAAAAATAAGAAAACTCACGGGCTGCCTCTCGAGGCGGCCCTTTATCGTCCTCCTCCTCCGGCGAGCGTAATCTTCGCCGGAGGACGGCTATCATTCCGATTACGTTCTCCGACGAGCCAAGCTTAGTCGGAGGTGAGGCCGATTGTTACCGGTGACCTCCGGCGAAGGGGTCACTCACAGGAGCTACACGCACATATTTCGCATTTCGGCATCGCCTCAAAAAAAGACAGGCTGTCCCAAAAAAATGGGGCAGCCTGTCTTTATCATTAGTCTGTCGTTACACTTCCACCAAGTCGAAACGCGTGATGATGCCGAGCAGATTCTCTGTATTTTTGCCGCTGTGCGTCACCAGCAGCGCATCGATTTTTTGGTTATCGAATTGCGCTTCCGCTTCATAGATGGTCGCATCCTTTTTGATGAAGGCAAAATTATTTTTATTCTCGTCCAACACAAGGATATCCCGCGCAAGCGTTCCGCCGATCGAAATGGTTGCCTTATGCGCATGTTGGGACAGCCAGTGCGTGATGCCGTTCTCCGTCAACAACCCCCTCACTTTCCCTTTTCCGTCCTTGATCGGGAATTGCGTCAGGTCGGTGTTCCGGATCGTCTCGAGGACAGCGGACAGCGGTGTCGTTTCCTTGAAGAACTTCACATCATCCGATTTGATGTCGAAGGCCGTCTTCGGTTTCAACAGTTGTTCATGGATTGATTTTATAAGGTTCAGGGACTCCTCGTTGACGAGCACCAGATTGCTTTGGTTACCATGGCTCAGAAAATTGCGCAGATCCCCCAATATCTGAAAATCATCCCGTTTCCTTTTCACAAAACTGTCATAGCGCGCGGCATTCTCCACCAACTCATAAAAGCTGTAATAGGATTTTCCGCGGTTGGGCTTGTATTCCTTGTTGAAGAAACTCTCGATGTCATTGAAATAATCCAGGAATGCTTCGTTGCTGCTCTTCAATCACCTTCACCCTCTCTCAAATTGCTCTCGTTATGCTTCTATTCTAACAATTCGCAGCGGGAAATACGAATCCAACGCCTTTCATCAAAAAACAACTGCTGCAACCTTTCTTCTCGTTGGCCCTCCAACATTTCCCGGCGTATAATGAGCCTATCACCGATAAGAAACGGAGGAAATGTGATGACCACAGCGAATATCATGCTTTATGTAGAGGATGTGGAGGCGAATGCCGATTTTTGGAAACAATATCTGGCTTTCGAAGAAATCAACCGTTATGACTTTGGGGATTCCATCAGCATCGTGCTGGCGGTGAACCCTGCATGCAATCTGCAACTGTTCGACATTGATTTCATCAGAAAAAATTCACCGGAAGTGGCGTCCAACAAACCTTCTTTATTGTTCGACATCTCCGATTTCGACGGGCTGTACGCGCGCTTCAAGGAAAACAACGAGACGGTCGGCGACATCATCGAAATGGGCGGCGTCAGGACCTTCAACTTCCCCGACAGGGACGGCAACTACTACGCCGTCCGGGAAACGACTGAGTAAACGGTCCGCGCGCTCCGAACCGCTCCATCAACATAATCAACCACCGAATCCGCAGGGAAACTGCCCTGGATTTGGTGGTTTTTTGTTTTTTAGCTTCGATCGGAAAGATAAGTCAGCCGGATGCCCTCACAATCGAAGGACCATTCGGAATCTGATCCCAGCTCCGGTGAGGATCCCGCTCGCCGGAGGACATCGGTAACTGTCGGTACCATCTCCGGTGAAGCCATCCTCATCGGAGAACAACTAAAAATGCAAGCTCACTTCCGGCCAAGCCTCCGTTCACCGGAGCTGAAAGCCGAACCTTGCGTTCACCGATGCGTTAGCAGATAATCCGAAGTTCCCAGCAAAAAGAGCCGCCTCAGCTTGAGACGGCTCCCATACTTATTCTTTTCTTATTTCCCGATCAACGCAATGATCTCCTCAAGAACTGCTTCCCCATCCAAAATCTCATAATTTTCCTTCGAAATCAGCTTGTAAGGCACTGCCTTATAGGTCAAGAAATCCTTCAGCCGCGCAATTTCGTATTTGGATTGCGGGCCGATCATCAGGGCATCGATTGCTTGGCTTTGGATCGCCTGCTCCGCGATGATCGCCGGCGCGGAGTAGACATGGATGTCCAGTCCCCTTTCATCCGCCGCGTTCTGCACATTCTTCACCAGCAAGCCGGTCGTGATGCCTGCCGTACAAATCAATAAGGCTGTCTTTTGTTCGGTCATCTGCTTCAACCCCTTATGCTGCTTTCTTTTTCTTGTTGTAGATATCCAATACGACGGCCAGCAACAGAATCAAACCTTTGATCGCTTGCTGCCAGTCGACACCGACACCGAGAATGGACATCCCGTTATTCAAGACACCCATAACCAAACCGCCGACGATCGTGCCCACGATGGTACCGATCCCGCCTGAAGTGGAAGCTCCGCCGAAGTATACGGCTGCCATCGCATCCAATTCCATGGAAGTACCTGCTTGCGGTGTGGCCGCATTCAGACGCGCTGCCAAGATCAAACCAGCCAACGCAGCCATCGCACCCATGTTCACGAATACCCAGAAAGTGATTTTTTTCGTTTTGATACCGGACAATTCCGCCGCTTTACGGTTTCCGCCGGTTGCGTAGATTTGGCGTCCCGCAACTGTCTTGTTCGTCAAGAAAGCATAGGCCGCTACGATGACTCCCAAGATTACCAAAATGACAGGATAGCCTTGGTAAGAGGCGAAGATGTAAGTAACCCCGATCATCACCACTGCTGTCATGACCGCTTTCAACATGAACATATTCATTGATTCAACTTCGAACAGATTGTTCTTGCGTTTTTCGCGTGTGCGCCATTGTCCGAAAACAAGTGCTGCGGCAATAAGGACACCCAGGATCATCGTCAGCAGATGCACACTGCCATCCGTCAGATCAGGCAGGTAGCCTGTAGAAATCTTTTGGAATATTTCCGGGAAAGGCGCCAATGATTGCCCGCCCAACACGACCTGCGTCAGCCCACGGAACATCAACAAGCCCGCCAACGTGACGATGAAAGCTGGGATGCCGAAGTAGGCTACCCAGAAACCCTGCCAAGCGCCGATGATCGCTCCGATCACGATGCAGATCGGCACCGCCAACCAAGGGCTGACGTTCCAGTTCACCATCAAAATGCCGGAAATGGCACCCACGAAAGCCATCACGGAACCAACAGACAAGTCGACATGGCCCAACAGGACCACCAACAGCATACCCGCGGCCAGAACCAGGATATGGCTGTTCTGCAGCACGATGTTCGTGATGTTCAGCGGTCGCCAGAAGATGCCGTCCGTCATGAGCTGAAAGGCTAGCAGCAAGCCAATTAAAATGATTACCATACTGTATTTACTGAAAATATCAAGCGCCTTTGTTTTTAGATCCAATGTTTGCTTTTCCTTTTTTACGCCGTTCGTCGTTTCCATCTATAACACACCCTCTTCTTCCCTAGTCATTAGATTCATCAGCGATTCTTGGTTTGCGTCTTTCCGTAAAACCTCACCTGTGAATTTACCGTCATTCATTGTGTAGATACGATCGCACATCCCCAATATCTCAGGCAATTCGGACGAGATGATGCAGACGCATTTGCCTGCAGCCGCCATCTCCTCGATGATCGTGTAGATTTCGTATTTGGCGCCGACGTCGATTCCGCGTGTCGGTTCATCCAGGAACAGGACGTCCGGTTCCGTCATCAGCCATTTGGCCAGGACAACCTTCTGCTGGTTCCCCCCGCTGAGACTGCTGACTTTTTGGTAAATGGAGCTCGTCTTCGTCCGCATTTTTTTGCGGTATTCCTCGGCTATTTGGACTTCCTTTTCTTTGTCCAATACCCCCTGCTTGCTGATTTTCCCTAAACTTGCGATTGTCGTGTTCTCACGGATATCCATCAGGAGGTTCAATCCCAGCGCTTTCCGGTCTTCGGATACATATGCAAGCCCGTTTTCGATGGCTGCCGGCACATCCTTGACTGAAATCTCCTGTCCTTCTTTAAAGACTTTGCCGGAAATGTTGCTGCCGTAGGAATGTCCGAAGACACTCATCGCGAATTCCGTCCGGCCTGCCCCCATCAATCCCGCAATTCCGACGATTTCGCCCTTGCGGATGTTGAAGTTGATTTTGTCGTTCATGACGCGGTGCGCATCAATCGGATGATGGACCGTCCAATCCTTCACTTCAAAATAGACGTCGCCGAGGTTCGGATGGCGCTCGGGATAACGGTTCGTCAAGTCCCTTCCGACCATACCGCGGATGATGCGTTCCTCATTGATGGCTTCTTTTTCCAGCGTTTCGATTGTTTTGCCGTCGCGCAGAATCGTGATGCGGTCGGCCACATTGACGATTTCGTTCAACTTATGGGAAATGATGATGGAAGTGATGCCTTGCCTTCTGAATTCCTTGATCAGCTCCAACAGATTGGCGCTCTCTTCCTCATTCAGTGCGGCTGTTGGCTCATCCAAGATCAGCAGCCTTACCGATTTCGAGAAAGCTTTCGCGATTTCGACCAATTGCTGCTGCCCGACTCCAATCTGGGAAACGAGCGTATTGGGATTCACTTTCAAACCGACTGTCTTCAGCAGATTCGTAGTCTTCTTTTCCGTCAGGTCCCAGTCGATGATGCCGTGCTTCGCCTGCTCATTGCCGAGGAAAATATTTTCGCTCACGGACAGGTACGGGCTGAGCGCCAACTCCTGGTGGATGATGACGATGCCTTTGTTTTCGCTGTCCTTCAGATCCTTGAATTTGCATGTCTCACCGTTGTAGACGATGTCCCCCTCATAGCTGCCGTATGGATACAACCCGCTCAACACATTCATTAGTGTGGACTTCCCCGCACCATTTTCGCCGCATAGGGCGTGTATTTCCCCGCGCTCGATTTTCAGATTCACATCACTCAATGCCCGGATGCCAGAAAATTCTTTGACGATATTCCGCATCTCCAATATATAATCCGCCATGATACCCCTCCTCTATGGAAGAGACTTCCTTCTCTACACCAAGGAAGTCTCCATTATTCACATTTTTATAGGCCTAAATCTTCTTCAGAATAGTAGTCTGTATCGATCAATTCCGCTTGATAATTTTCTTTATCGACTGAAATCGGATTAGCCAAGTAAGTCGGTACGACCTTCACGCCGTTGTCATATGTTTCCGTATCGTTTACAGGCACTTCTTCCTCGTTGAAGATCGCTTCGATCATCTCGATTGTGTTTTGAGCCAAAATACGCGTATCTTTGAAGATCGTTTGTGTCTGTTCGCCGGCAATGATCGATTTCACGCCTGCCTGGGTTCCATCTTGACCTGTGATGACCGGCAATGGTTTTTCTGCCGATCCGTAACCGACGCCTTTCAAGGAAGAAATGATTCCCAAGCTGATTGGATCATAAGGAGACAATACTGCATCCAAGGTTTTATCCGTGTAATTTGCGCTCAACAAGTTGTCCATCCGTGCTTGTGCAGTCGATCCGTCCCAACGCAAGGTTGCGATTTGGTTGAATTTGGTTTGCTCGGAAGGGATGACCAATTGGCCGCTGTCGATGTATTGTTGGAAGACGGACATCACGCCGTTGTAATTGATCAAGGCGTTATTGTCATCAGGTGAGCCGCCGAACAGTTCGACATTGTACGGGCCTTCGCCTTCACTCAAGTTCAACGCATCTTCGATGTAGGAAGCCTGCAGCACGCCCACTCCGAAATTATCGAAAGTTGCATAGTAGTCTACGTGTTCGGAATTCATCACCAGACGATCGTAAGCGATGACTTCGATGCCCTCATTGGCCGCTTTTTCAAGTACGTCCGTCAAAGCCGAGCCATCGATTGAAGCGACTACCAAAAGATCCACGCCTTTTGTGATCATGTTCTCGATTTGGGCCACTTGGTTTTCCACTTTGTCCTCGCCGTATTGAAGGTCCGTCTTATAGCCCAGTTTCTCCAACTCGGTGACCATGTTGTTGCCGTCCGCAATCCATCTCTCGGCTGACTTAGTCGGCATCGCGATCCCGACATAGCCGGCATCCCCTGTAGATGCTTCGCCATCCCCACAGGCACCTAGCACTACTGCGGATAATAACGTTGCTGCTGTAAGAAAACTTTTCTTCCAATTGAATTTCATCCCTGATTCCTCCACTGCTGTTTTATTTGATATACACATTCTACCGCTTGCAGACACCGCTTACATTCACTATCTTTTCCAGTTCCTTGATATTCTTTCTGATTTGTATCCGTTTCCATATCGATTTTTTCCGATTTTCTTTGTTTTTTTTCGAAGGACCCATAAACTGTGCTAAACTATTCGATGGCAGCGTTTTATTTATCGTCTAATAATAGGAAGGAAGTTTTCCAACCATGAAGTATCTATTGCATTTGCTCCTGTTGCTCTTTGTTGTCGGCGGCTGCGCGAACAGCCCTGATGCGCAAGAAGAGCCAGGCAACATCGTCATCGGATTCTCGCAGTCCGGAACGGAGAGCAATTGGCGCAAGCGCCACACAGAATCAATAAGAGAAGAATTGGATAAAGAAGGCTACGAAGTGCTTTACCGGAACGGCTTCATGAACCAGGATCGCCAGATCCAGGACATGCGCACCTTCATTGCCTATAAAGTGGATATGATTGTCTTCACGCCGATTGTGGAAGAGGGTTGGGATGCTGTCCTGTTGGAAGCAAAAGCTGCGGGCATACCCGTTATCGTTGTCGACCGGCATATCCGCACAGCGGAAGAAAATCTTTATTTGACGCACATCGGTTCCAGCTCCAAGGCTGAAGGAAACCGGGCGGGACTCTACATCACCAATCATTTCCAAAACAGCTCCCAGTCCTCCGTGAAGATTTTGGAAATGAAAGGGCTTGCTAATACTTCGCCAACCAATTTCCGCAGTGAAGGCTTCATGGAAGTGATCAGCCGCGATGCGCGGATATCCATCGTAGCCTCCTTGGAAGGGGACTTTATCCGTTCCAAGGCGAAGGATGTCTTCCGGCAATACATCGAGGAGAACGGCTGGGAAGACATCGATGTCCTCTACAGCCATAACGATGAGATGACGTTGGGCATGCTGGAGATCATGGAAGAAAACGGCATCGTCCCCGGCCAGGATATCCTCATCGTCACAATCGACGGCCAAGCGGAGATGATCGAAAACCTGCGCGCCGGCAAAGTCAATTGCGTCGTCGAATGCAATCCGAACGCCGGCTGGTATGTCCGCAACACGATCAAGCGTTATTTGAATGGCAATACCATCCCTGATGAAATCTATATGCCCGAAACGGTCTTCTCCGATAAAGGGAATCTCGACAGCATTCCGCCAAGGGAATATTAGGGAGGCAACGTGATGGAAAAAACAGCCAGCATCAAAGATATTTTCCAGCAGACCAATCGCCTGCTTTTCAGCATCACCCTGATTCCCTTGCTGGTGATCAGCATCTTTTACACGCGCAATATCCTGAACTACCGCAGCGCACTGGCGAATGTCGAGGAAGCGAATGCCGTTTCGACCATCGTCCAGGAAAATGTTTTGGAGGAACTGTGGGACCTGGTCTTTGGCCTCATCCCTGTCACCGATTACGAATCCGGTAACGAGCTGGGAAAGGTGCGGCTCGCCATCGAAGAGATTCAGGCCAACACCACCACCGCCAAAGAATCCGCCACACTGGATGTCGCTTTGCGGACGCTCGACACACTGGACCATTACATTTCCGAGATGGAAAGCAACATCGCCAACGGACGGCCGTTCGCTGAAAATGAAGCCATCATGGTCCAAGTCGATGCCGTCACGGTCCTGCTTTATGCTATCCTGCAGGACTTTGTGCGCGTCGAAATCGAACTTGCGGGGCAAACCAGCGATGATATGCTTGTTTCGCTCTATTATCTGATCCTGTTCGAACTCGTCATCGTCCTGATAATCGTCTATTATGCCCGAAAGAACAATCGCTTTTTGACGCAGCAGGTCCAGGAGCCGTTGAACGATCTGATCATCCTTTCCGAGGAACTGTCACAAGGCCATCTCGATTACCGGGCAAAAGAGCCGGAAGTCGCCGAGCTGCGCGTCGTAACGGAAAGCATGAATGAAATGGCGCAGAATCTGCATGTGTTGATAGAGGAAAACGCTGTGAAGCAATTCGATCTGGCCCAGAGCGAGCTGCGGGTCCTGCAGGCGCAGATTACGCCCCACTTCATCTACAATACACTGGATGCCATCCTGTCCTTGGCTGAACAAGGCAACAGCGAGCAGGTGAAGACGATGACCTACGCCCTCTCCGATTTCCTGCGCATTTCCTTAAGCAAAGGCCAGGACTGGATCACGATCGAGAAAGAAATCCGCCACGTCGAAGATTATCTCACGATCCTGCAGATCCGCTACGGCGCCATGCTGACGTTCACCATCGACATCCCGGAAGAAATCCTGCAGACGGAAGTGCTGAAGATGATCCTGCAGCCTTTGGTGGAAAATGCGGTCTACCACGGAACCAAGCATGTCCGGCGGGCCGGGAAAGTGATAGTCGCGGCGACCTATACGGCTGACACGATCCAGTTCTTCGTGAGGGACAACGGCATCGGCATGCAGGAGGAGCGGCTCCTCGAAATTCAGGCACGGCTCGCCCAAGCCACTGTCGATGACTCCGGTGAAGGCGGGTATGGCCTTTACAATGTCCGCAAGCGTTTGTTGTTGTATTACGGTAATGTTGCTTCCCTTGATATCGACAGCACCTACAGAAAAGGCACGACCGTCACAGTGACAGTACCGAAGATTACCTAAAAGGAGCGAACAAGCATGTATAAAGTCTTTATAGTCGAGGATGAACACCTGATCCGCGACAGCCTGCGGAACCAACTGCTGTCCCTCGCCGAAACACACCCGCTGATTTTTTCAGGGGAAGCCTCCGACGGAGAAATGGCCTTGGCCTCGATCATGGACGTCAAACCCGATATCCTGCTGACCGATATCCGGATGCCCTTCATGGACGGCCTGAGTTTGGCAAAGGAAGTCCGGAAGATCTTCCCTTGGATCCGCATCATCTTCATCAGCGGCTTCGATGATTTCGAATATGCGCGCACCGCCATCCAAGTGCAGGCGGACGCCTATCTTCTGAAGCCGATCAAAGATACCGAGCTGATCCAAACGCTCGAGACTGTCATCACGGTATTGGACAAACAAAAAGAACCCGTCATGGAACGGGATACGCATGCGGATAATTTCGTCTTCGAACTGAAGAAAAATCATTTCCTGAACGGCATCTTCCGCGGGGATTTGTCGGTTCCGGAAGTGCTGCAGGAATCCGCCGCTTTGAAGCGCTCGGTTGTCGGGAAAAAGACCTGCGTCGTGTTGGCCACCAATCATTACGACAAGAACTTCGACGATTATTTTCGTTTCAGCAATTATCTGCATTTTCTTTTCGGAGCGGATGAGAGCATCATTTTCTCCAGCATCTCTTCCCGCTTCATCAAATTTCTGCTGATGGACAGCGATACGGACAGGCTGTTGGAAAAGAGTTACCAACTGGCTCAGACGCTCGTCCACGAACTGAAGGACGAAGAGGCGGAGGACCTGATCGTTTCGATCGGCCCGATCGTCGAACGGCTCAGCGAAATTCCGCAGGCCTACCGCTACACGCAGAATATGCTCCAGACCTACGGGGTGCTGCGGACCGAACGGATCATCAGCTACGAGGACGACATCAAGGACGGCGAAGTTTCCCCGACGAATCCTTTCAAGCTCGATCTGGCCCAAAAAATCGCCCAGACCGAAGCGGATGAACTGGAGGAGCTGGTGCTGGAGCTTCAGGGAACACCCGGGGATACCGAAGAACGCAACCGCCTCTTCCGCTTTTTCGTGCTGACCGAGTTGGGCCATCTTGTCCAAAAAAAGAATCCCGGTTCGGAGCAACCTTTGCTTGAAAAAATGAATGACCTTGACCAGCTGGCGGCGGTGGCTGCCGATGCCGCGGAGTATACCCAAATCATCGAAAAGCTGTTGGCTTTTCTGATGGCGGCCCACATCAACCCCTCCATGATGAAGTATCAGAGCGTCATCCAAAAAGCCTTGGGATTCATCAAGGAGAACTTCACCGATCCGGATATCTCTCTGAATGTCGTGGCCGATGCCGTAAACCTGAGTCCGTCGCACTTCAGCACCATCTTCTCGCAATCTTTGGGGCAGACCTTCATCGATTTCCTGACCGAATGCCGCCTGCAGCATGCCAAGGAGTTGTTGGTCAGGACGGATGACAAGCTGTCCGCCATCGCGATGGACATCGGCTACAACGATCCCAATTATTTCAGCTACCTCTTCAAAAAACGGGAAGGCCAGACCCCCAAAGAATTCCGAAGAACACATTCCAGAGCGTGATGAATCCCATTTAGGAGGTGGAATTCCCCGCCAAATGGGTTTTGGCGGGGTATCTCTGAGCATAAATGAAATTTCCATATAAAGAGGCTGTATCAAATCCAGAAAATTCTGTTCTGGTTCTGATACAGCCCTTTTCTTGTTGACGATACTCGCTAAACCGTCCGCTCTTCCTTGGCGACTTGCGAAGGCGCGGTTCCGTAGTATTTTTTGAACAGTTTGCTGAAGTGGTACGCGTCCTGATAGCCGACAGCCTGGGCGACTTCTTTGATGGTCCATTCTTCCTGCTTCAGCAGTTCCTTCGCATGCTTCAGGCGCACATGGATCAGGTAATGGATCGGACTCAATCCGGTCGCTTCCTTGAAGATTTTTGAAAGATGGGCCGGGCTGACGAAGAGTTGCTGCGCCAATTGTTCCAGCGTGATTTCTTCGGAATGGTGGTTTTCCAAATAATAGACGGCATGATTCACCAGATGCTGTTGACGCACGGCTGTCTGCGAAAGTGCCGAAGGGATGGTATTGTCGGCTCCGTCCTCCAGACTGCGGAGCAATAACCCCAACATCTCCAATATCAGCCCTTTCCCCATCAACTGATATTCGCTCCGTTGCTCATTGAACTCCCTCGTCACTTGCCACGCCTTCTCCATGAAGGCATCCGCATAACAGCCGAGATCCAGCAAAGCGCGTTTGTTCGGAAAATGGTTACGGGGAAGCCCGTTCAGCGAAAGGTTCGTCAAACCGATATGCAGTTGATGGGAAAATGTGCCCTCTTTTTGCCGCTCCGCATGTTTCACGCCCGGGTTAAACAGCATAACAGTGCCGGTTCCCAAGTCCTGACGGCTTCCGTCCACCAAGTAATCGGCTTCCCCTTCGAGCAGGACGCTGATTTCCAGAAAGTTGTGGCTGTGCGTTTTGGAATAGTTTCCAGCTTCGTTCAGCGGATCAAAAGCGTAGAGTATTTCGGGATTGAATGTTTGTACGTGTGTATAGGCCATCGCAAAAGTCCTTTCTGTTGAATACCCTTATATTGTACAGGAATCTGACGAAGAAAAGCCATTCTCATTCCTAAAAAAAACAGTAACCTGTTAACATACACTTTTTTTGAGGAGGACTGTCTTATGAATCATTATCAATGGATTTGGCGCTACGCACGGGCATACAAATCCAAAGGCTTACTGGCTTTATTGTTTGTTTTCCTGAATGCCCTCCTGATCATCGTCAATCCCTTGTTGGCCGGGGAATTGGTCGACAAGGTCATCGATGGGGGGCAGGATGATTTGTTGGTGCCGATTTTGGTACTCATGATCGGCATCACGCTCTTTCGGACGACCATCCGCTACAGCTACCAGATGCTGTTCGAAAGGATCGGCCAAAATTCCCTTTTCGTGCTGCGCCAGGACATGTACCGGAAGCTGCAGGAGCTGGATTTCGACTTCTTCAACCATACCCGGGTCGGGGACATCATGGCCAGGATGACAGGTGATACCGACGCCATCCGTCACTTTGTCTCCTGGGTCACCTACAATATCCTGGAAAGCATTCTCTGGTTCGTGATGGCCGTCGCGGTCATGGGCACGATCCACTTTCCGCTGATGCTGGCTTTGGTGGCAGTCACGCCGATCATCTTCATCCTGACGCAAAAGATGTCCCGGAAGGCCTTCCCGCTGTTTTTCCAGATCAGGGAAAGCTTTTCCCGGCTGAATTCGATGGTGGAGGAAAACATCGGCGGCAACCGCATCGTCAAGGCTTTCGCAAGGGAAGACCATGAAATCGAAAAATTCACGAAGCACAACGAGGACTTCAAACGCCGCAATCTGGATTCCGCAGCCGTATCCCGCACATATCTCCCTTGGCTCGACGGCTTCGCCGGAACGCTGAACGCAATCGCCTTGGTGCTCGGCGGCCTCTATGTCATCCGCGGGGAAATGTCGATGGGGGATCTGGTGGCCTTCAATGGGTTCCTCTGGATGCTGAACATGCCGATGCGCATGAGCGGCTGGCTCATCAACGATGTGCAGCGCTTCTCCGCCGCCTGCGTCAAAATCCGCGACATGCTGGACACAGAGGCGCGGATCCCGGTCACGGCTGCCGAGGAGCACCATCGGATCAAGGGGACCGTCACATTCGACGACGTCTCCTTCGCCTTCTCCGATGACCCCGGAACGGATATCCTGTCGCACGTCTCCTTTACGGTCGGTCCCGGACAGACGTTGGGAATCTTGGGCGAAACAGGGTCAGGCAAGACGACACTCGTCAATCTGGTGGGAAGATTCTACGATCCGACCTCGGGAGCCGTCCTGATCGACGGAAAAAATGCCAAGGACTATCCGGTCCGTCAATTGCGGGAAAACATCGCCATGGTCATGCAGGACGTTTTCCTGTTTTCGGACACAATCGAAGACAACATCGCTTTCGGGAATCCGCAGGTGGACCGCTCCTATATCCAACAGATGGCCCGGATCGCCGATGCGGACGGCTTCATCACCAGCATGCCCCAAGGATACGCAACCGTTGTCGGTGAACGCGGAGTGGGATTGTCGGGCGGGCAAAAGCAGCGCATTTCTTTAGCGCGGGCATTGGCCAAGGATCCGGCCATCCTGATTTTGGACGACACCACTTCGGCGGTCGACATGGAAACCGAATCGAAGATTCAGCAGGAGTTGCTCGGCTTGACGGAAAACAAAACGACCTTCATCATCGCCCACCGGATTTCGTCGGTACGGGATGCGGATCTGATCCTGATGATGGAAAAAGGCCAAGTCGTCGAACAAGGAACCCATGCGGAACTGTTGGCCAATCGAGGCAAATACTATGACGTTTACTGCAAACAACTCGGATTGACGGGAGGGGAAACCAATGGCACGCAACACCTATGATGTAGATGAAAACTTAGAGCAAGAATTCAATTGGGGGCACTACCGGCGCTTGGCCGGCTATATCCGTCCCTACAAAAAACCAATTTCAAAGATATTGGCTGTCATCATTTTGGCGAACATCGCCGGCATGGCAGGCCCATATTTCACAAAAATCGCAATCGATGACCTGATACCAGCAGGAAACGTGCCTCAGCTGCTGGGACTGGGCGGCATTTTCATCCTTTCCCTTGTCCTGATTGGCGGGTGCATGCGCTACCGGATCTACGCCATCACCGAAGTCGGCCAGGATATCCTGAAGGACATGCGCTACGCTATTTTTGCGCATCTGCAGCGCTTGCCGTTCGCTTACTTCGACAACCGGCCCCACGGCAAGATCCTGATCCGCGTGGTCAATTACATCAATACGCTGAGCGACCTGCTGAGCAACGGTCTCATCAATCTGATATCCGACCTTTTCAACGTAGTAATCACATTAGGCTTCATGCTCCTCATCGATGTGCGCTTGACCTTATACAGTATGGCCTTGCTGCCGGTACTGTTCGGACTGGTCCTGTTCATCAAAAAGCGTCAGCGGATCGCTTTTCAGATACTGAGCAACAAACAGTCTAATCTCAATGCGTATATTCACGAAAGCATTTCGGGAATCAAAATCACCCAATCGTTCGCCCGCGAACAGGTCAATTATGACATCTTCAATGAAGTGAGCGAGGAATAC
The DNA here is from genome assembly GCF_963675415.1 of uncultured Trichococcus sp. NCBI lineage: Bacteria > Bacillati > Bacillota > Bacilli > Lactobacillales > Carnobacteriaceae > Trichococcus > uncultured Trichococcus sp. Next base: position 1,099,934 of record NZ_OY776220.1, read on the forward strand.
CGGACGTCGTGGATGAAAGCCGTCAAAATCCAATTCCTGATGTGGCCCGGTGTGCTGAATATTTCAGTACTGACGACCTGTCTGATCTATTTTGTGGGCATCCGTCAGGTCGGTGTATCCGTTTCGACCGGAACATTGATCGCCTTCATCGGCTACATCAACAATTTCTGGAATCCCGTCATCAATATCGGCAACTTCTATAATTCCTTGATCACTGCCACGGCCTATTTGGAGCGCATCTTCGAAACACTGGACGAGGTGCCTTCCATCCAGGATGCGCCGGACGCCTATGAGTTGCCTCCTGTCAAAGGCGCAGTCGACTTCGAGGACGTCACCTTCCGCTATGAGGACGGCAAAGACATTTTGCACAAGGTCAACTTCCATATCGAACCGGGCCAGAGCATCGCTTTGGTCGGGCCGACGGGAGCAGGCAAGACAACGATCATCAACCTGTTGACCCGCTTCTACGACATCAACGAAGGCAGCGTCAAGATCGATGGACATGACGTCCGCGAAGTAACGCTCCATTCCTTGCGCAGCCAGATGGGCGTCATGCTTCAGGATACCTTCATCTTTTCCGGTACGATCCTGGAAAATATCCGCTACGGAAAGCTTGATGCCACCGAAGAGGAAGTGATTGCAGCCGCGAAGGTTGTGCGCGCACATGACTTCATCCAACACCTGAAGGACGGCTACCATACCGTTGTTGAGGAGCGTGGCAGCACCCTTTCGGCTGGCCAACGGCAATTGCTCTCCTTTGCCCGGGCCCTGCTTGCCGATCCGAAGATCCTGATTCTCGACGAAGCGACCGCCAGCATCGACACCCGGACCGAGGAGTTGCTGCAGGAAGGTCTCCAGAAGCTGCTGAAAGATCGGACTTCCTTCATCATCGCCCACCGGCTGTCAACAATCAAAAATAGCTCCCAAATCTTCTACGTGGCAGGCGGCAACATCGCCGAAGCAGGCACCCACGGAGAGCTGATGGCCCAAAAAGGCCTGTATCACCATCTCTACCGATCCCAATACGACCTGCTGCAGGCCGTATGAATGACGGTAGCTGCATAGCTGAACGCACTGTCTGATCAGGTTGTCCGATAACGCAATCGAATTGGACAACTAACATACTCTGTCTGCCCGCTTTGTCCGATAATGCGATCGAATCGGACAACCAACATGCTTCGGCTGTCCGCGTTGTCCGATAACGCAATCGAATCGGACAATCAACACGCTCTGTCTGCCCGCTTTGTCCGATAACGCGATCGAATCGGACAACCTAAGCACAGCGCGCTCCCACTAACATAGTTATTGCCGTATCTCTTGGCAGCTCTTCTTCATTTACAAAAAATACCGAAAAAAGATGCGCTACCGCGCCTAGGAGCAATTTCTCCCAGGCCGGTAACGCATCTTTTTGATTTTTTAACAGTCTTTCTTACGTCAGTCCGCTTGGTTTGCAATCAGTTCTTTGGCTGCTGCAGCACCTTCCAAAGCTTCCCATTTCCATTCCATGACTTCCGCAATGTCCTCGCCGTTCTCGCGGATGAAGCGGTGGTGGAAGTCCACCGTTTCCGTCATCCTTTGCGAAAAGACTGCCGCTTCTTCGCCATAGACGGCGTTGGCCGCATCCTGCGCCAAGTGGAAACGGTCCATCTCAGACAATACGCGCATGTCGAACGGTGTCGTGATGTCCCCATTCTCACGGTAGCCGTGGATGTGCAGGTTATGGTTGTGGCGATCAAAGAAGATGTCACGGATCAATCCTTCGAAGCCGTGGAAGGCAAAGACAATCGGTTTGCCCGCCGTGAAATAGGCGTCGAATTCCTCGTCGCTCAAGCCGCGCGGATCTACATCCGGATGGCGCAATTTCAACAGATCCACAATGTTGATGAAACGGATCTTCAGATCCGGGAACTGTTTGTGCAGAATCGTGACTGCGGCAAGTGCCTCCAGGTTTGGTTCCGTTCCTGCTGCTGCGATCACGACATCCGGTTCTGCGTCTCCGCAAGTCGAAGCCCAGTCGATCACTTTCAGGCCATCCTTCACCAGTACCTCTGCTTCTTCAGCAGAGTAGAATTGCGGACGCGGGTGTTTCGAAGACACGATCAGGTTGATCTGTTCCTCGGAAGCCATCGTTTCCGCCATCACGGCCATCAAGGAGTTCTCATCGGCCGGCAAGTATTCGCGGATGAATTCCGGTTTCTTCTCAGCCAAGTGCGTCAACAAACCTGGATCTTGGTGGGTGTAGCCATTATGGTCCTGTTGGAACACGGTCGATGTCGCGATCAGGTTCAAGGACGGATAGCGTTTGCGCCACGTCTGTTCTTTGGCTTTGCGCAACCATTTGAAATGTTGAGTGATCATCGAGTCCACCACACGCAGGAAGGCTTCGTAACTTGCGAAGAACCCATGACGCCCAGTCAGGACGTAGCCTTCCAGGAAACCTTCTGCCTGGTGTTCGGACAACTGCGAATCGATGACACGGCCGGATGGAGAAAGCCACTCATCATAAGCAGGATCGATCGCTTCCATCCAGACGCGATTCGTCACTTCGAAGACTTTGTTCAGGCGGTTCGATTTGGTTTCATCGGGTCCAAAGATGCGGAAGTTATCCGGATTGTCCACGATCAGATCGCGGGCAAAGTTGCCGAATTCGATCATGTCCTGAGCGATGACTGCGCCCGGCACGGTCGTATCGACAGCATACTGCTTCCAATCCGGAATGTTGAGCGGTTTCGGATCGATCCCGCCATTCGTGATCGGATTCGTAGCCATCCGTCGATCGCCTTTCGGTGCCATTTCTTTCAATTCAGCCACCAGTTGGCCATCGGCAGTGAACAGCTCTTCGGGACGGTAGGACTGCATCCAATCCACTAGCGCATCGATGTGTTCCATATGGTGCGCATCCACCGGAATCGGCACTTGGTGGGCACGGAAGCCGCCTTCGATCGGTTCGCCGTCCCAAGTTTTCGGACCCGTCCAGCCTTTCGGTGTGCGGAAAATGATGACCGGCCAAGCCGGCATCTTCGCTTCGGCAGCGGAGCCTTTGCGGGCTTCGGTTTGGATCGCTTTGATTTTTTCAACAGCCGTATCCAACACTTGTGCCATGATCGGATGCACCGCTTCAGGTTCGGTTCCTTCCACGAACAACGGCTCCCAGCCCATGCCGCCAAAGTACTGCGTCAACTCTTCGTTCGATTTGCGGTCGAGGATCGTCGGGTTGGAGATTTTGCCGCCGTTCAGGTACAGGATCGGCAAAACGGCACCGTCCGTGACCGGATTGATGAACACATTGGAGAACCAGCCGGCCGCCAACGGACCGGTTTCGGCTTCCCCGTCGCCGACGACAGTCGCCGCGATCACTTCCGGATTGTCGAAGATCGCTCCTGTGGCATGGGAAAGCGAGTAGCCGAGTTCGCCGCCTTCATGGATCGATCCTGGTGTTTCCGGTGCCGCATGGGAAGCGACCCCGCCCGGGAAGGAGAATTGTTTGTAGAGTTTCGTCAAACCTTCCAGATCTTCGGTGATTTCCGGATAGATTTCCGTATAGGAGCCGTCCAGATAGGAGTTCGAAACCATGACTTGGCCGCCATGTCCAGGTCCTTCGACGTAGAACATGTTCAGGTCATATTTGTTGATGACGCGGTTCAAGTGGGCATAGATGAAGTTCTGTCCGGAGATCGTTCCCCAGTGGCCGATCGGATGAAGCTTCACATCGGTTTCCTCGATCGGGCGTTGCAGCAAGGGGTTGTCCTTCAGGTACAGTTGTCCCACGGAGATGAAATTGGCGGCGCGCCAGAAGGCATCCACCTTGTCCAGATACTCTTTTGAATCGAATGCAGTCATTTTTGTTGCTCCTTTTCATTTTTATTATTGAAAACGCTTGCTAGAACTTTCACAAATGTCCTCCAAAAAATCGGTTTGACGATTTTCTGTCAAACCGATCGAAAAAAACTATTTGATTAAGGCTACTTCAAGACCGACCAGTTTTGCCCAAGCCAGGATCTGATCTGTGCTCAAACTCAATGAAACGACAGTGTGGTGACCGCCGCCAGCTTCGATCCAAGCGCGGATGCCGTCATGGAAATTCGGTTTCACTTCCCATAGGACGCGTGCGACTGGAAGGTTCGGAGCTGCCTCAGTCGGTTCAAAAGCAACAACTTCATTCACCAACAATTTGTAGTGCGTTCCGAAGTCAGCCATCGAAACGACAACGCCGTCCCCTGCTTTACCATCGAAGACGAGGCGGGCAGGCTCTTCACGGTTCCCCATCGATAATGGTGCGATCAGAATTTTCGGTTTGTTGACTGCCAGTCCTGGATCGACTTCCAACATATGCGATTGCAGAATCGCTTCTCTGCCTTCAGCCATTTCATACGTGTAGTCTTCCATGAAGCCGGTGTCGATGTTGTGGGACATGATCTTCATCAAACGGTCGATTGCGGCAGTTTTCCAGTCGCCTTCGCCTGCGAATCCGTAGCCTTCTGCCATCAAACGTTGCACTGCGAGACCTGGTAATTGTTGCAAACCATGCAGATCTTCAAAGTTTGAGGTAAAGGCAGTATAGCCGCCCGCTTCCAAGAAACGACGGATGCCGATTTCCTGGCGTGCCTGCACTTTGACATGTGCTTCCCATTTGCCCTGCTCATAGTCGCCGTAATCGAAATCATACAAATCTTTGTATTCATTGAATAAAGCATCGACTTCTTCGTCGGCGACTGCATCGACATAGTCCACTAGATCCCGGATGCCGTAGTAATCGACTGTCCAGCCGAATTGGATTTGCGCTTCCACTTTGTCACCTTCGGTCACGGCAACGTTACGCATGTTATCGCCGAAACGCGCCACTTTGATGGAGAAGCTTTCATTGTAAGCTACCGCCACGTCCATCCATTCAGCGATTTGGGTTTGGACATTTTCGCGTTCCCAATAGCCGACAACGACTTTGTTGTTTTTTTTCAGACGCGCATTGATGAAGCCGTACTCGCGGTCACCATGTGCTGCTTGGTTCAAGTTCATGAAATCCATATCGATTGTTGCCCATGGAATGCTTTCGTTGAATTGAGTTGCCAGATGCAATAACGGTTTTTGCAACAATTTCGTGCCGCGGATCCACATTTTGGCTGGCGAGAAAGTATGCATCCAAGTGATGACACCTGCCACTTCATCACGGTAATTCACTTCTTTCATGATCTTCGTGATTGTATCGGGCGTTACCGCCAATTCCTGCAGCACAAGCGGATAAGGCAGTTTGCCGCTGTTGTTCAGGCTTTCCACGATAACAGCCGCATTGTTTTTTACAGTCTGTAAAGCTTCTTCACCATATAAATGTTGTGATCCGACTACGAACCAAAATTCTTTTTTGCCTACTTCTAACATATTGTCAGCTCCTCTATTTTTTTTGCCCGTAATAGGCGTTCTCTCCGTGTTTTCGCAAATAATGTTTATCCAGTATGCGTTGCGGCAGTTCCTCCGCGAAGGTATTCAATTGGCGGGCGAACAGATTGGTTTTGCAGACTTCATCCAATACGACCGCATTCAGTACTGCACCCTTCGCGTCCTTGGCCCAAGTGAAAGGCCCGTGCCCATGAAGCAATACGCCGGGAACTTCCATCGGTTTGATGCCGCGTTCGCGGAAAGTTTCCACAATGGCGTTTCCCGTTTCTTCCTCGTAACCCCGGTCGATTTCCGCCTGCGTCAGGAAACGTGCGCAGGGAACCGTGCCGTAAAAGGTATCGGCGTGTGTCGTACCCATGGCCGGCACATCCAATCCGGCTTGCGCCCAAATCGTGGCCCAAGTCGAATGCGTATGCACAACCGCGCCGATTTCCGGGAATTCTTTGTACAGGACGGCATGCGTCGGCATGTCGGATGACGGGTTCAGATCCCCTTCGATGACGTTGCCTTCAAAGTCGCAGACGACCATATCGCTCGCTTTCATGTCGTCATAGCCGACACCGCTGGGCTTGATGACGAACAAGCCTTTTTCGCGGTCAACCGCACTGACGTTTCCCCACGTGTATTTGATCAGTCCCCGTTCCGGCAATTCCAGGTTGGCTTGAAAAACTTCTTCTTTTAATTGTTCCAGCAAGATGTTTCCTTCCTTTCTATCCCAAACTCAAATCTATCTCAAACTTAAATGCTCGACTGCAGCTTGTTCGATCGCCAACCCTTTTTGGTAACGTTCGATGAAAGTTCCGAAACCTTCTACATCGCGCGCATTGGGAGCGATTGTGCTGCCTTCATCGGCACCGAATACTTTCTTGTCCAAAAATGCATCCAAAGTCTCTGACGTTTCTTTGCGGTCAGCGTAGGCAGCCAGCAATGCGATTCCCCATGCGCCGCCTTCTCCGGCCGTCTCCATGACGGTGACCGGTGCGTCCATGACGGCAGCCAGCACTTTCTGTCCGACTTCAGGGGTTTTGAAGATGCCGCCGTGACCGACGATTTTGTCGATCGCTACGTTTTCCTGCTTCAGGATGTTCATGCCGATCTTCATCGCGCCGAAAGCGGTGAAGAGGTGCACGCGCATGAAGTTGGCCAAGTTGAAGTTGCTTTCCGGTGTGCGGACAAACAACGGCCGCCCTTCCGCCAAATGGGTGATGTTCTCGCCCGAGTAATAGCCGTACGAGAGCAATCCGCCGCAATCGGCATCGCCTTCAAGCGCTTTGTTGAATAAAGTGGCGAACAATTTGTCCGTATCGATTGCGAAACCGGCTGCCTCGCTGAATTCCCGGAAAAGCTTGACCCAGGCGTTGATGTCGGATGAGCAGTTATTGGTATGCACCATCGCGACCACGCTTCCTGCCGGCGTCGTCACGAGATCGATTTCCGGATGCACTTCGTTCAAGTCCCGCTCCAAGACGATCATCGCAAATGCCGAAGTACCGGCGGATACATTTCCGGTGCGTTCCGCCACGCTGTTCGTGGCGACCATACCGGTTCCGGCGTCCCCTTCCGGCGCACACAACGGGATGCCCGCTTCGAGTGTGCCAGTCGGATCGAGCAGTTTGGCTCCCGCTTCCGTCAGCTTCCCGGCCGCGTCCCCTGCCAACAATACTTCCGGCAGCAGATCCGCCAATTTCCAAGTCGCGCCTTTTTCTGCAACCAGTGCATCGAGCTGGTTGATCATCCGTTCGTCGTAATTTTTCTTTTCGACATCGATCGGGAACATCCCGGATGCATCACCGATTCCCAAAACTTTCTTGCCTGTCAGTTGCCAATGGATGTAGCCTGCCAAAGTCGTAAAGAAAGCGACTTCATTTGTGTGTTCTTCCTTATTCAAAACCGCTTGGTACAGGTGGGCAATGCTCCAGCGTTGCGGGATATTGTATTTGAACAGTGCAGTCAATTCCTTTTCGGCATCAGCCGTAGTGGCGTTGCGCCAAGTCCGGAACGGCACCAATAACTCATTTTCCTGATTGAACGCCATGTAGCCGTGCATCATCGCGCTGAAACCGATCGATCCGACTGCGGTCAAGGTCACGTCGTATTTCTCTTTAACCTCACGCGTCAGTTCTGCGTAGCTTGTTTGAAGGCCCTTCCAAATCTGGTCCAATGAATACGTCCAGATGCCGTCCACCAATTGGTTTTCCCATTCGTAGCTGCCGGATGCGATCGGAGCGAAGCGGGAGTCGATCAGCACCGCCTTGATGCGGGTGGAGCCGAATTCGATTCCGATGCTCGTCTGCCGCGATTCGATATCAGTGACTATCGCTTGTAACTTCTCAGTCAAAATATTTCCTCCTTTTTGCGGTGCACCCTTTTCAGATGCTGTCCGTTCTTCTTGGATTCATTATATTCCATATGTACGTACATGTAAAGAGGCAATTTGGATATTTGTCCGAACACAACTAAAGAAATGGCTCTGGTTTTATTTATATGCGGCTGTGCGGGTGCTCTGCTAGGTTGATGATTGTCGGATATCCGCCAAATATCGGACAACCTGGCGGTGTGGTAGGGTAAACTTGTCCGATATTCTTTAGGAATCGGACAAGTTAACGCTTGTAGGCCGATAGTTGTCCGATTTCCACTAAGTATCGGACAACCTGGTAACTTTGTGCGGCGTGTTTGTCCGATTTCCGGTGAGAATCGGACAACCTAATCGCCCGCCCGCGCACATTTACTCGAAACGCCGAAGTTTTCTTCAAGAGCTATACGAAAAAACTGCAAAAAAAGAAGCCATCCCGACTCTGGGACAGCTTCATTCTTCAGTTTTCAGATCCGTTTGACCGAATCGCGGATGATCAGTTCCGGCTCGAATATTTTGTTGCCTGTCACTTCTTGCTGTACGGCCAGCATGATCCACTCGGCAGCGGCCGCTCCCAATTCCTCTTTCGGATGGGAAAGGGTCGTCAGCTTGATGCTGCCCGCCGTGCTCAAGAACGAGTCATCGTTGCCGACCACCGAATAATCCTCCGGGACCCGTTTCCCCATGTCAGCAAGCGCTTGGATCAAGCCCTGCGCCACTTCATCATTGTAGCAGACGATGCCGGTGACTTCCTGATCGCTCGCCAGTTTCTCCCGAATCGTCTGGAAAACTTGCCCCTTCGTTTCGGTCGTGTAAGTATAAACGTTTTTCGGATCGAAATTTGTCCGCATCTCTTCGTGGGCTTTGATGAAACCTTTCATCCGGTACTTCCCTTGCAGGTCGTCGATCTTCGTGATCAGCGCCAAATGCTGATGGCCCTGCTCGAATAGATGTTTCGTGGCAAGGTAGCCCGCTTTCGTGTCATTGACGCAAATGAAAGGGACCGAAAGTTCTTCATAGTAGGCATTGATCATGACGACCGGTATGCCGCGTTCCTTGAAGGAAAGGTAATAAGCCAAATTCGGATTGTATTGGTTACTTTTTGTCGGTTCCACGATCAGTCCCGAAACACCTTGGCTGAGCATCTGTTCCAGACACTCCCGCTCCTGATCGACGTCGTTGTTCGTGCTCGCCAGCAGCAAAGAGTAGCCATTCTCCCGCAACTTCTGCTCGATGCCGCGGATGATCGACGGGAAAATATAGTCCGACAGATAAGTCGTGATGACGCCGATCGTTTTGCTGGATGACACCCCGTCACCACGCCTCTGATACGTGTCGTCGACATAGGTCCCGGAACCTTTCTCCTTGCGCAGAAAGCCTTCATTCACCAGCAAGGCGATCGCTTCCCGGACGGTATGGCGGCTGACCCCATAGTCCTTCTGCAGCTGCAGTTCGGGCGGAATGACTTTGCCTACCACAAATTCGTTCGAAAGTATTTTTGAGCGTATCTCATCGGCAATCACCTGGTATTTTGTTTTCATGGCATGCCCTCCCTTTGTATATGTCCGTACAAATAGTATAGTAAACCAACCGGAAAAATACAAGTGCACGTTGACGGATTCTATGCAAAAACCGGATTTCCTGTTTGATATCTCAGGAAATCCGGTGCCTTTTACAACAAAGTTTCGATTGGAGTATAGACTCCACCGATCGATTCAGCGACATCTTTGTTCGTCAACTTGCCTCTGTGCACGTTGAATCCGGTCAGGATGGTCGGATTGTTTACCGCCGCTTGCCGCGCGCCTTGGTTCGCGATTTCCACTGCGTAAGGCAGCGTGGCGTTCGTCAACGCGATCGTGGCAGTGCGCGGAACGGCGCCCGGCATGTTCGGCACCGCATAATGCAGGATACCATGACGTTCATAAACCGGATCATCGTGCGTGGTCGTGCGGTCTTCGGTTTCAAAGATGCCGCCCTGATCCACAGCGATATCGACGATCACGGAACCCGTCTGCATACTTTTCACCATCTCCTCGGTCACTAACGTCGGCGCTTTCCGGCCGGGAATCAGGACAGCCCCGATGACGACGTCGGCATCCTTGACGGCATGGGCAATGTTCCACTCGTTCGACAGCAAGGTGAGGACTGCGTTCCCGTACAAATTCTCGATTTCCGTCAAAATATCCGGTCTTACGTCCAGGATTGTGCAATGGGCGCCGAGTCCCAGTGCGATCTGCAACGCGTTGCGTCCAGCCACACCGCCGCCGATGATGACGACTTTCCCGTTCGCTACACCCGGAACGCCGCTCAGCAGAACACCTTTGCCGCCGTACGGTTTCTCCAGGAACTGCGCACCAATCTGGACGGAAAGACGGCCCGCGATGACGCTCATCGGTGTGAGCAACGGTAAATCACCTTTTTTGCCGACCATCGTTTCGTAGCCGATCGCGGTCATGCCCGCTTGCAGCATCACCTCCGTCAACTGCGGTGCGGCCGCCAAATGCAGGTATGTGAACAGAATCAGGTCCTCGCGCAAGTATGGGTATTCCGATTCCAAAGGCTCTTTTACTTTGATGATCATTTCGGCAGCCCATACTTTGGCTGCGTCTTCCAACACCGTCGCCCCTGCCTTTTCGTACCGTCTGTCTTCGAATCCCGATCCGACACCGCAGCCGGATTGGACCCAGACTTGATGGCCGTTCTGGACCAGCAACTGCACACCTGCAGGCACCACACCCACCCGGTTTTCGTTATTTTTGATTTCCTTCGGCACTCCGATGATCATCCCGATCATTCCTTTCCGACAAGTCCGTCCACCACCAAAATGGCGTCGGCGACTTGACCAGCCGTTATGTTTTTGTTCAGATTTTTCATGGTGTTGCTCTGTGATACAGCAAGTTTTCCGACTTTAACGAGCTCTTCACGCGTGGCTCCGGTCAGATGCATCTCAGCCAGAGTCGTCGGCATGCCGATCGCCGCGAGGAACTCGCTGTATTTTTTGAATTCTTCATGAGGGCGCTCTTCAAGTACGAGTTGGACCAATAGGCAAAAGCCGACTATTTCCCCATGCGTCAAACGATGGACCTCACCTTTGATGGCCGTGAAGCCATTATGGATGGCATGCGCGGCAGCCAAGCCGCCGTTCTCAAAGCCCAGTCCCGACAGCAGCGTATTTGCCTCGACAATCGCCTCGACAGCCGGTGTCACCAAGCCTTTTTGGACATCAGCGAATGCGCTGAGGCCGTCACGGAATAAGGTTTCTTCGCAGGCCTTCGCGATGGCGGTGCCGGCGATGGTAGGCAATCCCCCGGCCAACGCATTCTCCCCGGAAGCTTTCGTTGCCAACGCTTCTACACAGGTCGCCAAGGCATCCGCCATCCCGCTGGCGAAAAACTTGATCGGCGCTTGGATGACGATCTGTGTATCCACGAGCACCAGGTCAGGGTTCTTCGCATAGAAACGGTAATGGTCGAACAGCCCGTCCGGTGTATAGAGCACCGATATCGCACTGGTCGGTGCATCCGTGGAAACAGTGGTTGGGACAATCACGACCGGCAATTCGCATGCAGCTGCGATGCCTTTCGCAACATCGATGATTTTGCCGCCTCCGAGGCCGATGATGACGTCCGCCGTTGCAGCAGCAACTTCATCAGCCAAACGGACCATTGCTTCCAGCGAGGCTTCGCCAGTGAATGCTTCAAAATGATAGGGAAACCCCTCCAAAGCCCGTTCCACTTTTTCCTGGAGCAAGCCCCAAACGAAATCATCCGTAAGCAGGAATGCCCTTTTTCCGTAGACAGCCGCTTCCTTCCCCAATGCGTCTATAGCACCTACTCCTTGAATATACCGGCTAGGCGACCGAAAAACATGATAAGCCATATGTGCGCCCCTTTTCCATTTGTGATGTATTTATTATGCCTTCATTTTACCACAGCTATTCTTATATTTTCCTGTTCCACAAAAAATCCTTCGGAGTACTTACGTTTCCGAAGGATCTGTTTTTATGCGTATTCTGTTTGCAAAGACTTACCGGCATTCCCGCTTTTAAGAAACGGCTTTTTCCGGTTCATTGCCTACTTCAGCTAGACTTGGTTTTTCTTCTGAGATTTCTGCTGCCATCGTCTCGTTGATTGCGCCCAATTTGCTGCCGATATTTTTGTTTCCGACGAACGATTCGATCAACGCCGTCACGTCCATCCCGGTCGTTTCTTTGAGCCCTTCCTGGGTGGCAGTCAGGACTTGGCTGGCGTAATTGGCTACTTTGGCAGCGCCCTGGCTGCCGTTGCCGCCATCGATTACCGTGATTCTGTCGATATTGGAAATCGGCTCAGCAGCAGCACGTACGATATCCGGATATTTCTCGATCAGCATCGTCAAGATGGCTGCTTCCCCGTATTGTTTCAATGCATTCGCTAAAGCTTCCTTCGCTTTCGCTTCGGCTTCCCCGATTGCAAGGATGCTGGCGGATTCCGCCAAACCGTTCAGCTCTTTCTCCTTGGCCCGCGCTTCGGATTCCCAGATCGCTTTTTGTTTGTCGGCAGCCGCTTTTGTTTCGATGGCATACCGCTCTGCATCGGCTTTCTTGCGCACTTCTGCGTCATATTGTTTTTCTCTCCGGATGATTTCTTTCTCTTCCAGTTCGATTTGCTTCACACGTTCCGTGATGTCGACGTTCATTTCTTTTTCTTTCAGCAAGATATCCAGCTGCGCTTTTTCCAGAGCATAGGCGTTATCCGCTTTCGCCTTGGCGACGTCCTGCTCTTGGCGGAACGCAGCCAACTTCAATTCTTTTTGTTTATTCGATTCCGCGATTTGGGTCTCTCTCAAAATTTCGGCTTGTTGCGATTCTTGTTCCGCTTGGGCACGCTTGATGCGCGTTTCCTTATCGGCTTCTGCCTGAGCGATATGCGCATCCCGTTTGACTTGGGCGATACGCGGTTGCCCAAGGGCATCCAGATAGCCATTTTCGTCTGTAACTTCCTTCACCGTGAAAGAGACGATGATCAAGCCCATCTTAGCCAAATCCACGCTGGCGACCGCTTGCACTTCTTGCGAGAATTTGTCGCGATTCTTATAGATTTCTTCGACAGTCATGGAGCCCAGAATCGAACGCAGATGGCCTTCCAACACTTCGCGGGCTTCATTCTCCAGATCCTCTGTCGGCTTGCTTAAGTATTGTTCCGCCGCTGTGGCTATTTCTTCCACTGTAGAACCGACCTTGATGATGACTGTCCCATCAGCCGAGACCGGAACCCCTTCCTCCGTATAGACAGCCGGCGTGCTGACTTCCAATTTACTCGACAAGAGTGACAGTTCCTTGGCTGTCTGAAATACCGGGATGACAAAAGTACCGCCGCCGCGGACAACTTTCATCGTGTTGCCTGTCGATTTGTCGATATGTGTATTTTTGCTGCCAAGAAAACTCCCGCTGACGATCAGCGCCTTATCCGGCGAAGCCGTCTTGTAGCGCCCGATGAAAATTATCAAGGCGACCACCAGTAAAATCACTAAAATACCGATACCCATAAACTGATCCAAAAAATTCGTCATTTATTTCCCACCTTTATATTTTTTTTGATTCCATTCAGTCGTTTTATCCACAGGGCTGTGGATAGCATTTTTGTATGGCGTGACATAGGCGATGTTATCCCGGATTTCAATGATCAACACCGTTTCCCCGCTGGCGATGTTCAGCACATCGGCCGTCTCAGAACAGGCATAGATGAGCGCCATTCTGTTCATTTTGCCGAATCCGGTCGATACGATGATTTCCCCGATCGTTTTCTGTCCGATCGGTACAGTCACCGTCGCTTCTTTGCCTTCCAAATCTTTTGAACTGGTGATGGTGCTGTTTTCTGCTCGTTTCAATAAGGGCAGAACAAAGAAAATCTTGAAGGCGATGATGAGGGCTGAAACAACCAGAAAAGTCCCTGCGAACAATCCGGATGACCAGCCATCCGATTTTTGCAGCGCATTGACGAGCAGGCTCGTCGTCAAAATGCCCAGGAAAAAATCAGTGATATCGTAGAAGCCCACGGACAAAATATCATTGAGCGGGAATGTCAAGACGGTTCCGGCCACACCAATGATGAACAGCAATTCCAACGGCTCAATCGTTTGGGAAAGTGTAATCATATTTCATCATCCTCCTTTCAATAAATTTTTTGTAACAAAAATGAGCCGCATACATGTTCATTATCGAACAAACGGGGCCTGAAGTAAAGCCAGAACCCTTTTGGCCTTTTCGGCTCCCATTCCGACACTAAAAGCCCGCCAAAACGGGTTTGGCGGGCTTTTGGGATTCGGCGAACAATCAACAATATGCTATTTCTCCGTTATCACTTTCAGATATTGGTCTCCCCAGTCGCAAATGGATTGGACGACAGGTGCCAATTCCTTGCCGATGTCGGTCAGGTGATACTCGACTTTCGGAGGAACAACGGGATAAACCGTCCTGGCGATGATCAGGTCGCGCTCCAGCTCCCGCAACTGGCGGATCAACATCCGTTGGTTGATGTCAGGAAGGATTTTGTTGAACTCGCTCAGCCGCAGTGTGCCGTTGTGGAGCAAGGACCAGATGATTGCAATTTTCCATCTTCCACCTACAACAGATAGAGCTAAATCTTTTGTATTATAAAATTCTTTCTCTTGGTATTGGATCATTAGATTGCCTCGTTTCATAAAATTTATCATAGTGACAATTATGTCAGTATTCACACAAGAGTCATTATATAGTATTCTGAAATGGAAAGAAATACCATTTTCAAGAAAGAAGGAAATAAAATTATGAAAAGTAGAGCAGCTGTCGCTTTTGGACCAGGCAAACCGTTGGAGATTGTGGAAATAGATGTGGCAGAGCCAAAAGCCAAAGAAGTATTGGTGAAGATCCTTTACACTTCCGTCTGCCATACCGATGCCTTCACTTTGTCGGGTGACGATCCCGAGGGTGTTTTCCCTGCCGTATTAGGGCATGAAGGTGCCGGAGTGGTCGTTGCCGTAGGCGATGAAGTCACTTCCGTCAAACCTGGGGATCATGTCATTCCTCTTTACACGCCGGAATGCGGGGAATGCGAATTCTGTCTTTCCGGGAAGACAAATCTGTGTTCAGCTGTGCGCGAAACCCAAGGCAAAGGCTTGATGCCGGACGGAACGACCCGTTTCTCTTATAATGGTGAACCTATTTATCACTATATGGGGACAAGCACTTTCAGCGAATACACGGTCGTCAACGAGATCAACCTGGTCAATATCGATAAGGAAGCACCGCTTGATAAAGTTGCATTGTTCGGCTGTGGAGTGACGACCGGCCTCGGCGCTGTCGAAAACACGGCTAAAGTCGAAGAAGGCGCAGTGACGGCAGTCTTCGGCTTGGGTGCGATCGGCTTGGCCGTTATTCAAGGGCTGAAAAAAGCGAAGGCCTCCCGCATCATCGCTATCGATATGAACCCCGACAAATGGGAACTGGCCAAAAAAATGGGCGCCACTGACTTCGTCAACCCAAGCGATCACGATCGCCCGATCCAGGAAGTCTTGATCGAAATGACCAACGGCGGCGTGGATTACAGTTTTGAATGCATCGGAAATGTTGAAGTCATGAAATCCGCCTTGGAAGCTTGCCACAAAGGTTGGGGCGAAAGCATCATCATCGGTGTCGCCGGTGCCGGCAAAGAAATCCACACCCGCCCGTTCCAATTGGTGACAGGACGCGTCTGGAGAGGGTCCGCATTCGGCGGTGTCAAAGGCCGCACGGAATTGCCCGGAATGGTGGAAGATTTCATGAACGGCGAAATCGACTTGGACAGCTTCATCACGCATCATTTGAATTTCACCGACATCAACGAAGCCTTCGACCTGTTGCACAAGGGCGAATCCATCCGCACGATCTTGACTTACGGAGAATAAAGCTATGACAACAACCTTGATTGAAACGCATAAAGTATTTGCGGGCGAACAAAGAAAATACCGTCACTATTCTGAAACACTGGATTGTGACATGGTTTTCAGCCTGTTCCTACCGAAGCAGACGGGCAATACGCCGACAGACTTGATTTGGTGGCTTTCCGGATTGACGTGCACAGATGACAATTTCAGCCAAAAAGGCGCGTTCCAAAAATACGCAAGCCAGCACCAGTTGGCAGTTGTCATGCCGGACACTTCTCCGCGCGGAACGGATGTGGCGGATGACGAAAACTGGGATCTGGGCCAAGGTGCCGGTTTCTATCTGAACGCAACCCAGGAACCGTGGGCAAAAAATTACCGAATGTATGATTATTTGACGAAAGAATTGCCTCAACTTGTCTACACTCTGATTCCGAATTTTTCAGGAAAAGAGAGCATCATGGGACATTCGATGGGTGGACACGGTGCGTTGGTCATCGGATTGAAAAATCCAGAGCGCTACTGCTCCATCTCCGCTTTCGCTCCTATCCTGAATCCGTCACAGGTTCCTTGGGGCCAAAAAGCCTTTTCCGCCTACTTGGGCCCGGATGAAAAAGATTGGGCAGCATGGGACGCGACCATCTTGATCGCGTCCAGTACTGCAGCTCCGCCCATCCTTATTTCGCAAGGGACAGCTGATGCTTTTTACGAAGTCCAGCTGAACGAAGAAGCCTTCCTGCAAGCCGCTGAAGGCAGAAAAGTGAGCTACGAAAAATTGGACGGTTACGATCACAGTTACTTTACGATCGCTACCTTCATCGAAGAGCATCTGCAGTTCCATAAAGACTGTCTGAAATAGGAAGAAAGCAGCGACAAAATTTTTTCAAGAAGCCGATAAGGTCACGGATATTCCGTTTCCTTATCGGCTTTTTTTATCGAGCAATCAGGCAACTATTTTTTCTTCTGGATCCCTTTCTGGGAAGCGGTTGGTTTGATCAGATTTTTCTTCAGCCATTCGTAGTAGTACATGTCCAGTACAACCGCAAAATCGGCCATCACATTGGAAATCGCGATGTAGAGTTCTTCTTCGCTGTCCGCAAGATAGTCGGAAGCCTCCGCTGCGTCAAACACGCTTTCCACATCAAACTCCCGCCGGCCGAAAACTTTTTTACAGCTTTTGTTTTCTTTCTGCAGATCTTTGTAATAGCGTTTCGCGCTCAGCTCATCATCGTATTTCAATGAAAGCAAAATCAATGGCAACAGCATTTGGGCAGATGTTTCGGGATAGCGTTCATAAAGCTCTTTGGCTTTTTCCAGTTGTTCCAACTGACAGTAGACACCCATCAGAATGTAGCAGGCTCCCATATTATCCCCCACACTCAACCGCAACATGTCTTCGTATTCCCTCGCGGCCGCTGTAAACATTCGGCGTTTCTGCAGTTCTTCGGCATACAGCGCCTTGACGCGCATGTAGGCCCTGGTTTCGACGATTCCCCAATAGTTTCCGATGGACTCTTCATCATCCAGACCGTTCTTTTGCATCACCGTCTTTCCGAACGCCTCCAGTTTCTTTATTTCATGGATGAATTCGAGTGAATCAGGGTTCAGTTGATAGAGTCTCGCTTCCAAATTATCCGGATCCAATTTCAAGGCACGCTCCAAAATAGCCAAGTATTCGCGTTCGGAAGTCGCAAACTCCAGCTTCTCCAACTCTTCGATCGCTTTCTCTGCATCGGTCAATTCTCCGGCTGTGAATGTTGCTCCCTTGGCACTGGCCTCGTTGGAAAGCTTCATGAATGCATCAATCGCTTCCTCCACAGAATCATATTCCTCGCCGTGTTTCTTTACGAAATTGTTCAACTGTTTCATCATCTTTTCCATTTCATCCATATAACCCCAACCTTCCCTATTACTATCTACTAAGTATATTATACCCACATTTTTATGGATCGCGTTAAAGGGAAAGGCATTTTAAACAGAAAAAGCTTCACAAGTTTCCGGTTTTTTACGCTCATAGCGAGGTTGCATCAGCGACGTGCGCTCACTTTTCGGCGCTCAACTCCGGAGAGCGTGGCCTCGCCGG
Source organism: uncultured Trichococcus sp. (assembly GCF_963675415.1). Lineage (NCBI taxonomy): Bacteria > Bacillati > Bacillota > Bacilli > Lactobacillales > Carnobacteriaceae > Trichococcus > uncultured Trichococcus sp. The sequence continues at coordinate 1,117,639 of NZ_OY776220.1, forward strand.
AGTTGACCATTCATTTCGAACTTTTGCTCCGGCGAACCTCCCCTAGCCGGAGCTGAGCTTCTATTATCGCTTCTCTTCTCCGATGAGCACTGCCTCGCCGGAGCTAAGCCTTTATTTTCGCTTCTTCGGTCACCGAAAATCAAGCCATGATAGTCAAACCCGATACATCCGGCAACACAAAAAGCCCGTCCTCCGTTGTGATCGGCAGGACGAGCTGATTAAGGGAGAAGCCACAAAGGTCAAGCGCGGACCAAAATCCGCTGCAGGAACCCTTTGGTGCGGGCTTCTTTTGGATTTCCGAAAATAGCTTCAGGGACGCCTTCCTCCACGATGACGCCCTGATCCATGAAAATAACGCGATTGGCCACTTCCTTGGCGAAGGTCATTTCATGCGTGACAATGACCATGGTGGTGCCTTCCTCCGCCAGTTTGCGGATGACCTGCAGCACTTCGCCGACCAGTTCCGGATCCAAAGCCGAAGTGGGTTCGTCGAACAGGATGACGTCCGGGTTGACCGCCAAAGCACGGGCGATGCCCACCCTTTGTTGCTGGCCTCCTGACAGTTGCGAAGGATAGTAGGCCAAGCGATCACTCAGACCAACTTTTTCCAAGGCACGGATGGCAATTTCAACGGCTTCCTTCTTCGGCACTTTCCGCCCGATGATCAGGCCTTCGGTAACGTTGTCCAAAACCGTTTTGTTGTCGAACAGGCCATAGTTCTGGAAAACGAAAGCCGATTTTTTCCTTACAGCGTTGATGTCCTTCTTGCTTGCTTTCGAAAATTCGGTCTGGATCTCGTCAAAATGCAACGACCCTTCATCGGCGCGCTCCAGGAAGTTGATGCAACGCAACAAGGTCGTCTTGCCCGAACCGCTGGGACCCAGGATAACGACGATGTCGCCTTTTGCGACTTCGATGTCCACACCTTTCAGCACTTCCAGTTCGCCGAATTTCTTATGAATATTCCTCAATGCCAGCATGGTATCGCTCCTTTCGCGCGTTTACAAAATACTCCGGTTGGTTTTCTGATTTTACGGTAATGTTACGTCCTCGTTTGTAGAGGGACAAACGTTTCTCCAGCAGTTGGAAAAACACCTGAACGAGCGAGCAGAGGACGATGTACACAATGAAAATCACAAGGTACGACTCAAGATAGTTGTAGCCGAATGCCGCTTCCGTCTTGGCGATGGCCGTGATGTCCTGGACCGACATCAGAAAAGCCAACGAGGTCGATTTCAGCAGATTGACGGTGCTGTTGCACAAATTCGGCGTTGCCGCCACCAGCGCTTGCGGAATCACGATCCGGCGGTAGGCATGGACCGGCAGCAACCCAATCGAAAGGGCTGCTTCAAGCTGGCGTTTGTCGACTGTATCGAGGGCCGAACGGAAAACCTCCGACAGGATGGCAATCGTATTCAAAGTAAAAACGATGTAGGCGTAATAGATCGGATTGATGCCGAAGACGTCGTAATCGAGTCCCCAACTTTTCACGAGCACGTTCAGCAGACTCGGGAAGAGGCTGTACATCACCAGAATCTGGACGATCAAGGGCGTTCCCCTGATGAAGGATACATAAATTTGGGAAATGCGGGCCAACACTTTGACATTCCGTTGCCTCGCCACCGCGATCAGGAAAGCGAACGGCAACGCGATGAGCAAAGGGATGAAGGTCAAGCGCAGCGTCGTCGGGATGCCATTCAACACAAGGATCAGAATTTCCTGCACATAAGGTAAATCAATGGTCATGCGTCTCGCTCCTCTCTCTTATGCCGCACGCAGCGGTTGTTTTCCTGCCGATAACTTGTCTTCCGCCAGCTTGAATGCCTTCTCGATCGCCAACGTCAACAGCCAATAGATGGCCGCCAATGCAATGTAGGTCTCGATCGAATAACCGCCGAAATTGCGCGCGATGATCAGTTGGCCTTTGCCCATGATGTCGACGATGCCGATGGTGTAGGCCAAAGCCCCCTCCTTCATCAGCAGGATGAACGAATTGCCAAGGTTCGGCAAGGCACTCACGAGGGCTTGGGGCAAAACGATCCTTCTGAACGCTTGCGCTTCGGTGAGGCCGATGCTGAGGGCAGCCTCGCGTTGCACTTTGGCGACCGCCAAGTAAGCCGAACGCATGATTTCCGAACATGGCGCGGAAAACAGGAGCGACAGGGCGATGACGACAAAGTTGAGGCGGTTCCAGCTGTTGATGTCGATATCGAAGACACCCAACAGCACCTCCGGCAGGCCGTAAAAGACCAAGAACATCATGACGATCGAAGGCGTGCAGCGGATGATCCAGATGTAGCCATGGACGATTGCCCGCAGCCATTTCGGACCGCTGAGCCTTGCCCAAGTCGCCAAGAATCCCAAAAGACCCCCGATCACGATCGTACCGATCAAAAATTGCAGCGTTACGCCCAAACCGGATAGAATTTCCGGCACGGCCTTCCAAATATAAGCGATGTCGAATGGACGATTCATTTTCTTACCTCCCTTTGTAGCTTTGTCTGTCCTGTTCCGTTCACCGGCAACGCCGGGGGACCCGATCTGTCGGATATCTTTCTGTCATTCGACAATTCCCCTTTTGGTCGGGGGCGATTTGTCGGATGTTTCTCAGTATTCGACAAATCCGGCTAGAATCAATCCCAACTTGTCGGATGCACCGCTCCTATTCGACAAGTTTCCGGATCGGCAACGGGCTCTGATGCTTTCACCGGCACACGCAGCCCTATCGGAACTTTCATTGTTATTCTTTCACGTATTGGAATGTATTTTCGCCAAGGAACTCGATCATCAGATCATCGATGGTGCCGTCCGCTTCCAATTGCTCGAAAGCCTCGTCATACGCATCGGCCAGTTCCTGCTGTTCTTTGTTGAACAACGGCCAAGTCGGCAGCGCCTCGTAGACGAAGTAGGAGAAATCATCCTTGTACTGGCTGTACGGCGCGCCTTCCGCCAACACGTTCACTTCATAAGCGGTCTTGACGGCTAAGTAGCCGTCATAGCGGCCTTCCAACAACCAAGTGTAGGCATCGGCGATTTCGAATACATCTGCTGCAGCCAGTTCGATCGGCGTATCCGGGTGCTCCGCGTTGAAGTCCTGGATCACGTTGTACTGGGCATTGTTAGGCGAAATCGGAACCAGGCTCTTGCCTGCGGCCGCAAACGACTCCAAGTCGGTGATTTCTTCGGCATCCTCCGAACGGATCAGCACGCCGATGCTGCTGGCGCCGATATAATGTTCAGGGAAAATGAATTTCTGCGCGCGTTCCTCTGTATACCAAGCGCCTTTCGTTCCGACATCGTACTTGCCGGATTCGATCCCTATCAGCAGATCTTCATCGGAAGTCGGCACATATTCGAATTCGTACTGGGGCAACAGCTTATCGATAGCTTTCAGCACGCTGACTTCATAGCCCGTCGATTCGCCTTTTTCGTCCACATAGTTCATCGGCGCGGAACTTTGCGTGTGCGCTACAGTCACAGTGGTCACTTCTGCCGCTTCGGCTGCGGAACCGCTCGTTGCTTCGCTTATCGTTTCCGCTCCAGTCTGGCCGCAGCCAGCCAAAAATGCCGCCCCCAATAAACTCACTGTCGTCACTAATCTTTTTCGCTTCATATATTTACTCCTCCTGTATGTTTCCGATTCGTTTAATGGTTCGCTGTTTTTAGGATTGTCGCGCTCACCTTCTGGGCGGCAACGTTGATGCGTTGGTAAAAATCCGGGTTGGCTTCCAATGAAATTGCGCAGCCGGGTGCAAATACGATACCCGTGTCGCCTGTTTCGGCGAGGACATCAGCCAAGCGATCGACCAGCAAGTCCTCGACTTCCTGGGCATTGTTCGAAAACGTCAGATCGGTTTTCGGCGAGATGCCGCCGATCAGCAGCTTGTCCGTCAATGCCCGCAGCTTCCGGAAACTCAACCGGGTCGGGTCCTCTGCGTGATCGCTGCCGTCTTCCCAGTTGATGGCCTGGACATCGTAATCGATGAAGCGTTCCACAGCCAGATCGACATGGCCGTGTGCATGCAGGATGTTGAACCACGTGCGGTCGTTGATGTAAGCCAACAGGTCATCCGTATAGGGTTTGGCGAAAGCTGCGTAGTCCGCTTCGGAAATATCGCCGCGTTGGCTGTACTGCTCAGCGATGAAGAAACCGTCCACGCCGGCAGCGATCAATTCGTCCACAAACACTTTATTGGAGGCATGCAGCACATCGAGCGCTGCCTTCAATTCCTCACGGTGGTGCTCCAGAAATTCTGCAATCGGGCTTTCTTCCGGTCCGTCGACGATATGCGCGATTGAATCGTTACCTGGCGTAAATTGCTTCACCCATGACAAAGGCGAGAATACGGTGCCGACGACCACTTTTTCGCCTTTGTAGTGCTCTACGATTTTCTTGGCAAAAGCGGCTTCGCGCTTGAGAACAGGGTTATCGGCTTGCAACGGCTCCAAGCGCGTCAAATCTTCCGCGCTCCGGATCGGATACTTCAGGATTTTTCCTGCCCATTCCTTCGCATCCGTCGAGAATTCGATGGGAGTTCCGTAGGCTTCAGCGAAGAATTGGCCTTGCGACATCAGCTTGATCAGATCCCAATCGTTCTCATCAGTGAATGCAATCGTTGCTGCGGCGAATGCCTCGACGTCCCGATCGACCAATGGCATGTGGCGCCAACCGGAAATGGCCGGTCTGTCCAAAGGTTGCTTTGCGAGCGCTGCTTCTATTCGTTTTCTTCCATTAAGTTTAAATTTTTCTGTCATAGTGTGCGTCCTCCTGTTCGATTGGTGTCCAAGTCTGCGTTTCCTGCGACCGGTAGGCGGCGGCAAGAATGCGCAATGCCGTTATCCCCTGTTCAGCTGTCACAAACGGGGTGGTATCTTGCTCGATGCTTTCGACAAACTTGTCGACGATCGGTGTCAATGGTTCTGCATATAAGCTGTCCTGCGATGGATCATCCAAGTAGGTCTTTTCCCCGTTCTTCCGGTAGAGTGCCACCGGATGCCCGTCCGCATAAGTAATGGCCGTGGCCTTTTCCCCGTAGATGACGGTCTGCCTTTCGTTCGAGTAATCGAACCAGTGGGTCAGCAAGGTCCCCTGGATGCCCGATTGATGCTGCAATTGCAGTACCGCATAATCCTCATAAGGAACCGGGCTTCCGTCAGCCAACTGCTTGGCTTGCGTCCTGGTGTGGGCCAATACTGCGATGACGGGATCTTCACTGAACAAGTAATTCAACAAGTCGATGCGGTGGACGCCCACTTGCGCCAAAACCCCGTTCGTATGGCCGATGCGGTCGTAGAAATCCGGGAATGCCGTCCCCCAACCGTCATTTTCCTGGCCTTGGTTGGCCAAGGTCGTCCGATAAGCATGGATCTTCCCGAGTGTCCCTTCCGCCAGCATTTTTTTCAGCAGCTGATGTGCGGGATAAAGCCGTTGGTTATGGATGATCATCAGCTTTTTGCCCGTTTTTTCGGCTGCCTGCTGCATTCGTTCTGCCTCGGCCACCGAATCCGCCATCGGCTTTTCGCAAAGCACATGCTTGCCGGATTCCAGCGCAGCGATGGTGATGGGGCTGTGCGATTGTTCGTTCGTCGCGACGATGACGGCATCGACCGTTCCGTCTTCCCAGATTTCCTCAAGGGTCTGATAGACTTTGCCGCCGTACTTCTTTTGGAAAGCTTCCGCTTTGGCGATCGTTCGGTTATAGAATCCAATCAGATCGACTTTTTCGTTTTTATGGCTCAGAGGGGCGTGCCTCTGTTTCGAAACATCCCCGCAACCGATGATGACAATCCCGACCATGGGACCCCTCCTTTCTTTGCCTTCCGATTCTTCGGAAGACGGCTGTTTAAGTTATGTGCTTGATTCTATCACGGCTGTTCTGTTAAAAATAATACCGATTGTCTATCAGGGTTGACCGCCTGTGCCGAACACCGGCACAGGCGATTAACTCGATTATGCCGAGGGAGTCGCTTGTTTTCGGTTCTTGCCCGACACGCCAGCAGCTGTTTCTCGGACCAAGGCCAAACGCTCTAGTTCGATTTCTGGATCGACGGTGCAGTCCGCTCCGATGATGACGCCCGTATCGCCGATTGCTTGGATGAGGTCGACTGTGAATTGGGCGATGTCCGCCTTATTTCCCGCATCCAACAACGTGCCGGCGTTATTGTCGAAGCCGCCGATCACCGCTTTGTTGCCGAAGAAGTCTTTGCCTTCCTTCAGGCTGATTTTTTCCGTGTGAACCGCCCAGTTGTAGGCTTTTGCTTCATAGTCCTGGTAGTACGACAAGTCGTTTTGATGATGCTCATAGCCGCAGATATGCAGGATGTTGTAGTCGCTGACTGCATTTGCCGCCCCCAACACATCCAATTCACTCGGCGCGATATAGGTGTGGTAAGCTTCTTTCGTTGCGGCACTGGTTTGGACGTTCTGCACGCTCAAGTAGATGCCGTCCGCACCCGCTTCTTCGATGACTTTCCTTGTCAGAAGCGCCACGTCCTTGGCGATTTCATTCGCCGCATAAGCGAGAGCGCCCGGGTCCGTCTCAAAGAAACGGGCGAATTTTTCGGGATCCTTATCCCACGCTTCGAAGGCGATCCGGATATAGTTCGCTGGCGAAAAAATATTATAGAAGGTTGCGACTTCGCCGTTGAAAGATTCCTTGATCCGTTTCACCGTTTTGACCTGCTCCGTGATCCAAGGATGGTCCGGACCCACAGCCTTGACTTTGTACAGGTCATCCGCATGCTCGATCTTTTTTTCCAACAGGCTCGGATGCCCGAAAAAGCCGTCGCTCATGATCTTGACGAAATCCGGTTTGAAGGCATCGTAGAAATCCTTGTGCCCGGCGATCACTCGATCCAAAACCAATCTGTCCTCCAAACCACGGAATTGATCATCACCGAAAACAAAGTGAAACCAAAAGCCAACCGGCACACGCTCCGTTTCCTTGTTGTCGAAAGCGTCAAAAATCAATTTTCTTCTGTTATTATCTGTCATATGTTTTCCTCCTCGAATTTAAGAAAAGCTGAACGGGTTCGCTTAGCCCTGAAAGAAATTTAGGAAATCGAGCCGACTGAGCATCGTAGAGCGCAATAGGCACGATTTATCTAATTTCCGAAGGGCTAACCCGTGAAGCTAGCCAAGTATAAATAAAAAGCCGCCCTCCCTGGATCGATTCCAGAAAGGACGACGGTTAGATCGCGTTACCACCTTGCTTCATGACAACCTTGCGATTGCCATCTCAACCGGTACAGAAGGATTCATCTCCCTCGATACCGTTGCCTGTCTAACGGGGGCGTCCGGACGCGCCTGAAGGAAACTCCCTGTCAGCGCATCAACTCTGAGGCCATTTTTCCTGTGTTGCCGTCCGCTCTTTTCCACCGACCAAGAGCTCTCTGAAGGACTATCCAACAAGTACTTTCCTCTTCTTTGCTTTTTTCTGTATGGCTGTGATTCATAGGACAAAGTCTACCACCGTAGCCACGCCCTGAAAAGCACACGATTCCGAACAGGATTGACAGGAAAAACCGAACAGCGGGTTTGTTGGGTTTCGGATGAGCGAGGACGAAAAACCATGGATAACCGAAAAGTATTCATGGTTTTGAGTGTCTGACATGCAAAAAAGATGAATAAAATTTATGAATCCATCTTTTCGAACCACCACCGGACGAAAAAGATGAATAATGGCCAAGTATCCATCTTTCCGCGACAAAAAGAGCCGCCTCGCAATGAGACGGCCAAAAATCTTACCTAGGTCAAGCAAAAAAAGGAACGAAAACAGGACCACCACCTGCTTTCCGTTCCTTTTCAGACGTTACACGTTCACGCTAACCTTGGCTTTTTGATTCACCAATTTTTTGGCCTGTGCGACGATGTTTTCCACGGTCAAACCGTATTGTTCCTTCAGATAATCCGCCTTCCCGACTTGGCCGAAAGCTTCGCGGACGCCGACGCGATATTGCAAAGTCGGTTTCAATTCAGCCAATGTTTCGGCTACCGCGCTGCCGATGCCGCCGATGACATTGTGGTTTTCCGCCGTCACGATTGCGCCCGTTTCAGCAGCCTTCAATAAAGCCGCTTCATTGACCGGTTTAACCCGATAAAGATCGATGACCGTGGCCGAGATGCCTTCTTCCGCTAACTGATCCGCAGCTTGCAGGGCATCGGCTACCATGATTCCTGAAGCGATGATGCTGACGTCGGAACCTTCCCGCAACAGCTTATAGCCGTCTTCGAAAGTTTCGCCTTCCGGATAGATTTCGATCGTGTTTTTGCGGATCATCCGCACATAGTTCAATCCATCCGTATGGTACGTTTCTTCCAGGATAGCCTGCAAGCACTTGTCATCGCTGGCTTCATAGACATGTGCATCCGGGATGGCACGCAATAAGGACAACTCCTCGAAAGGCATATGCGTTCCACCATTGGCTTCCGCTGTGACGCCCGCGTCAGATCCGATGATGGTGACATTCGTTCCGGCATAGGCGACCGAGATGAATATCTGGTCGAATACGCGTCTGCTCGCGAACGGCCCGAAAGTATGGATATAGGGTTTGAAACCCGCTACCGAAAGTCCGGCTGCACAGGATACTTCTTGCGCCTCCATGATTCCGACGTTGATGTAGCGATCGCCCAACTCTTCCTTGATTTTGTCTGTGGACATCGAGCTCGATAAGTCTGCTTCCAGTACAACGATGCTGTCGTCTTTTCTCGCTTTATCCAACAAGAATTTTCGGTATACTTCACGCAATTCTGTTTTCCCCATTTTCGCTTCAAAAGTCATCCTTATCTCACTCCTATCTCAATGCCGATTTTTTCAGTAGTCGCTTCGATGGCGGCCTTCGCTGCATCATCCAAGCGAAGGTGGTGGTTGCTGTACATGTCTTCGATGAACGGAACCCCTTGACCTTTTACTGTATCCAGGACGATGGCGGTTGGTTTGTCGGTTAGGGATTTAGCTCTTTCAATCGCTCCGTTGATTTCTTCAACCGAAGAGCCGTCAGCTTTCAGCGTATGGAATCCGAAAGCAGCGAATTTCGCTTCGAAATCAAACGGATTGCAGATTTCAGTTGTATAGCCATCGAGTTGTTTCTTGTTGTCATCGATGAACAGAATGAAATGATCGAGCTGTCGGTGTGCAGCAAACTGGATTGCTTCCCAGCATTGCCCTTCGTTCAACTCTCCGTCGCCCACGATGCAATACGTGTAGTTTTCTCGCCCGGCAAGTTTATTCCCATATGCAATCCCCGTGGCAGCTGAAATGCCTTGCCCCAGCGACCCAGTTGTCATATCCACGCCCGGTGTTTTGTTCTTATCTGGATGCGACGGCAAATTCGTGCCGTTCTGGTTCAGTGTGTAAAGCCAATCCTCCGTAATAAAATCTTTTAGGAATAAGGTAGCATATAGAGCAGGACCGGCATGCCCTTTGGAAAGGACAAAGAAGTCGCGGTTCAAGTCATCCTTTGTTTCCGGGCTGACCCGCAACTGATGCCCATACAGGACGGCGAGCGTCTCTACAATCGAAAGACTGCCGCCGTAATGTCCGTACCCCATATAGTTCAATTCTTTTAAGGTATAGTACCGAATCTGATCTGCAAAGTGTTTTATTGCTGTGCTATCCATCTAATCAATATCCTCCTTTATTCTGCAGTTACTGTTTTTTTATCTTTGTCCAGTGCAGTCAAAGCCAACATGATTGCGATGACGATTGCGATACCAATCATGATTGCTGTCTTGCCACCCATATTGGCCAAACTGCCAAGGATGATGCCTGATGAAGCAAAGTCGGCATCTGAGAATGTGGAACCAGCAAAACCTAATTCACCCAATACTGGCAGTAAGAATAGCGGTAAGAAGCTGATCAACATACCTTGCAGGAATGACCCGGCGATTGCTCCTCTTAATCCGCCTGAAGAATTCCCGATGACCCCGGCAGTAGCTCCAACGAAGAAGTGTGGGACTACACCCGGAAGGATGATGACACCGCCAGTGAAAATCATGATGACCATGCTGACAAGTCCACCTACAAAACTTGAGAAGAAACCGATCAGTACAGCATTTGGTGCATACGGATAAACGATTGGGCAGTCCAATGCTGGTTTTGCATTCGGTACCAATTTATCAGAAATCCCTTTGAAGGCCGGAACGATTTCATTCAGGATCAGACGAACACCAGCCAGGATTACGAACACACCAGCTGCGAATGAACCGGATTGTTGCAAAGCGAAGATCAGATAGTTCGTTCCGCCGCTTAAGTTTTCTTGGATGTATGCAGAGCCTGTAAACAAGGCAACTATAGTGTAGAGGACAGTCATCGTAATCGCGATGCTGACGGTTGAATCACGCAGGAAACCAAGGCTCTTAGGAAAGTTGATATCTTCCGTAGATTTTTTCTTGTCGCCAACCAATTTACCGACATATCCACTCAATGCATAGCTGACGGCACTAAAGTGTCCCAAAGCTACCGAGTCATTGCCTGTCAATTCAACCATGAAGCGTTGAACCAATGCCGGCGATACGGACATGATGATTCCTAAAACCAATCCACCGAATAAAATCAGCGACAGAGAAGTGAAGCCTGCAACGGACATGATTACCGCAACCATGCACGCCATGTATAGCGTATGGTGCCCAGTCAAGAAGATGTATTTGAATTTAGTGAAGCGTGCAATCAGGATATTGAAAATCATCCCTGACAACATGATAAGGGCTGTACTTGTGCCGTATTGATCTAATGCGACAGCTACGATTGCTTCATTATTCGGAATAACACCTTGCATGTTGAAGGCTATTTTGAACATTTCCCCAAAAGGCTCCAACGCACCGACGATCACGCCGGCTCCTGCAGTCACAACAAGGAATCCAACGAACGTCTTTACGCCGCCTTTGACAACATCTGTGGTTGATTTATTTTGAAGCACGGAACCTAGAACAGCGATTAAAGCTACTAAAATGGCAGGAGTACTGGCAATATCAATCAGAATATCTAATAGTCCATTCATAATCTCTACACCTCTTCTATTTTATTTTTATCCGACCAAACCTTTGTCCTTGCATGCTTGCGTCACTTTCTCGCGCAATTCATTCATGTCGATAATGCTCTTCAAGAAGCGCACATCGCCAAGATGTCCCGCAGAATTTTCCAAGTCTTGCCCAACGAACCACACATCCGCTTCACCAGGACTTGCAGAACTTAGGTCGTAATGCTGCACCGTCACTTTGTCGCTTACCCCCAATTCCCTTAAAATCGATTGGATGTTCATTTCCACCATAAAACTCGAGCCCAAACCTGAACCACACGCTGCTCCAAATCTAACCATTGACTTTCTCCCCTTCACTGAACATATTTATGATTTCTTTGCTCGTAGTTGCTGCTTTCAATTCCGCCAATTTATCTTCGGAACTTAGGATGCCGGTCAATTCCGACAGTGCCTTCAGATGGGTTTTGTTGTCGATAGCCGCGATGCAGATGATCGTATCCACGGCATGGGCCTCATCCCCCAATAGATTCACCGGTTCCTTGAGCCTCAGCATCGACATACCGATGCGGTTGACCCCTTCCTCAGGTCTGGCGTGCGGGATGGCAACGCCTTTCCCCAAGTCGATAAAAGGCCCGAATTCTTTCACTTTATTGATCATCGCTGCGATATAATCGCTCGAGATTGTGTCATTTTCCAATAACGGGTTTCCTGCAAAACGGATAGCTTGCTCCCAATCAGCGCACTGATCGGCAAATTGAATCGTATCCGCTACCAATAAATCTTTTAACATAGGCGTATATCTCCTTCCGTAGGCATCTGTTGGATTCAAAGTCATGCTCAACTCGTTCCGTAAGGCCCCTTCATTTTCAATTTTTGCATGTTTCTTGATGATCGCTATGAGCGCATTCAGGTCCGGCCCTAAATAACTGTCTACCGGAAAAGCATCCAGCACTGCGCGGATCAGGTGCCTTTTTGATTCCGAATTCATCATCGGGTTCACTATGAATACGGGTTTGGTGGATTCGACATATACGGTTGAAAAGACAAGATCATATTCCTTCGAATCGAGATCATAAAAACTTTCCAAATTGTGTCCATCTATCCAACTGATGTTTCCGAACATTTGGCGCAGCTCCGAAAGCAGAATCAAAGAAGAACTGATGCCGCTCGGACAAATGACCGCTGCCCGATACGTACTCTGCTTATTGATTTGGCCTTCTATCTCGCCGCCGAAATGGATCGTGAAATAAGCAACTTCATCATCGGTCATCGTACCTCCCGCATATTCTTCTAACGGCTTAAGCGCACGCTTCACCAAAACAAACAATCTTTTGTGTTTGGCTTGGATCATTTCCGTCAAGACATTATCAAGCTCGATTCCGAAAAGAATACGGTAGTAGGCAGGCACCAGATGAAGATACAGGTTTCGGAAGAGTTCCTCTTTCCTTTCGAAAGATACGACGGCAATCCGTTCCATTTCGGAAATGATGGCCATTGTGATTTTTTTGAGGTCTTCATCCTCGCTGTTTTCCCATTTGCCTTCAATCGTTCCTAGGAAAAGCATCACGATGAAGCCAATTTCCTCTTTCTCCCCTTGAATCTCGATGTCCTTAAACAAGTGGCGGTACACCTTCTCTGCCAACTCCCATAGCGGACTTGCCGACAAAACTTCTTGCTGCTTCTCTGTAAAAGTCAAGTGCCCTTGGACACGCGCTACCCGGATCCTTGTGTAAAGGATAAGATAAAGCGAGTCACGGATCCTTTCCTCCACATAATGCATGTTGTGTTCGTTTGCGTAAGCTTTGATGATCCTGATGACCGGCTCAAGGTCGATCGTTTCCTGCCAATCTTCCGCAATGTAGTTCAATGCCCAATTGCCGGAAGCGTGCCTCAACAACTGGCTGATACTGTGGAAAGCCATCCGCCGTTTATCGGCCTCATCCCCCTCCAAGAAGTACCCTCTTGAGCGCTGATATTCCAAGGTAATTCCGTATTCGGACAACTTACAGCGCAGCCGTTTGATATCGGCCAATGTCGTGTTCTTGCTTACTTTCAATAGATCCTGATAGTGAAAATTGGAAATGAAATCTTTGCGGATGAATGTATAGAGGTAAAGCATATACATCCGCTCTTCTTCATCGAGATAAATCTGCGGTGAAGCGAAAACTTTTTGAAGCTCATCCTCCATGGCAATCAAGGATTTGGGTACGGTGTATTTTTCTGGATCAACTGACACCGTTGGAAAATCATTTTTGGCCAACAACTCATTCAAGGTAGCTAAGTCTTGCGTGAGCACATTAGTCGGCTCGTTCATTTTCAATCCCAATTCCCAATAATGCATCTGCGGCATGGCGATGATTTTTTTGAGGAGAATCATTAATCGATTGTCGTACATGTACACCCTCCTTACGAAACTTAGTATATCTTGCAAACCTTTTCATTTGAAGCTTATCTCGGTCCAATCGTTTTCCCTAAATTCAAAATCGACTGGGCCCAATTCCAAAAACGCTTTCACATCAAGGAAGATGATAACTTCAAGTCGTATTGCAACCACCAATGTTTGTCTATTTCTACTGGACAAGCCAGAACAATAGTATTATTATAATCAATTTTTGAATTGCTGCACCCTGAATTCGAGAGAATTTCATTATTGATCCCGTCATTCATCATTCTGCGGCATAAACCGGACGGAAAAGATGGATAACGGCCAGTTATTCATGTTTACGCGCAAAAAAGGGGGCCGGCCCGGTCTCGGCCCCAAGCATTAATCCCCACGCAAGAAAAAGTCCTCCCGGCAAAATGCCGGAAGGACGGATTTTTCATCATTATAGTTTGCCTTGCTCATTCAGTTTGCCCAGGAAATATGGCATCTGGACGCGCCACCATTCCCAGTCGTGGTGGACATCCGGGCCCCAGAAATCGATCCAGGCGGGGATGTTCTTGAAGCGCAGCGCTTCTTCGATTTTCTTCGTGTCTTTGATGCTGACTTCTTCCCAATTGCCTTGGCCGGTGGCGACGATGATGTTGCCGGAACGGTATTTGTCCAGGAACCAGCCGTCGTTCAGATTCCACAGGTAGTCGATCGGCGAATTCTCATAGACATTGCGATCATGGTAATCCCCGAAGAAATAGCGGACATCGTAAAGGCCGCTCAGCGCGATGACGCTGTCGAAGACATCCGGATGGCGCAGGTAAAAGTTCAGGCTGTGGTAGCCACCCATGCTGCAGCCGGTCGCGATCATCGGCCCCTGATGATTCGTTTGGTGCTTGATATGCGGCACCAATTCTTCGATGATGTAGCGGTCATAGCGTTCGTGCATGTTGGCCCGATCGTACGGACTTTTCCATTCGCACAGCCATGATTCGTTGTCGACGCTGTCCGGCGTGTAAAACTGCACCAAGCCTTGGTCGATGAACCACTGGCAGGCTTCAATCATGCCGAAGTCCGCGTATTCGTTGTGGCTGCCTCCGGATGATGGGAAGACGATGATCGGTTTACCCGCATGTCCATAGCGATTGAAACGCATCTCACGGTTCAGGTGACCGCTCCATTGTGATGAATATTCTACGTGCATCTTATTTCCCCCAGTCTATTCGGTTACGGAAATCATATGGATGATGTCCATCAGTTCTTGATATTCTGCCGCACGGATGACGTAGCCGAAATCCCCCATGATGGCCGCAAAAATCCCCGGCATTTCTTCAAACAGGACCACATTGCCTCCGTAACGGGCCATGACTTCCTCATGCGTGAAGCGGTAAGGATGGACGCCCTTGCGGCTGACATAGCAGCAGTAGTAAGGCGTGTTCATCTGTGCCGCGAAATTACCGGTCGCGACCAGATTCCCATAAGCGGCGTACAGATCGACATCATTTGCCCAGTTCCACATGTCCATCGTATGTCCGCCTGGCGGACGCAGGTTGGCTTCCAAGGCAACAAGGCTGCCGTCAGGCAAACGGAAAAATTCAAAATGGAAGAAACGCTCGCGGACATTGAAGGCCTGAACGAGCTTGGTTCCGATTTCGCGCAGATCATCCGGCATATTGCGGTCCACATAGTAGAACATATCCGCATTCTTTTCGACGATTTCCAACACAGCTTTTTCGTACACCAGCGTTGCATCAAAAAGGATATTCCCTGCGGCATCGGTCAAACCGTCATACGTGACGATCTTCCCGTCGATGAATTCCTCAAGAATATACGATTCATACGGATTCTTCACATGGAAAAAGTGTCCAAGCTCCTCTTCGGAACGGATTTTGTGCGTATCCGCTGCACCCACGCCTGAATCAGGCTTGATGCAGACCGGGAACCCGTATTCGTGGCATAACCCGAGCGCGTCGTGATAGTCACCGATGACGCGTCCGCGCGCTACCCGGATGCCGACTTCCTTGAATTTTTCTTTCATGGCGGACTTCAGTTTTACGAAGGCCATATCCTCGTTTTTGAAGCCAAAGACGTTGAAATCGGTGCGCAAGCGCGCATCCTGCGCCAACCAGTATTCGTTGTGCGATTCGATGCGGTCCATCTTGCCATGCTTGTAAGTCAAGTAAGCCACCGCGCGCAGCATTTCATCATAGTTTTCCATATCATTGACGCGGAAATACTCGGTCAGGCTCTCGCGCAAGTCCGCATCCAACAACTCATACGGTTCGCTGGCGATGCCGAAAACATGCACGCCCGCACGCTTCAGTCCGACTGCAAAATTCTTGAAATTACTTGGAAAATGGGGTGAGATAAATACATAATTCATGCTGATTCCCTTCTCTCTTCCGAACATTAGATTATAATGAGAATGTACCATTATGACGGCAGATTTACAAGCGTTTTTCAGATGGAAAGGGGAAATATTGATACAATCGTTGAGGTTTCTGATAAGCTATGGATAACTACAACCCACCTCTTCGAAAGGTATGAACAAGATGAAAAAAATGAGACGGTTTTCAAATAAAACAGCTTCCGCCAGAGTCATCCGATTGTCATCAGAATCACGAACCAAACTCCATTTCTGGCACACAAATAAGCAAAAGAATGATCCCGAAACCTTTTTAGCATATGTGCTTGAATCACTGGAAGAATACGATGAAGCTCTACGGGGATTGATCGAACGCTGAAAAATCAATTTTTTAAGAAAATAGCCAATCCAAATTCAGCAATTCCGGAAAACTGTGCATCAGCCGGTTGATCTCGTCCAAGGTCAGTTCCCCCAACTCCATCTCGCCTGCCCGGATCGAATCCAATCGTTGCATCGCGACCCCACTCACGAAAGCCAGTTCATCTGTCGGTTTGTTGACGAGGAAAATCAGTTCGAACAACGCGCGTTCGACTCGATCCAAGAAAGTGTCATAAAAAACCTCACCGATTCCGGACCGTTTTCCCGATCTGTTCGCTATCCTACCGCAAGTCGTAAGCATATGATCGATCGTTTCATCCATATCGGCATAAAAGATGTGGGCTCTTTTGTCATCCATCGAAAACGCCAAATGGTCGACATCGCTGAAATTCTCAGAGATCTTTTCAAAAGCCGCGATTATGCCCGGCATCTGAAGTGTGATCGCCCTCGATACGAGCACATCGTCAATGAACATCCGTTTGGATAGGAAATTCAGTTCCAGCGGGACGCCGTTTTTGCGCAACTCAAACGCTGCCCGATTGATGATTTCGTTGCGGAAATCAATCATGCTGATGACCATATCCGGGTGCGCCCACATTTTGGTGCCCTCAGCTGCCGCCACTTCATCCTCCTCACTGGGATCCCAGACTTTCTCCTCTACCTGTCGCTCAATTTCCTCCCAGTTATCGGGCATGCCATAGATCATGACGAACTGCCTGCCTTGGCGGTCCACCGCCTCAACCGTCATCATTTCATGGAAATAATGATACGCGAAGTCATCCATGAGGGCATATTCGATTCCATCGATCCCCCTGGTGCCGTAGGTGTTCGCCATGCTTGTGTAGAATTCTGCAGATTCGTTTTCTCCGACATAGAGCTGTTCATCCATCAAATTCAGATAGCGCAGTTCTTGGAAATTCAGTTCCAGGAACGGAAAGCCACCATCCTGAGCAGCCAATTCACTCAATCTCTCTTCAGGTATTTCATAATCGCGCAGTTCTTCCAACAAGTCTTCCCAGTCCATTTCAAAATCAGCTTTTGCCTCAAATTCATGACTCTCAAAAATATTGTCTTCATACATTATTGTCCGCCTCCCTTTCAGCCATGTAACAATGATTCGGAACTGCGCGTCCAGAGCGCATCCCAGAGTTCGTCCGTTTTCTCTTCTGTCAAGAGCGCCTCCTGGTAATCTTCCCAAAAAATGACATTCCGGTCCCAATCCTTGATTTCCGAGAAAGCCCTTGTTTCCTTGCAGCTTGGGCAATGCATGTGCTTAATGTGCCCCAATTTGCGCTGTTCTGCTCTTTTGCGGTAGAGCACCATCTGCGCTCCGCATTCCTGACAGATGAACTTGCTTTGGACCATTATCTGATTTTTTTGTCTAGTCATTTTCGACACTCCATTCCTCTGAATAACAAATCCGAAGAGACAGTGCTCAAAAAACAAATGGGTATCCGAAACGGTTGCAATCTTTCGATGTCCTTATCATACACCCAGATACACGCTGAAACAATTTTGTGAATATATCACAGAATTGACTTTGGTGCACATTGGAAGGATAGCCTTTTAAGAATAAAAACCATTTTTCGGTATGCTCATCGCATCATATCAGGTTGCTTCCTAACCCCATTATTGGTTATGATGGGGTTACCGACACTCAAATTGCGGCAATTATTTTTGCCAAGGAGGCTTTCATGTGATTTACGAAATGACGATAGAAAAAAAGCTGCTTACCGGACCGATTTCACACATACTCCGGATTGAAGACAATTCCACATTCGAGCAGCTCCACCAAGAAATTTTAGATGCCTTCAAAGAAGAAGTTCCCAGAAAGCATTTCTTCAACATCATTCGCTCGAATGGGAAAACGCAGTCCGGTGTCACGATTCATCAGCAACCCTCTGACGATCAAGCAATTGATGAACATTTTGTTTACAATGCTGCATCTGAAAGCAGCCGTGTATTTGAAGAATCCTCATATGAGAAGGATGCACTCGTCAAAAATTACTTCAAGAAACCCGGTGACGCAGCAACATACATTTCCGTTCAGGATGTTCCAAATGAATACACAGTCACTTTCAGCAAAACATTATCTCCCGCAGAGGCTATATTGGCAGAACTCCACCAACTCATTGAACGGTCTCCGGAGCGCGGAGAAAACTATGGCATTTTAAAAGGACAGTTGGATGAATTAACGCAGCTATTGAATCCATCCTCCAGGAAATCGAAAAAGCCAGCCGCACCTAAGCAGCCACAAGTCTATTCCTTCAAGATCACGCTCGAAAACGTCGGCGTGCCTGTCTGGCGGAAGGTGCAGGTCAACAGCTCCAGCACTTTCCTGGAGTTGCACAAAATCATCCAAATTCTGTTCGATTGGCAGGATGATCATCTACACGAATTCAGGATCCAAAAATCGAACGGCATCCGCCAGAAAAATGTCATTATCGAATCTGCCGAGGAGGATGAAGAATCCCATCTTTTCGGGCTCTTTTTTGACGACGAAAAGATTCGCCTCTCCGAAACAGAGGAGCGTCTGCATGATCATTTCCTGGTGGAGAAGGACCAGGCCCGTTACACATATGACTTCGGCGATGATTGGCAACATAAGATTGTCCTCGAAAAAATTCTCGAGTCCGCAGAAGGAACGACCTATCCGATTTGCACTGCCGCCAAAAACGATGCCCCTTACGAAGACAGCCGTTATGAAGTCATCACCGGAAGTCTCAGCCTCCTCAACAGCAACGCCAAAGGGATCATCGCGGATGTGAATGGGGAGCTGGAACGGAGGATGCCTAAGAAACGAACGGCTCGAAAGAAAAATAACAAAGTGTGGCGAGGCCGTTTTCCCGAATAGCCCCCCTACATTCGAGGATTTCGTCTAGTTATGGAGGAGAACTTCCACAGAAAAAAGCTGATTGCGAGTATGCAATCAGCTTTTTTTGGTGATTTCGTCCTTCGTTTTTGGTGAATTGTCGAATACTACTACAATATTCGACAATTAAGCTCTATGCTGTGATCAAATTGTCGAATGCACTCCGACATTCGACAATTTCGCTTGCGGGCGATTCCGAATTATCGGATACTTGCCTGTTATCCGACAATTCTGCCCCATCCGGCCATGTTTTACCTACCACGCTCTACTGCATCAACTTCCCGCCACTCAGATTCAAGCTTGTGCCGGTTATGAACGCGGCCTCGTCCGATGCTAAAAATAGAGCGGCAGAAGCCACATCCTGCGCAGTCCCTAGCCTCGCTAGCGGAATGTTCGCCAGCGATTTCTGACGATAGTCATCCGACCATTGATCCGTCATTTTCGACTCGATCGGACCGCATTGGATTGCGTTCACGCGGATGCCATCACCCGCAAATTCCATTGCGAAATGCCTGGTCAAATAGGTCACGGCAGCCTTGGAAGCCCCATAACTGGGAGAGGCGTTAGGATGCGGCGTAACGCCATTAGCGGAAGTGATGTTTATGATATTTCCTGCTTTTCTTTCCTTCATTTCAGCCAGCACAAGTTTCGACAGATAAAAGACGCCGTTGAGATTCACATCAATGACGCTTCTCCAATCATCATTGCTTGTCTCCAAAGTGCCGGTTCGTTTCATGATTCCGGCATTGTTTATCAAAACATCGATTCTTCCGTATGCGCCCAGTACGTTTCCGACGATTTCCCGACAAGCTTGTTCATCCGCAATATCGCCTTGGAAACAGCAGCACTCTCCGCCCAACCCGATGATTTCTTTTTGGGTTTCTTCCAATGCTACCGGATTTCTGCCGACGATCGCCAGCGAAGCGCCCACTTTTGCGAACCCCAGTGCCATACCCTTGCCGATGCCTTGGCCTCCGCCAGTGATCAGAACGATTTTATCTTTGAATGAATCGCTGTTCATCTTTTCCACACCCCTTACACACTCATTAAATTCGCTCATCCAACAAAATCAAAGAGCCATCCTCGTTCCTCGCAAACTGCTTCATGAACTCCCACGCCATTTCAATCTGCCTCAGATCGACAGCATGCGGCATCCTTTTCGCATAGACCAACTCATAAAGCGGTGTGTCCGGAAAGTCCTCGCTGTGCCATTTATGATGCAAAAAACGCTGATCCAGACCTTCATACAAATTTTCATCAGCGATCAGCTCTGATTCATAGGGGCCAGCAGTTCCAGCCGCATGGTCGGCAATGCCGTTATAGTCCATCCAGTAAGCGAACGTTTTTCTCCAGGGCCCGTCCGGATCCGTCAAGGACCACTCCAAATCCAACAGGCCGATATTTTGGATGACCGGCATGCGGTAATCAAATGCCTGCTTTTTGAAGTCCGCCAGTCTTTTCACTGCGGATTCCTTACCTTCCGGCTCCAACATAAGATTGCGGATATTCGATTTGGGATTCAATTTCATGATAAGCGGTGCCATCCCGGACAGCGTTGATAAATAGCCCAGATGCGGTGCATTGCACGGGGCTGCTGCGGCAAATTTTTCCGGATACGCGGCGGCCAATGCATTCGTCATCATGCTTCCCATCGAGAAGCCGGAAAGATAGATTCTGGTTGGATCGATGGCATATTTCCCTTCCAGATACTCGATCAAAGCAAAAATGAAGTCAAAGTCGCTCGGCAAGCGGTCATCATCCCAAACATTCCATCTTTTTTCTATCGAAGGCTGGGGATAAACCACAATGAAATTATCCCTGTCGGCTATATCATGCCACCCACTCTGCTCGGCACCGTACAGCGGCACACAGCCGATTCCATGGAAATAGATGACCATCGGGACCTTTTCATGGCTGCCCCTCAGTTGCGGGGGAACATATTCATACCATGTGTGCGTTGAACCATCCGGCAAACCAGGCAGCACTTCGTCCACATGCTGCTCGAAACCTCGCTCCGAGAAGGTTGTCCGTCTCTGATAGGTGCCAAAAGTATCGTTTCGCCAACGTCTGGTTTCGGAAAAAAGATAGTCCCAAGCGAACCGGACTTCCTCCTGATCGATCTCCTTTCTGGAAACTACATGTCTGATGCATTCGTTGTTGCTGTTTGAATAGGCGATCCTTCCGTCCGCTATGCTGGTCATCCCGCAGATGCCGTTGCATTTCCGTAAATAAGCTTCAGCTAATTTATTTTCGCCATTGAGATAAGCTACTTGCGGAGCGTACAGAGCACCGGCAGGGATACGATAATCAGATGGGAAATCCGAGATCATGATGCCTGCAGCATCGACAGGCGAAATGGCTGCCAAGGTAAATATCATGGCGGAAGCGGATCCTGAGGTTGCGAGATAGAAGATCATCCCGTTGAATCCGCCAACGCCTGCTTTCCCTGAAGCAAGCCCCATAAAACAGCGCTTCAGGAATTCCATATCATTTTCAAGATCTTCCTTTTCTGCGTAGTTCCACCCCAGCTCAGTCGGATTCGGGAACAGCAAAATCAGATGTTTTTCCTCAGCCAATTTATCGAGGCCGTAAGAGGCCATCAACCTTGCTGCAGATTCCTCATCCGCCTCATCCCTCAATATCATCAGCACCTGCGTCTGCTTAGGATCGAAGCAGCCTGACGCGGGGGCATACACATACATCGTCCGATTTCCCCCGGCAGCAACCTCTATGTTGTTTTCAGGGGTATTCTGCGCTGCGATATTCCCTTCCACCTTTTCCAGGAACAATTTCCCGGCCAACGGTGAGACTAGCGTAACTTCATTCATAGTATCTATCATCGGATTCAACCTTCCCAATTTTATTTAACACCTTTTCGCTGCCCTTAGGCCGAAAAAATTGCTTCAAAAATTCCCATGTAAAGCGTGCTTCTTCTGCGATCGCACCGTGTGGCATGTTCTTCATAATCGTGACACAGACGCGAGCGCTCTGATCTTCCCGGCAATACACTTCTGTTTGAAAACGATTGCCCTCTTTATATCCTTTATCCAGGGTAAAGTAATTGTCCTCTGTATATACTTTGGATGATTCCTCTTCACAGTTGTTCACTCTCAGCATTAATTCAAGCGCTGCATTTTCCTGCGCATCCGCAGCCGGGTCATTATCCCCATAGAAAAAAGCGCAAGGCATTTCCCATCCGGACTTTTCAAACTCTTTCATCATCTGAGCTACTTCTGGCGCCATTTCTTTTGGCGGTTTGGAATCATCCTTTAACTGCATGCTACGTGAATCAAACCACGGACCATTGCTTGGCGAGATGCCGGCAAATAGATGCGGTCGGCAATATGCCATTTCACGAGTCATTATTGCTCCGTTAGAAAAACCTGTCAAATATACACGAGTCTCATCGATTTGATATTCCTCAATCATCTTTGCAATTACTTTCTCGAACACTTCATCATCCCGAAGCACAAACCAAATATTACCCGGCGAATCAAGAGACACTAGCACAAATTCCTGCGTCTCATCTGCTAATATGTCCCATCCGTTTTTTGTTGTGAACATCCAAGCCGGTTCCCCTCTCCCATGGAGCGTAAACACCAGCGGAAGCCCCTTAACCTGATCGGCGGTCTTCTTCTCGGGCAGATGGATAAAATAATCATAACTACGCTCCCCTACAACTGCTGTTTTTCGGATAAAACGAGGGTCTGCATAAAACTCTTTCTTATTGTCTATCTGAGCAAGAGTCCCATCCGGGCTATTCTTCCAGCGAATTACATGGCTGAAGCATTCTTCAAAAATCATCTGACTTAGCCTGGCATCCTCCGAAGAATAGTCACCCACGAAAAGACGAACCTGTTCTGCCGGGTTATCATTGGATCTGCTGTTGCCAAAGTAGTCTACTGCTTTTTGCGCTACTTCTTCGTTTTCTTCAAACAACCAAAGATGTACAGGGATTTCACTGTTCTTCACAGCGTAGTCTTCACTCGCAGTTTTTATCATCCAATGACTGGACGGTGCCTCTGCTTTAGAATAGTCATTGGGTACACCATTAACCAATGCCACTCCTGCAAACATATTCGGATGACTGGCCAGTACGTTGCCGGCAAACGTTGCACCCTCTTCATAACCTACCAGATACAGGATCGTTTCCCAACACCAGAGGGTTCCCGTGCGTCCCCAGATAGCTTCTCCACTGCGAGTATGGAAGCTGTTTTTGGTTTCATTATAGATGTCCATCAAGAGGGATAGCGGTTCTGCATCCCATCCGTTCACGGCCACCGGAACCACAAGTATCGCTTCCTGTTCTTCTGCAATTGCTTGCCAACCAGACTCCACCGCAAACTGCTCAGCAGATTCTATTGAAGTGGATGCTTCAGCTGGTGCACAAAGATAGATGGTTTTACACGGATCATAGCCTGCTTTACTGGAAATATAATAATAAAGTGCTTTTGTGGAAATAATATCAATCATCGGATTCACCCTTCCCAGCCGTATTGAAAGTAACGTACAAAAGGCTGTCTCGAATGAGACAGCCCCTTTAACAAAATGTTCCTTCCGTCAAATTATCAGTTTACAGGGAACATAATCATTGCGCCTACACATAGGGCCAGAATACGGATCAGGTACATCGGTACGGAGAACATCCAGAATTCCGGAAGCTTGTATTTACCCATACCCAGGATCATAGCAGGCATACCATCGACCGGCATGTAGCCGCCGTTCCATCCGGATACGACAACGGCAGCTGCGGCTGCGACAGGATTCAGTCCCAAACTCATGCTGGTTGCGATAGCGATCGGCGCAAAGATATAGACAGAACCCATATTCGAGCCAGTAAAAGTAGCGCTGGTACTGGTCAAAAGCGCGAACATAAGGATAAGGATGAATGGATTGATGTTGTTGCCCAATGTTTTCGCCACAACATCCCCGATCATAACGGTGAATCCAGAATTAGCCAACGCGTCAGCCACCCCGATAACACCAGCCATCATAATGATTACAGGTGCACCCATATTGTCGCGGACTTCCTTGAAGTCAAGCACGTCGATGATCAGCAAGATCGCTCCGGCAATACCAGGAATGACAAAGGCAGCATTGCCCAGTACGCTCATCATCATCATACCGATGACACTGATGATGAAGGCAGCGATAGTGATGAATTCTTTCCATGCCAGCATGACTGGCGCTTCGGTTTTCTGAACCTCCGCACCATCTTCAGCAGCTTGCATGATCGGATGATCCGGCAGCAGACGGTAAGCAACCAAACTCCAAGCCAAGAAACCAAGCGCCAGGATGAAATTCACGATAGCAAATCTTGGCATCGAAAGCCCGCCGGTATAACCTGCACTCTCAAGTACGCTGACCGTTACCCCATAGAAGAGCGCGACGTTGAAAGGAATCAAAGGGTGGTTCGTTGCAAAGCCCAAAGGCATCATCAGCTTGGATGTAGGCATTTTTTTGTTGTAAGGGATAGTGGATACCAAAGATAGAATAAGTACATAATAACCAGTTGAACCGGCACCCGCAAGGCTGGCACCAAGCATAACAACCACTAACAGAAGGGCATAACTTTTGTAACCGCCTTTATTTACGAGCGCGATCATAGCGGATTGAACATTGCTGATCAGGCTAGTCTTCATCAGCCCCGCCATAACGACCATAAACCCGGCGACCATGACGACACTTGGGTTGATGAAGCCAGCGAAAGCCTCCTGAACAGTGGACAGACCCGTAACTACCAACAGCAGACAGGCCATAAGCGGCGGTGCACCGAAAGCAAATTTGTCGGACATGATCATTACGATCATAAGAATTAAGATACCAAGGGCGAGAATCATTTGTAGTGTCATTTTTACATCTCCTCTTTCTTTCATTACTAAGTTGATTGGATATTTTGTTGACTTGGCTTTATCCCAACGCGGTCAGCGGTAGACCGCGTCGGATCAACCTTTGTTATTTTTCTACGCCTGCTCCCGAAGTCGGATTGTACAATCCTTCCGTTTCTCTCTTTTCTCCGAACAGATCTTCCACTGTGAAACGGACATATTTTACGCAAATTCTGTTCTTGTATGCATACACCAAGTGCAATACGCCTTTGCTGTCTTGGTAAAGGGTCGGATATTCGTATTGCGCATTGTTGGTTTTATTTTCGATCCCGATGAAGCCTTCCGCACACTCGAAGACTCTTCCGATCGGCCACGTTTTGCCGAAGTCTTCCGAAACAGAAACAGCTACCGGATTGCGCAGGCCTGGCCAAGCGACTTTCCCGAATTCAGCATTATTGGCGGCGTTCACATTGTAAGCCAAAGCGACTTCACCGGATTGCAGTTTGATGGCGCTGACACTTGCGTTGTTGTTCGGCAATACATTCGCTTCCGGAACGGTCCAGCTGTCGCCAAAATCATGGGATTCACTCGTGTATACATGGTCAGCGAAACGGCTGCGCATGAAGGCTACGAGATGGCCTGCTTCGAATTCGATCACACTGGCATGCACGCGGCCGTTGCTGTCCGGCATGCGTACCGCTTTCCAAGTTTGGCCTTGATCATCCGATACTTGGAATTCAGTCGGGTCATTGGTCAAGCCTTCCGGGGAGTCTTCGCATAACCAAGTGGCGAAAATCCAACGCCCGTTGCTCAATATTTGGATAGCTTGTCTGGAGAAAGTTCCCTCGCTTGCGAACAGCACTTCCGGTTCTCCCCAAGATTGGCCTTCGTCACTTGATTTTTGGACCATGATGATGGAAGTGAATTGCATATTGTCTTTGCCTTCTTGACGGCTTACTTGAGAAGTGTAGATCAGCCAGATTTGGCCATCCGGTGCTCTGAAGAAAGCAGGATTTTGTTCACTGCGGTCGATCCCTTTAGACACAATCTCAGGCACTGACCAGACTTGCGTTTCTGGGTCCAATTTTGAAACAGCGATGGAGATGTCGCCGCTGCCTTCAAAACTGCCGGCGAACCAAGCACATAATAGGCCGCCATCTTCGGTTTCGATCAAAGCTGGAGCATGCGCCGTATTTTTTCCTCCGGTCGGAATCAAAGCAAAGTCTATGTTCAAAAATTCATCGCGGTACACCACACCATTTGGTTCTGATTGTCTAACACTCGGTAATTTCACTGCCACTATAATTCCTCCTATAATTGAATTCTTCTGTTTTTTTGATCCGAATCACATTTTGCTAACGTTTACATTCCGGCGAGTCACAAGCGGCATGGTTACAAGGCCCATGCCGGCTTGTTCACGACGTATATTATGCCTTGTTAAGGACTTATTTTACGAAATACTCAGAGTAATATTGCTCCAATGTCGCTTGGATCGCATCTTTTGCTTCCGATGAAATGTAATTGAATGGCGCACGGTTATTTCCGACCGGCATGCCGATCATATTTGTTGCATTTTTGATGATGGTGTTCGGATTGCCGTATTTAAAGCAGTTTCTGATCGGACGGATGGAATCCTGGAACGCTTTGGCTCCTTGGAAGTCACCTTCCAAGAATTTTGAATAGATGGAAACCATGATTTCCGGCAGAAGGTTGGCAACTGCAGTGATTCCGCCAGCTCCTCCAGCTTGAAGTGTCCACAGGATCAACGAATCATTCCCCGAAAGGACAGCGAATTCTTTTGGATCGGTCAACTCGATGTACTGCAGGATATTGTCAAAGTTTCCGCTCGAATCCTTCACCCCGACGATGTTGTCGATCTGCGCCAGTCTCTGAACGGTTTCCGGAGCGATGGCATTCCCGGCACGGGCAGGGATGTTGTACATCACAATCGGCAAGTTCACGCTCTTGGCGACCGCTTCATAGTGGTTGTAGATTTCCTGTTGTGAAGCAGCAGCGAAAAATGGCGCAACAACCGATAACACATCCGCACCTGCGGATTCAGCGATTTTCGACAATTCGATCGTTTCTCTTGTCGTAGCAGCTCCGGTCCCTGCATAGACAGGAACCCTTCCTTTCACTTCATCGACAAAAGCTTCGATGACGAATTTCTTTTCTTCTTTATTGAGTGCGTATGCCTCACCGTTTGTCCCTAGGCAAAACACGCCATCCACACCGGCAGCCAGTGAACGGTTCACGTGGTTGCGGAGTTCTTTTTCGTTGATATCCTCGTTTGCATCCATCGGTGTTACGTTTGCGGAAATGATTCCTTTAATATCTACCACTATTTCTTCCTCCCGGTCCTATTTATTTTCAGACAACATGCAAGCATAATCGATTGCATTCACCAAACTTGCTGCACTTGCGATTCCTTTTCCTGCATTATCAAAGGCAGTTCCATGATCGACAGAGGCGCGGATAATCGGCAAACCGAGCGTCACATTCACTCCGCTGACATCATCCCATTGGCCTTTTTCACGGTTGTAGACAAAGCCGACAACCTTCAAAGGGATATGCCCTTGATCATGATACATGGCCACAACGATATCGTACCAACCGCCGCGTGCCTTCGAGAAGATCGTATCCGCTGGAATCGGACCTTCTGCATTGATTCCAGCTGCCTTAGCCGCTTCCACAGCCGGCAGGATTTCCTCAATGTCTTCCGTTCCGAACAGGCCGCCTTCCCCGCAATGAGGGTTCAAACCCGCAACCCCGATTTTAGGTTCCGCAATCCCTAGCCCTTTGCAGGCCGTATTCGCTAATTTGATGACTTCCAACACACGCTCTTTTTTGACGAGATCACAAGCTTGGCGCAAGGAAACGTGGGTGGACACATGCACGACTCTTAAATCTTCATGCGCCAGCATCATGGAATATTTCGGTGTATTCGTGTAATGGGAATAGACTTCCGTATGCCCAGCGAAATGGTGGCCTGCCAAGTTCATTGCTTCTTTGTTGATCGGGTTTGTCACCGTAGCATCGATTTCATTTTTCATGGCCAGATCAATAACTTTAACGATGCTTCTGAAAGCAATGTCACCGGATTGCGCAGATACCTTTCCGATCGGGTAGTCGAATGCCTCAGTGGCGATATCGATCACTTCAATTTTGTTCGGTTCGAATTTCGCTTCAGAAACCTCTTTGATCGGTATGATTTCAATATCTGTCGCTCCAATAAAGCCAGCTGCCTGTTCAAAAACTTTCGGATCACCCACAAGTAAAGGTCTGCAGCGTTCATACAGCGAGGCGTCAAGCAGCGCTTTTACGCCGATTTCAGGACCGATTCCTGAAGGATCGCCCATCGTTATTCCGATGATCGGTAAATTTTTACTCATTCTTTTCGCCCCCTGTTTGATCATTCAGTACAGACAGATAGATGTCCGTGATTTCTTCTATTGTCAGTGCGCGCTTGTTGTTGTCCAACAGTCTGCGCACGCCGCTTCCGGCTTCGACCAGGAAATCCAAGTCTTTCAAAGCAACACCAAACTCGGCCAAGCCTGTTGGGATCTCTAATTTTTGGACGATATCCGCGATGTCTTCAATCATGACTTCAGCTTTTTCGTCTACCGACAACGTTGCTTTCTCAGGGTAGACGGCATCACATAATGCAGCCAGTTCATTGGTGATGTCCGGTTTGTTGACGCGCATCACTTTTTCAAACAAAATCGCATTGGCTACGCCATGCGGGATATGGAACTCCCCGCCTAAAGGATAGGACAGTGCGTGAACCGCGGTCGTACCGGAAGAAGTGATGGCGACCCCGCCATAGAAAGATCCGATCAATAATTGCGATCTTGCTTCCAGATTTGCCGGATTGGCATAAGCTTCCCGGATATTGTGGAAAATCAGCTTCGCGCCTTCAGCGGCAAACATATTGCTGAATCCATTGGCTTTGTTGGATGTGTAGCACTCCACGCAGTGGCATAAAGCATCTACGGCTGCGGCTGCCAAATGTTTGTTGGGCAGATTTTTCACGAAGACCGCATCCAGAATCGCTGCCTCCGGGATCATGGCGTCATTGACGATCCCGATCTTGATGCCTTTTTCAGGAACGCCGACGATGGCATTGCAGGTCGCTTCGGAACCCGTGCCGCATGTTGTTGGGATCAACAAGGATTTCACTTGTTTTTTGGCGATTCCTGGTGTTTCCAACAGATTTTCTATCGAATAGGTTGCTCCTTTCAGGACGCTCACCAATTTGGCGACGTCCAGGACGCTTCCTCCGCCTACTGCAACGATATAATCGGCTGGCGTCTCCCCGATATCGTTGACCAACTGGGTAACGTCATTATGGGTAGGCTCCGCTTGGACATGATAGAATATTTCGGTATGCACGCCTGCGTCATGCAGCAGCTCCAGAACAGGCTTGATGATGCCCGCTCCCTCGATCCCTTTGTCTGTGATAAGCAGGACATTTTTCACTGCTTCACTTTCGATGATGTCCTTCATTTTCAGATAGGAATCATTTCCGGAGAAAACCTTTCCCGGTACTTTTAATTGATTGATTGCCATTTTTTTACCTCTTTCGATGTATTTAGGAAAAAATCCCTTATATCAATGAGTGCTTGTTCTTCTCCGAATCCGCCCGACTTCGTGGCAATGACCGCCCCATCCAGGTCGCCTCCGACGATTTCCCCGTATGGGATACCCGGCAGGATTTCTTCCCTAAGGATGATGCCGCTGGCTCCGAAAGTTTTGCAGATTTCGAGGGCTGTGTCCCCTCCGGTCGCAATGATTTTGGAAATGGGTTTGTTGGCATTGATCTGAACAGCGATATCACCGATTGCTTTCATTATTTTCTTGGCTGCTGTTTCCATTTCCGCAGTGACTTTCAAGTCAAAAGCTGATTCTTCAAAAAGACTGTCCAACACAAGCAGGCATTCCTCTTTCAGATCTTCTTTGAAAAGTTCTTCCAGAGCTCTGGCGACTTCCTTTGCTGCATCCCCCCGCTTGATTTCTTCAGCGTTGAGGATCGCTATGCTGAGGTCTGAGCTCTCTTTCATCAGATAGCTCACTTGCTTTGCCGTCACCTGACTCCTTGAGCCGATGGCATACAGCAAAATACCTTCTCTTACGTTCGGCGATTGAATAGGTTGAGTCTGATCGGACTGATTTTTTATGTAGCTTGCGATTCCGGCGCTTCCGCACAACAGAACATCTTTGCTTGTTTCTTCAAAAACCGAATGGGCCGTTTCCAGATCAGAGCTGTTTTCACCGTCAAACAAAATAATTTGACAACCTTTACATTTTAAGTCTTCCACAAAGGCAAGTAAATGCTCTTTTCCTTTGCGGATTTCCTCGATAGCGACATGCCCGATTTTTTTTATCGATTCATCGTTGAACAACTCGGTTACTTCGATCGTTTTTCCCAGATTCAAAATTTCCCCATGTCTCATGCTACGGTTGCCTTCAGGGAACGCCGGTACGACGTAAGCAAAATTAAACGTGCCTGCATCCATCAGTGCTTCGATTTCCTGAACAGGATTCCCGCGAAACAAGGAATCTATTTTTTTGTAGTAGGCCGCATCAGGGAAAGCTGCTTTCTGCTCCGTAACCAATCGGTAAACCGAAGCGAACGCATCTGTCGGCGTTAGCGCTCGGGTATCAGTATTGATGGCGACCGCACCATAATCGGATATTTGGTTTTGATCCAAATTATTGGCTGTTATCGCAACATAGGTCGCAAATCCGTTTTTCTTGAACTGGATAGCGCTATCATTGGCGCCCGTCAAATCATCAGCAATAATAAAAATCATGCCCCGCCCTCCTTTTTCTTTATTCGTTTCTTTCTCTCACACTTATATAATAGCAATTAGCGTGCCAACTTTTTCGTTCAACAAAAAAAGTGATGAAATCAAGCTTTTCGCTTTTTTTCCATCACTTCATCGCTTTAAATTTGTATCATTATGCAACATTCGCATTCTATTTTTGCATCATTTCTTATTCTCATTCAGCTTTCGGTACAGAGTGGAACGGTTGATCCCTAAAATTTCACTCAATTCGTTCGTGGTCGATACTTTGTTTTTGAGATATTCGATATATTCTTCTTCCAATGCTTTTAGGGTCGGCAAATCCGAAAATAATCCCGCTACCGATTTTATATCGGTCTTTTTCGGATCCACATTATCATTAACGGAAGATCCTTTTTGGATATCCGCCAATGCGATTTTGTCGTCATCCGCCAGAATGACCCCTCTTTCGATCAACCCTTCCAATTCACGGACATTGCCTTTGTAATGATAGTCAGTAAGATATTCGACGACTTCTTCGCTGAAAACGAGTCCTTTTTTATCATATTTCCTGCTGTATTTACTCAGGTAAAAATCCATCAAGATCGGGATATCTTCTTTGCGCTCATCCAAATGCGGTATTTTCAGGCTCAAAATATTCACACGATAGAGCAGATCCTCACGGAACTTCCCCGCTGCGGCTTCCTGCTCCAGATTTTTGTTCGAAGCACAAATGATACGCACATCAATCGGCACAATCGAGGTACCGCCTACCCGCACGATTTGGCGCTCCTGCAGCACCCGAAGCAGATGCCCTTGGGTTTGAAGCGGCAATTCACTTATTTCATCCAAAAAGATCGTGCCGTTATGGGCCATTTCAAACATGCCCGGACGACCGCCCTTCCGGCTTCCCGTAAAGGCACCTTCTTCATAACCGAACAGTTCACTCTCGATCAAACTTTCCGGCAGCGCCGCACAGTTCACAGCCACAAACGGTTGGTACCTCCGTGAGCTTTGATTATGAATCCCTTGGGCGAACAGTTCTTTTCCGACACCGGTTGCTCCTTCAATCAGGATTGTGCTGTCATACTGGCTGTACTTTTTGGCGCGGATGATGCACTCGCGCATGATCCGGCTGCTGTGTTTGATGTCCGAAAGCAGATACTTGGCCGCAAAGCCCGTTCCCAAAACCTTTTTGCGGATTTTGTTCTCGAACTTTTGCAGCGTAGCCACTTCCTGAAAAATCAGGACAGAACCGCGATTAACATTCTGCACTTGGATCGGCACATTGCTGACGGCCATATTCCTGCCGTCGATAAGGGCCAACTCTTCGATGACGGTCTCTTCTTCGCTGTAGATTTTCAAAAAATCCTTCAGTTCAGGAACGGATCTGATCGTCTTTCCGATCAGATAATTCTTATCCAAATTCAAAATCTTTTCAGCCATCAGGTTGCAGGCAATGACAGTCTCTTTTTCATCCGTTGCGATAAAGCCGTCATGCACACTGTCCATCAAAGCGGTATAACGTTTGTTGAACTCGCTCTCTTTTTTTTGCCCCTCCAAAACGGCTTGGGCATCATCAATCACCATCTTTACGGACTCATCGCTGCTCGCGATGATTTGGCAAGGGTACCCCAGTTTATTGCAGTGTTCCGTTACGATCGTATCCCCGATAAAAGAATGGATCCCTTTCTTGACGAAATTCTTGATGTATGGCTCCACTTTTTCATCATATTGCAGCTGATGGATATGGATGTGATCGTGGTTCAGGTTGGCCAACAATTTATAAGCCTGGATCATATTATCGTAGCCCATGATTGCGATATCGTCTTTTGAGTTCACGAGCGTCCCGATGCTGTTTTCGATATCGAAGATAGTCAGCTTCAGTTCCAGTACGATTGTATGCAGTTTATTTTTTAATAATTTGTAGGTTCCTCCCCGGGAAATGACAATGGTCGCGCCCTCATTGACAGCTTTTTGCGCCAGAATCAATCCCTGATCTAGGTTGCCCTCAAGAACCTCCATATTGGTGATTTGGTATTTTTCTATTACTCTGTTGACGGCATTCGTCAACTCTTGATTAGGACTGATGAATACAATTTCAGCCATCCGCATTACCTCCTGTCGTAAGTATCAAACTTACCCGAATCGTTCCTGATTCGTTAAAAAACCGCATAAAAATGGGATTCTCACCCGTTTTTATGCGGTTTTTTCTATGTAAAAGTCTACAATTTAATTTTAATCACCAATTTCCGATAGGAGCTGGGCGCGTCAAGATGCACACAAGCCATATGCCCGTCCTCCGGGAACATAATGTAGAACATGCCTTCCGTGATGCTCAGGATATCTCCGTCACCGGAAAAATTCACTTTATCAATGGTTTGATCGTAAGGTGCCGTCTCGCTAAGGAGATCGATGTTTTGCCACTTGATGTATTCTTTGCCGGCAACCACTACCTGCAGATCCAAAAAGTTTTTATGCGCCTCAAATTTGCCTTCAGAAACAGGTTTTGTGGTCCCTTCCTGAATAAGAACAAAATCGCCGTCACTCAATTCATAGCGTCCGACAGGCAAATCCCAGGAATCAACCATAAACTTGATGTAGTTTTCAATCCTTGGCAACAAAGCCGCGTACACATCCAAATTTTTTACATAATCATAAATCACAGTAAAACCTTCTTCCCAAAATGTTGTGTGTGAGAGAAAGAAACATTCCTAAGAAAGAAAGCGGATTACATCGTAATAGTAAATTAAATAATATAAAAAAGCAAGCCGATTTTCGCGGCTTGCTGGGCAGTCAAAAATAAAGGGTCAGTCGAATCTTTTTCTTTTGGAAGTGGAAGGAATGTTGAGCTCCGTCCTGTACTTGGCCACTGTCCGCCTGGAAATGTCGATTTGCTCCTTGATCAGCAGATCGACTATTTTCTGATCGGACAAAGGTTTGCGCTTGTCCTCTTCATCGATCAGTTTTTGGATCATTTGTTGGACCGACGTTGTGGAGAGTGCGTCTTCGTTTTCTGTTTTGGCTTTTCGTGAGAAAAAGTGTTTCAGCTCATAGATGCCTGAATCGGTTTGGATATACGTGTCGTTGATTGCGCGACTGATGGTGGATTCATGCAGACCCAGTTCCTCCGCGATATCCTTCAATTGCAACGGAACAAGCGGATGCGCTTCGTCAAAGAAAAAAGCCGCCTGTCTGTGCACGATGGCCGTGCTGACCCGCAAAATCGTTTCGCTGCGGAGCGCCAAACTTTCCTGCAACGCTTCGTATTCCTTCTTTTTGTCTTTTATGTACGCTTCCACTTCTTCATCATGAAATTGCTCCAATTCCCCCGCGTAATCTTTGTTGAAGGACAGAATCGGTACGCCATATCTGGTTTCTTTTATCATCAGCTGCGCGTCTTTGATGGTGACGATGATATCAGGCCTGACAGAGATTTGCTCTTCAGTTTGGAATGCCATCCCTGGAGATGGCGTCAGATGCTGGACAAAATCAAAAACTGCCTGGATGTTTTCTAACGAGACCGCATACCTTTTGGAGATGGCGCCCCATTTTCTGTTGATCAGATCATCAAATGATTCTTCCAGCACGAGGTATGCGATGTCGGGCGCATCCTCCCGTCGCTCCGTCTGCAGCATCAGGCATTCCTGCAGATTACGTGCCCCTATTCCCGGAGGATCCAGTTGCTGCAGCAACGTCAAGGCATCCATCAGTTGAATAGGGTCGGCCTTCGTTTCGGCAGCTGCTTCTTCGATACTTTTGATGACATAGCCCCTATCGTTCAACTGGTTGATCCACCAAAAAATCAACGTGCGGAGATATGTATCGCGGTACGTCAGCAGCACTTGCTCCGTAACGTATTCATAAAGGGACTGTTTGCGGTCAGGTATCCAACTCAGGTCATTGGCTTGGCTATTGTTTCCGGAAGCTCGCGACTCCCTGACTTCCAGCTGCAGGAAGGGATTGTCCAAAACCTTCTGTTCCAGATAATCACGTAAATCCAATCTGCCCAATTGAAGCAAATGAATCCCTTGCAACGCCTTTTGCGAAAGCGTTTGCTTTTGCGTCTGCGACTGGGTAAGATTGTGGCTTTGGCTTAGGTTCACACTATATTCCCTCATTTCTGATTCTACTATAATTCGATGATTAAATTAGAACATCTTTCCGCCGTAACATCAAGCCCTAAAAAACCTTTTCACTGTTATCAGAAAAAAAGGATCTCTGATAGCAGCAAAAAGGCACTCCAACCATTATTCTCTTTTATTCTTCCCCAACCGTCTTCACAATGCTGTACGCATCCACAACCGACTGGTCGGACACTTTGTAGGTGGTGAAGGTAAGGGAGTCGTCCGTCACCTCGACATTCATATAGGTGGGTTCCTCCAACTGCAGGGCAACTGCGGAGTAGCGCTCATAAACGGAAGGGTCCTGCATTTCGTAATATTTGGAGTCGGAGGCCGAGTTACCGGTCAAGTAGAGCGTGCCGTCGGGATTGACTGCCGCTCCCTCCTCATTGTAGGCAACTTCCCCTACGGCCGCGTCGCCTTTCATCTGATAGGTCCGCACATAGACATGATCGTGCCCCATCAAAGCGACATCAATATCCAATTCATCAAATGCCGGCACCAAACCCGCACGCAAGGCAAGGACATCCTCATCCAGCGCATGATCCGCACTGCTGTAGATTGACTTGTGCAAGAGTACAATCCGATGGGTCGCATCCGGATTTGCCGCAATTGCAAGTTCCATCGCTTCCCGGTGCTCTTCAGTATCGCTCCTTTGGGTGTTCAAAGCGATGAAGAGCGTGTTTCCATATGTGAAATAGAAATCACTGCCGGCACCGTCCTCCCCAAGGCCGGTCTCGTTAGGTGGATTGAAATAGTCCGCAAACGGGGTATAATCGTGGTTACCAACAATGGTCATGATCGGATAGGTGGCCAGTTCTTCCGGGAAAAAATAGCCATCATACTGACTCAGATTGTTGGCGATGTTTACCTGGTCGCCCGCAGAAACAAAAAAGTCCGTTTCCGGAAATCTCTCGGTGGCGGCTGTCACGGTCCAGTCCCAACCATCTGCATCGATCTGTGTGCCGTCGCCCGCACCGATCTGCGGATCACCGAAGAAGAGAAAGTTGAAGGAACCGTCCCAAGCCGCTTGCGTTTGGAACGTGTACGGCGCAGACCAAGCCCGGTAGCCATCGCCGAATCGATAGGCATACATTTGATATTCTTCCAGTCCTGTAACAGTAGCTTCGTGCGTCGAATAGCCGCTCTGCGTGTCGGTGACGGTCGCATCGAAGGTTTTGGTCGACACGACATTTCCTTCTTCATCCAACAGGCTCAGTTCGACCAACCCTTCTTTTTTCGTTTTCGGCGTGTGCCAGCTGAAAGTCCGTTCTGTTTCATCCGAACCCGGGGAAAAAGCAACATAGAATGCATCCAATTTATTTGGATCATAGGCAGTTGAAGCCGACTCCACGACAGCAGAATCTGCATTCTGTCCGTCCGCACAAGCAGTTGTAAACGCCATCAAAAATAAAGTTGCAAAAAGGATTCTCATCCCGTATTTTTTGTTAAACATCTTCGATCCCTCCAGAACGTCCTAGGAGCACTTGCAAAATAACTGATTTGCTTACATTATACAACACCGGCAAATTATGAGCACCGCTGATGCTTGCAGTTGAGAAACCGTCCAGATAGGCGCCCTTCCTGTACGTATTTCATGGCCAAAGTGATATAATGGATACAAATGAATCCGCTACCAATAAACGGTCCGAGAGGGGAGCCATTATTATGAATGAATCTGAACTATTAGCGAACGGTTACCGAAAATACACAGGAGAACAGGTCGATGTCTATTTCAATTTAAGTGTCTGCACCTATTCCGGCAACTGCGTGCGGGGGAATCATGCAATCTTCGACACGAAAAGAAAACCGTGGATCTTGCCTGATGCGGATTCGCCCGAAGAAGTGGCGCGCGTCATCCACACTTGCCCATCCGGAGCGCTGAAATACCGCTTGAAAGGCTCTGAAGAAATCTTGCCGACCTTTCCCCTGGGAGCCATGAAGCCCGATGAAACTGAAGGCAGCCCTGAGGAAACAAACGACTGCCCGCCGGAAGAAACTAAAAAATAGCCTACTTGAAATGAGACTTTACGGCTGAAACATTCGTAGAGAGCCGTATTGCCCACGAACGCACCTAAATCGTCATCGAACCAGCAAAGTAAAAGCAAAAATAGAAAATAAGCCCGGTACTCAATCAGTCATTACTCTAACTGATTGAGTACCGGGCTCTTTTTGCAGCACCATTTCCCCACAAATGGAATTTCACTAAAGAATACGGATATTCCAAGCGCTATTTACCCTTCGCTAAACATGGTATTCCCTGCGAAAAACTTTTCCCACAGGTTTACGATAAGCATTCATACCGTCAATTACAATTTGACCATTGACGATAACTTTATCAATACCTGTACTGAATTTCTCGGGATTCTCAAATGTTGCACGATCGATGATGGTATCTGGGTCAAAGATAACAATATCCGCAGCAAGACCTTCCCTGATGATTCCGCGATCCTGCAATCCAATGATCCGTGCTGGTTGGGAAGTAAAGCGTCGGATCATTTGTTCCAACGGCAATATTTTATCTTCCCTCACAAACTCGCCCAATACTTTTGGATAAGAACCAAATGCCCGCGGATGAGGCTTACCGGCCAATAAGCCATCGGTTCCCAGTGTCCCTGCCGGATGTTGGCAGATTAATTTGATATCGTCTTCGTTGATGACGATATCGATCATCCCGACTGCATTCTTTTCTTCATATATCAAATCAAGTGCCACATCTGCCGGATCAGCCGCACCTCTAAGTTCGGCAATTTCTTCAATGGTTTTGCCTATATAGAGTTGGTTGTCAGGCGTTTCGACAGAAGTGACGATAATGCCGTCCCAGCCTGCCCATTTTGACATACTATCCCATCCAGGTAATGCACTCGCCATTTCTTGTTTGATCCGTTCGCGTGTTTCTGGCGCAACCAGCCTTTTTAACATGACTTCCACGCCGCCGTCATTGACCCAAGGGGGCAGGATAGCGCTGAGCATCGTGCTGCCGGCAGGATACGGATATTGGTCGAATGTCACTTCCAATCCGTTCTCACGTGCCTCATCAATTTTTGCCAAGACCTGCGGTGTCTTGTGCCAGTTCAATTTCCCGCAATTCTTTAAATGCGAAAAATGAAGATGAGCACCACAGCGCGACATCATTTCGATCAGTTCATCCATTGATTCAAGGATTTCATCCCCTTCACTGCGTTGATGGATGACTAGTGGACAACCGTATTCGCCCAGCACTTGACACAGCGCTTCCAGCTCCTTCATTTCCGCAAAGGCACAAGGAGTATAGATCAGACCAGTGGACATGCCCACTGCACCTTCATTCAAACAGCGCTTCAAGATTGCGATCATCTGTCCGATTTCGTCATCGGTTGCAGGCCGATTTTCCATACCCATTACTTCGCTACGGATATTCCCGTGCGGAGCCAGCATCGCAAAGTTAAAACTCGGGCCTACGCCTTCGACTCTGTCGAGATACGCTCCTAGCGTACGCCAATCCCAAGAAATATCCGGTGAACCGTCCAGTCCCGCTAAATTTGCTTTCCAATCTGCAACATTCGCATCTGTTAAAGGAGCAGCAGCGATGCCATCTTGTCCGAGCAGTTCTGTGGTGATCCCTTGGCGGACCTTGGCTTCAACCAAACCATCTTCCAGGATGAATAAGTCCGTATGGACATGCAGATCGACAAATCCTGGACAAACGACTTGTTTTCTGGCATCTATTTCTTCCGTTGCAGCTACGCGTGACAGTTTACCGATGGAGGCAATTTTCCCATCTTTCACGCCGATATCGCCATAAAACCAAGGTGAACCGGTGCCATCTATGATTTTTCCGTTTTTTATCAACAAATCAAACATTTCTCATCGCTCCTTTCAATTCAATGATTCAACACGCGTGATAGAAAGACTTTGCAGCGTTCCGTTTTAGGAGCTGTAAACATTTCATGGGGAGAGGATTCTTCAACGATGTTGCCGCCTTCCATAAAAATGACCCGATCAGCGACATCTCTGGCAAAACCCATTTCATGCGTCACAACTACCATCGACATCCCTTCTTCTGCGACGTCCTTCATCACTTCCAGAACTTCGCCCACCAATTCAGGATCCAATGCGGATGTAGGCTCATCAAAAAGCAGAACATCCGGCTTCATTGCCAACGCTCGCGCGATGGCTACACGTTGGAGTTGACCACCTGAAAGTTGCGAAGGTTTTGCGTCGCTTTTATCCGATAGACCGACTTTGTGCAGCAATTCTTCCCCTAACGAATAGGCTTCCTGTTTGTCCATTCTTTTGACATGAATCGGTGCCTCCACAATATTCTGAATGACCGTCATATGGGAAAATATATTGAAACGCTGGAAAACCATCCCTACATTTGCCCTTAACAGAGGCAAGCGCTGATCGTCTATTTCTGTCCCTTTGTAATAGACTCTCCCGTCCTCAAAGCTTTCCAACCGGTTGATGCAACGCAGCAGCGTGCTTTTCCCGGAGCCACTCGGACCCAATATGACGACCTTTTCACCCTTTTGCATTTCAAATGAAATATCTTCCAAGACGGTATTTTCACCAAAACTTTTCTTGATGCTCTCTAATCTTAAGATTGGACTGTTCATTTAACTCAACTTCCTTTCAAGCCAGCTCGCAAGAATCATACACAATGATGTCATCAACAAATACAGTATCCCGATTGTGATGTAGACTTCAAAATACCGAAAACTCGAGTTAGCAATAATTTGGCCTTCCCTCGTCAGTTCGGCGATTGTGATCACAGAAAGAATGGATGAGTTCTTAATTGTTGAAATAAACTGGTTAACCATCGGCAGTAGGCACAACAGAGTTGCTTGCGGGGCAACAATCCGCATCATTTCGAGCGGATAGCTCATCCCTAATGCCTTGGCAGCTTCGCGTTCCCCGGGATCCACTCCTTTAATACCGGAGCGCACAATTTCAGAAATGTAGGATGCATTATTCAATGTAAGTCCTAAAATACCAGCAGTAAAGGGCGACATGACGATATCAAATTGCGAAAAACCATAATAAATGATAAACAGCTGAACCATTAAAGGCGTCCCACGAAAAATCCAGATGTAAAACCAGGAAATGCTTGAAAGAACTTTATGCGTTGAATCACGCATCAAGGCAATAATGATCCCTAAAATGACACCTAGCACTAAAGATATCAAGCTATATAATAAAGTCGTTTCAGCCCCTCTTAGTAAATTGGGCATTTTTTGCATGATTAACGAAAAATCCAAGTCCATCTCATCATCTCCCTCTCTTCAAAAGATTACTCTGGGTATTCACTACCCAGAGTAATGGGTTTTAATTACTCTACCCACTTCTTGTAAAGTTCATCTTTTGTACCGTCTGCTTTGTATTCTTTTATCGTTTCATTGATGAAATCCATTAAGTCTTCATTTCCTTGTTGAACGGCAATCGAGAGATTCGATTCGGTAAATGGCTCGGTAGCAATTTCTACAGCATCATGCGTCTTATTGATTTCAAGTTGATTCAGCAAGTCGTTGACTACCACATCCACACGCCCGGCTTCAAGGTCAAGAATTGCGCCGACTGTCTCGTCATAGCCGATAATTTCATAGTTGATGCCATATTCTGCCATCGCTTCCTGCGCTATTTTTTCAGAAGTTGCTCCTGTTTTTACGCCAACTCTCAGTCCTTCGGCATCTTCCAAACTTTCGATATCCTGATGCTGGCCTGTTTGCGTGACCAAAACCATCCCTGTCTCTAAGTAGGAATCAGACATCAATACTTGTTCACGACGTTCCGGTGTGTCATACATAGCCGCGATGGCCAAATCATAGTCGCCTTTTACGACGGAAGGGATAATGCTCGTGAATTGCATATCAGTAACTTCTAGTTCCACATTCAATTTATCGGCCAAAATTTGAGCGAAATCGATGTCATATCCGATGATTTCGTCAGTATCAGGATCACGATATTCAAACGGGACATAGGTACCGGTAGCGACTGTCAATTTCCCGCTTTCTTTGATCGCATCCAGTGTGGGTGTTTCGCTCTCGCTGATGCTGGTTGCAGTCGAGGCATCCTCCGCTTCCGCTGTATCCGAACCACACGCTCCTAATAACAATGCACTTGTCCCTAATATTGCGACCATCCCGGTTAGTTTGTTCCAATTCACTTTTTTCATTTTCTTTTCCTCCGCTTCTTTTTGTGGTTTTTATGACAATAGCGACTTGATGATGGCTTGATAGCCGATTGACGCTTTGATAAGCTGATCCTTCAAAATATATTCATTGTCTATATGGGCCAAGCGTTCCAACGAAGGGCCGAAACCAATTGTAGGGATGCTTGCTTCCCCGGCAAAATGGCTCCCGTTGGTACAAAATGAATAATGCGACAATTCACTCGGGATGCCCACCTCATGCAACGCAGCCAATGATTTAGCCACGAATGCCGATGCTTCGTCATATAACCAAGCCGGGAAAAATCGCTCGGCTTCAATCACTTCGCCGGTGTAACATTTTTCCGACCCGATTGCATAGGACGCCTTCCCATGGAAGTCAGAGTCTTCCTTTGCCAACCTTTCTAGTATGGCTTGGATTGGTGCCAGTGTACTTTCTTTGGTCTCCTTTACCAGCGTACGCCGATCAAAGGTGGCTCGGCACAGATCCGGCACGACTGATTTCCCGGGATAAGGACTGGATATGATATCGGTCAAAACCAGAATTCCCTCCCCTAAAATATCGTGCGTAGGGTTTTCTACCTTTTTCACTTCATTTAAAAAGTCCATCATCTTTGATACGGCATTCACACCTGCTTGAGGATTTGAGGAATGAGCTGACGTTCCATAGGTTTCTACGACAATTTCAGCCCTGCCGCGTTGTCCGCGATTCAAATTCAAATCAGTCGCTTCGCCGATGATGACTATATCCGGTCGGTAGTTTTTGCTCACTTCACGGGTTGCTATCCCTTCAAACGTTTCCTCATGGACGCTGCACGATACTACGACTCTTCCTTTAAAATTGCCGTTCGTATCTTCCTTGAAAGCGATGGCGGCCCGTATCATACTCGCCACAGATCCCTTCATATCGGATGTTCCCCTGCCAATCAACCAATCCTCAGTCTCAACTACTTGAAAGGGGTCGCTTTGCCATTTCTTCTCATTCACCGGGACAGTATCAATGTGCCCATCCAACAGTATGGTTTTTCCGGCTTCACTCCCATTCATGACTAAGCAGACATTCCCCAACCTATCTACTTGCACGTCATCAAAGTGGGATTTTCCATACGCTTCAATGATGCGAGCAACAGCCTCTTCCTCGCCCGAATAACTCTTACAATTCACCAATTGCTTACAAAGTTCGATTACTTCTGTCATCTAAGCACCCCTTTCCTTTTATGTCATCTCACTGGATGTTTACCGTACCAAACGATATCTTTGTAGGAATTTTTGTCGGTATCCCCCTCCGAATTGATCAACAGCACACGGGAGTTTTCATCTAATGCCATTTCCTGGCGGATACTGCAATACTTGTCATTCCTGCAAATTTCCATTACTGCCCCTAGTGTAACCGCACCGGATTCTCCTGCGATAACGCGGCTATCTGTGCCGACCGGATTTCCATATACACGCATTCCCAGAGCAGTAATGTCATCCGTCGTCTCAAGAGCGCCGTAAGCATATTCGGATAGAACCTCATAAGCAGCAATGTTTGGTTCCCCGCAAGCTAGCCCTGCCATGATTGTCCTCATTTCGCCGCCGACAAACTCCATTTTCCCGGTCTCAAATGATCGATAATAACAGGCAGCCTTTTCTGGTTCCACGATTATGATCTTTGGACAATCCGGACCGTAGTAATTTACAAAATAAGCAGCGATAGCGCCCGCAAATGAACCCACACCCGCTTGCAGGAATAAATGTGTCGGCGGAACCGTTAAAGAATCGGTAATCTCCTTAGCTATAGCCCCGTATCCTTGCATAATCCATTTCGGTATATCCGTGTAGCCTTCCCACGCCGTATCCTGAATCAAAATATAATCATGCTGATTTGCCATCTCAGCACATAAGCGCACCGTGTCATCGTAGTTCATCTCTGTAATCTCAGCGTCTGCCTTTTCCTCGCGGATACTGGCTAGCCTTTCTTCCGTACTCCCAATAGGCATTCTGATGATGCAAGGAATGTTCAATTGATTTGCCATCCAAGCTATCCCTTTTCCATGATTGCCGTCCGTGGCTGATATGAAGGTAAGACCTTTCAGATGGTGCTGCACTTCTCCTGAACGCAAATATTCAAATGAGAGATTACTCAAATCTTTCCTTAAAATTTGTGCGATGATTTGCGCGACTGCAAACATGCCACCAGTGACTTTAAAGGCATTCAACCCGAAGCGGTAGGATTCATCCTTCACCATCAGATGTGCCACACCGAGTTCATGAGCCAGATGTTGCTGATTCAGTAACGGTGTAACGTGATAACTCTCATTGCTTTTCAAAAAAGTAAGCACTTCTTGTATCTCTTCTTCTTTAAAGAAAGGCAACAATTCAGGTTGTCCATGCTTCTGAATATTATTATTTTTACAAAAACTGATGACCGATCCCTCTTTTACTAGCACTTACCCCACATCCCTTCGTACAAGT
Source organism: uncultured Trichococcus sp. (assembly GCF_963675415.1). Classification (NCBI taxonomy): domain Bacteria; kingdom Bacillati; phylum Bacillota; class Bacilli; order Lactobacillales; family Carnobacteriaceae; genus Trichococcus; species uncultured Trichococcus sp. The sequence continues at coordinate 1,160,945 of NZ_OY776220.1, forward strand.
ATTTAACTTATGTCTCAATAATAAAGAGTCCACTAAGATAAGCACAGTCTTGAAATGATACAGAATCATGAAAATGAAGCTGATGAACCTCACTTAGAAAACGATACCAAATATAACGCATGTGAGGTTTAGTTACACAGAAACGCCGGTTGTACGGTATTTTCATCGTCAAACAACTTGTTGCTCTTGACTTTTTTTGCTATAATTTAAGTTATAGTGATTTTCATGTAAGGTTTTATTACATCCGAAAATCTCATTCTGATACGCAATCCCATTTTGATACTTTCGAAAGGATGACGGCATATGCACCAAGAAAGCCACCTACAAAAAATCCAACCAACCATCCAACAGATTGTGATGGTAATCTCTTCTGTCTTAAAAATTGAAGTAGAGGTCGCCGATCAGAATCTCTTTCGTATAGCCGGAACTGGCGAAATCAAACAGGATGTTTGGAAAACCATGACCGGGGAAGATGCCGTTTATCAAAAATGCCTTCAAACTGGCGAAACCATCATCATTCAAAATCCGGGCTTTCATCCCTTATGCAAAAATTGCCCTCACGAAGGGAATTGTCTGGAAAAAGCAGAAATATGCACACCAATTTTATTGGACAAAGAGGTTATCGGGGTTATAGGATTGATTGCCTTTACCGAGGAGCAGAAAGAAAGACTGCTGTCTGAACTGAATGAAAACCTCTCGTTTTTGGAAAAATTGTCCGAAATTATCTCCTCGAAAGTGCGCGAAGACTTTATTTTCCAACAGAAAATCTTATCCGAGAAAAAGGTCGCCGCCTTGATAGACTATATCGATACAGGCTTACTCATGTTCAATGAACATAACCAATGTGATTTCTTGAATGACCAAGCGAAAAATGAATTTGATATCCTCTCTAAAGACTCTTTGCCACAGGAGATCACGAACAAGCTACTTGCGCATCGCCAAATATCCAAACATGGCGATTTCATCTGGCTGACCGTCAACGGAGTCATCAAAAAGTTCATCATTCACGTCAATCCTCTGAGTATCCGGAATAATCGAATGGGGAAAGTGATTGTCTTGAAGAACCCTAAACAAATAACCAAGTTGGCTTCTGAACTAGCGGCAAACAGCCAAGGCACCAAGCTGATCGGTGCTTCGGAATCCAGCATACGGGCAAAGCAAACACTTGTAACGGCGGCGCAAAATACGCTTCCTCTTCTCATTACCGGCGAAGACGGTACAGGGAAAAATCACGCTGCAAAGTATCTACATTCCTTGGCTCATCGCGAAAAGGATCTGTACCATAGAATCAACGCCTCCTTCTACACGGATGAAGAGCTTAGGATAGAGTTATTCGGCAATACTGAGCACTCCGGGCTCTTGCGGAAATTGGACGGGGGGACATTGGTAATTGATGAAGCTGATAAGCTTGGGCCCTCAAGTCAAACTTGGTTAAAACGTTTCTTGGACACTTGCGTGGTGAACCAGGGAAATAGCGCCTATAAAGTTTATGTACAAATCGTTTGCTTAAGCCATAATCAACTTCTCGATCTCGTTTCGGAAGGAAAATTCCGACAGGATCTGTATTATAAGATTGCCATCTGCCTTGTGCATCTTCCTTCTTTGAGAGAACGATCAGAAGATATTATCTTGTTGTCCAACGAAGTATTAACGGGATTGAACGCGGAAAATGCACATATGCCAGAAAAATCCTTTACTTCAGAAGTATACAGCTTACTGACAAGCTATGATTGGCCGGGAAATATCCAAGAATTATACAATGTGATTCGCTATGCTTATCAAGTCACCAACAGCACAAAAATAGACTCGCCTCATTTTCCGAATCACCTTACGCAACTGCTTGACACAAATCCAACCGGTACTTTCAGCAATGATTTCAATCTTGCTTCCGTTGAAAAAGATGTCATTAAACGTGCACTTGTGCATATGCGTGAAACACATGGAACCAAAGAAGATGCCGCAAAATTACTCGGCATAGGCCGGGCAACACTGTTCCGTAAAATTTCAGAATACCAACTATAAATAAGATCACAGAATTAAAACTCCGCCTCTTTAATTATTTGGAACAAAAAAATCACCCGCAAAGGACTCCAGATCCTTCGCAGGTGATTTTTATTAGCCTCACTATTATTTATTCATTTCATTCCACCGCAGCCGCTTGGGCAGCTCCCCGGGGTTTCCTCAAGGTCATCACGAACCGGAATACCGCCAACCCAAGCAAAATCGCCGCTTCTATATAGAAGATACCGCGCACAGAGGTTAAACGGAACAGTCGCTCCAATACCACGATGCCGTATGGCGAGAAGGCCGCGCCGATATTGAAACCGACCAGAATGAGCGAAGTCCGGTAAGCCGCGTTGCCGGCGGAGGCTGAACTTACCAGATTAAAGAGATAGGGCAAGAATGTTCGGAAGGAAAAGCCGCATACGACCGCTGCGATGCTGGTCTGCAGGACACTGTTCGATGACGCGATCAAAAACATGCCGACACTCATGACGGAGAAGGAAATCGGCAGCGTGTAAGTACGTGTGATCCGGTACACCTTCCCGAAAAGAAAACCGGCTGACATGGCCCCCACCCCGATCAGCGCCAGGATGTTGCTGCCGTCCGTCGCATCGCCGTAGCCCAGTGTGGTCATCAAGGTCGTCCCTTTCACTGCGATGGACATATAAATGATGACGGCTATGACCAGCAGCACGATGTAACCCAGGAAGTCCCGTTTGCTGAGAGCGGGCTCGCTGTTTTTGGGAACGGCCGATGATTTCATTCCCCCGTCCGCAGGCTTTTCTTTCCCGATTTCGTCATAAGCGACATTCGGGACGAAGAGCAGGAACAGGATGAAGACCGGCAATGCGATCAGATAGACCCAAAAGGAGGTTTGCCAATGGACCTTCAGTAGCTGTCCGACGGCGAAAGTCATAAACATCCCGCTCAGCCCTTCGAAGGCACTCTGGTAACCGATCATGGCCGCCCTTTCGTCGCCTTCATAAAAATGGCTGATGATCGCGACAAGGAGTGAATTGAACATGCCCACACCGAAACCGAAGAGCGCCCGCGAAACTAAAATGATCCAAAAATTGCCGATCAGCGCCGGAATGATGCCGGAGACGAGGACGATTGCGATTCCGATCAGGATCGTGCGTTTGTAACCCAAATAACGCGCAAACAGATTACTCATCAACACCGAAATAATGATGAACAGGGATGGAATGGTCGACAGCATTTCCACGGTTTGCAGCGGAACATCCGCGAACGTTTTCGCCATGGCCGGGATATTGGCAGCGATGGCCCCTCCCGACACCACGACTAACGAGGCCGAGAGGATGGACATTTTCAATAGAAGGTTTTTATTCAAATCGATACCGCCTTTCCGCGACAAAGCACCTCGTAAATTTGTAATCGCTAACTTGTTAGGCTAAGCATACCACCTGAAGTGAACTCCAGGTCAAGGGTTTTCGAAAAAATATTTGCGGCGAGCGAATTCCCGCGCCGAGCGACCTGGAATCGGTGCGCTCCTCCGGCGAGGGTTCCCCCAACGGAGTACAACGGTATCTTGCGGGCTCTTCTCCTGCGAGCCAGTTCTCGTCGGAGAAGAGCACTTAAATGCGAAGTGTGCTCCGGCGTAGCCTCCGTTCGCCGGAGGAAAAAACCAGCGCGGTGCATCACCTCAGCCACTTGTATGATAGCGGCAAGTATGCGGAGACACTCCCTGTTGACTTGTCCCCCGAAGCAAGTAGTATAATTGATATGCATATGCTTCACATCCCAGGAGGAACCCATATGAAAAAAACATTGTACTTGATGCGCCATGGCCAGACCCTTTTCAATGTCCGCAGAAAAATCCAGGGTGCCTGCGACTCTCCTTTGACGGAGCTCGGCATCCAGCAAGCCGGAATCGCCAGTGCCTACTTTGATGATATCGATCTCGACCACGCCTACAGCTCCACAGCCGAGCGCGCTTGCGATACGCTGGAAATCGTGACGAACGAATTGATGCCCTACCAGCGCCTGAAAGGCCTGAAGGAAATGCATTTCGGCACCTTCGAAGGCGAAAGCGAAGATCTAAATCCCAAAGACAAAAGCACCTTTTTCGTACAGTACGGCGGCGAATCCGGCGATCAAGTGAAGGAACGGATGGTCCGGACCTGCACCGAAATCATGGAACAGGACGATCACCAGACCGTACTCGCCGTCTCCCATGCCGGCGCCTGCATCCACTTCCTGCGCGCTTGGCAAGATCCCCACGAAGTGATGAAGGATGGCATCACCAACTGCTGTGTCTTCAAGTACGAATACGATCCGGAGGCGAAAACCTTCGCGCTGTTGGAAGTCGAACGGCATGGGTTCTGAGATTCAGCATAGGCATCCAAGCTGACGAATCGTGACAAATTTGGAGAAACGAAAAAGTTAAGAGATGCCTCATCATTTCGAGGCCTCCCTTAACTTTTTTGCGCATTTCCTACATTTAATTGATTGCCGGAGAGCCCAGAAAGGTGAATAACTTTCTGTAATCCATCTTTTTTGATCCGTGTTGTCCCGGAAAGATGAATAACTTTTTATTATTCATCTTTTTCGGCCCACTGCACCCCGAAAAGATGGATATCTCGCTCTTATTCATCTATTTTGATCGCAATCTGAATGCTCTTAACCCCATCTGGTTTCATCCTGCAGCTCAAAACTGAAGCGTTTCAAGAGCCAGGCATCCGCCAGACCGATCCACTTGGCGGCATTCTGATCAACCAGCGATTTGGCGTTCGCTGTGGCTTGCGTGGCAAGACTCAATCCATGCTGCCCTTGTTCGAATACATGCATCTCGAACGGGATTTTGCGTTCTGACAAGGCCATGCCCATCCGCAATGTATGCCCAACTGGCACTAGCGCATCCGATGCGGTGGCCCACAAGAACATAGGCGGTGTTTTGTCTGTCACCAATAACGCTGGGCTCACTTCCTTCAATCTGTCATCACTCGAGGATGCTTCCCCCAGTAGCGACATTGCCGAGGCATCGAACAGCAGGGTTGCCATTTCATCTTTTTCTGTTGCTTTCATAAAAATGTAGTCGCTTAACGTATACCCAAGAATTGTGGCAGCGGGACGAAGACTTTCTTCCGACACTTGATAATGCTCGGTCAGAATCGGTTTGTCCCAATATACTGAATACGTCGCGGCATTGTGCGCACCTGCCGAAAATCCGCACAGAGCTATCCGATCCGTATCAACCAGCCACGCTTCGCTGTTTTCGTGGATCGTCAACATGGCTTTGCCGATGTCCCGGATCGCGGCAGGAAAGACCGTATGCTCGCGCCTTTCGACTCCTCCAAAAATGGATTCGAAAGGTTCATGCTTATCCAGATAAACGGAATAGCGCAGCACAAAGGCATGGTAGCCCATTGCGGCAAACCGCATCGCCACGGGTTCTGCTTCCCGGTCGGAACAGGAAAGATAGGCGCCGCCTGGACAGATCAGCACGGCCGGGCGGTTGGCTCCATCCAGCAATTCCGGTGAATCCTGCAGGACATAGGTCGTCAACGTGACGTCTTCCCGTTCTGGATACAATTTTAGCGTTTCAACAATCATTTTTTTACCTCCTTATAAGTTCGTGCCCCAGACGCCGCAGAACGGATCGACCGGGCTCTTGCCTTGGAATGCGGACTTACCGACCAGTTTTTCCACGAGCACTTCGTTGACGGTGTCGTTCGCCGAGTAGCCGTTGATGTAAGTCTTGATCATCGGCGCATCGAACAGATGATAAGGGTTCGCCAAGGATACGAACAACGTAGGGACATCCTGGACAAACCAAGGCGCATCAGCCGCCATCATACGGATCCAATCGATCCGGCGTGTCGTCTGGTTGCTCGCGGTATCGTAATTCGCGACGTAGATGACCAGATCCACTTTAGCTTTCAGATCGTCCACGCCTTCTTCAAAGATTTCATGGAAGTTCAATTGTTCATAATTGAATGTTTCTACCGCAAAGCCGGCTTCGCTCAGTTTCCCTATGAAGGACCCCTCGGAAGCCCCGCCATCCTTAAATCCGCCGCTCAATCGGTCTTCCAGCATATAGACCCGTACGCGCGGCGTTTTCTCCGGTGAGATCGGCAACAGATTTTGGGTGTCTTTAACCAAAGTGATGGCTTTGTCCGCGCTCTTTCTTGCCAATTCCAGATGCTCCGGACAGCCCACGGTATTCAGTGCTTCCACATCAGGAATCAGGCTGTTGGCTTGTTGCTTATCGACCAAGCCCATGCTGGCTTTCATCGCCAGAATCCGCGTGACAGCTTCATCCAGCCGCTCCATCGTTACGTCGCCACTGCTCACTGCATCGCGCATCGCTTGGTAATCCTCATCGATGTTTTTGTTGAACAGGATCATGTCGCAGCCGGCATTGATCGTTGTCGGGATCGCCTTCTTGCGGGACATCGCGGCATTGTAGCCGATCATCGGCGTGGCATCGGTAACCGCTACGCCGTTGAAGCCCAGGCGGTCGCGCAGCAGGCCGTTCACCAATTCCTTCGACAAGGAAGCCGGTAGAATGTCTTTGTCCGCCAAAGCGGGATTGAGCGCTTTGCTGTAGGCCGGCTGCAGGATATGCCCGATCATGACGGACAATGCGCCCTCTTCGATCATGGCTTTGTAGACTTTGCCGTAGCTTTCGTCCCATTCCGGAACGGACAGGGTGTTCACGGTGCTCACCAGATGTTGGTCGCGCTCGTCCACGCCGTCGCCTGGGAAGTGTTTGACTGCCGTGGCGATGCCGTTCTCGTGCAGGCCTTTCATTTGCTGGCGGGAAAAATCAATCACTTGAGCAACGTCCGAACCGAACGTCCGGACGTTCGTGATCGGATTTTTGAAGTTCATGTCGATATCCACAATCGGGGAAAACGCCCAGTTGCACCCGACTGCCTGCGCTTCACGGCCGGAAACAAAGCCCAGTTGATAGGCTTCCTGCTCCTCGGCGGTCGCCGCGACACCCATCGGACGGCCGTAATACGTTCCGTCCGAGCAGATCCCGTTTCCGCCGGCTTCAAGATTCGCCGCCAACAACAAAGGGATTTTGCTTTCGTTCTGCAGAACCCCGTGCGCCTGTCTGATCGCTTTCGCAGGCATCGGGCGGAACATCATGCCGCCCGGCTGGTATTTCTGCACAAATTCCGTCAATGCCTGATCTTCCGGATTCCCGGCGATCGGGCAGAAAATTTGCCCGATTTTTTCTTCCACTGTCATCTCGCTTACTGTATTTTCTACCCAAGAAATTTGGTCATCCGATAAAAAAAACGGCTTTTCTGTTAAACGTACCATCCAATCACACCTTTACTGTTATTCCTTCTTAACGCCTATTATACAGCAGTTCCCGACGCATTAACCCAAGCGCATAGGGTCCATTCTTTTCACGTTCACGACATTTTTTAAGATATTCGATCAATCTTTTACAGTTTCGCCAGCGCCTCATTGATTTCTCCAAGAACGCGGTCATTCACAAAATGCTGCACAATCGGGACCGAGGAAAAAGTTTCGAACGGGCTATCCAACTGGTTCAGCGCCAAGTCATTCCCTTTCAGCATCGGCAGATGGTCGAAAATCACATTGCGTGTCGCTTTGATAGCCAAGAGCTCTTTGTACGTCATCGCAATGGAATAGCTGACCTTGTAGGATTTCAGCGGCTTGTAGGTAAATGCATACGCTCCGCCGGCTACCGTAAAGGCTACGCCATCGCCTTTTTGGATAATTTCCGTTTGGGCAATGCCCAGACCCTGCAATTGGACCGCGATTTCATCGACTAAGCAGTGCGGAAGTTCGATCGTGGCTGTGCTTTGGGTAGGCACCTCGAAGGCGAAATGCAGTTGCCCATCTTCCAGGATGCGCCACGCACTCGTGATTTTGCCTGAAGAGGAGTCATATTCCCCACTTGCGGCGCCCAGTTGCGCGCTTGGGGCAGGTTTCAGATAAAAATGGCGGTAGCCGGCTTGCTCCGGATCGGCTTGAATGCCCAGCACCGAACGGTAAAGCCATTCGACGATCGATCCGTAGGCGTAATGATTCAACGAATTCATGTCTGTGCCGCTGATTTTCCCATCCGGCAAGACGGAATTCCAACGCTCCCAGATTGTGGTTGCGCCCAAATTGACCGCATACAGCCAGCTCGGATAATCCTCGTTCAGCAAGATGCTGTAGGCCAGCTCCGTCAAGCCGCTCTTCGTGAGCGCTTCGCACAGATACGGAGTCCCGACAAATCCGGTCTTCAGATGGACATCATCCTCCAACAGCTTCGCTTCGAAATCGGCGATGACCCGGCTCAAGCTTGCTTGCGGCACCAGATCGAAGTAGAGGAACAGGACATAGGCGGTCTGCGTATTGACAGCTAGGCGCCCCTTCGCGGTCAGAAATTCAGCCTGAAGGGCGGCTTTGATGCTTTCCGCCAAGGCCGTGTACTTTTCGGCATCGGCCTGATTGCCCAAAGCTGCGGCAGCCTTGGCCGTAAGGGTTGCCGAATAAAAATAGTAGACAGAAGCGACCAGCTTCGTATCCGTCCCGCCGATCGGAGCTTTCGGGTTCTTTCCGTCCAACGCCAGCCAATCGCCGAACTGAAAACCTGTCGTCCAAAGTCTGTTCGAACCGCTGCGTTCATCTTCGCGGTAGACGTATTCGACCCAGTCGACCATCGTGGCGTACTGCTCTTGCAACAGCGAGAGGTCGCCGTGCTGTTCATAGAGCACCCAAGGAATCACGGTCGCGGCATCGCTCCAGGCCGCGGCGCCGGCTCCCATAAAACCGCCTTCCGAATTTTTCGGTTTCAGCATCGGCACGACGAAGGGAACGGATCCGTCCAATTGTTCCTGCTCCAGGCGCAGATCGTGCATAAACTTCCGGTAAAACGCCGGTGTGTACATGTTGTAGCTCGCTGTGCGGGCAAAAATCTGCGCATCGCCGGTCCAGCCCATCCGCTCATCCCGTTGCGGGCAATCCGTCGGCACATCCAGGAAATTGCCTTTTTGTCCCCAAAGGGCGTTTTTGATCAATTGATTCACTTGGGGATTCGCCGTCTCGATTTTCCCCGTCACTTCCAAGTCACTGTGGATCACGTAGCCGATGAAATCGGCCGGATCGACATCCTGATCGAAACCGATCAGCCTTGCGAAGCGGAAACCATAGAATGTGAAGTGCGGACGGACGACTCTTTCGCTTCCGTCGCTGATGTAGGTGAACTTCGCTTCCGCAGTCCGTAGGTTATCGTTGTAGAAACAGCCATCCTGCAACTCTTCCCCCACTTCATAACCGACTTCCGTTCCGGCCGGTGCCTGCGACTTGAAGGCTATCCAACCGACCATATTTTGTTTGAAATCCAGGATCGTTTCGCCCGCAGGTGACTGGATCACCTCCGGAACCAAGCTTTCGACATATTTCAGAGCCGGGCTCAAACGGGCGGAAAGCCGCTCCGTTGCATCCGGCAAAACAGTGACCGGCTGCCATCCCGCGAGGTCTTCCGTATAAACGGACCAATCGGCAACTTCTTTGCGCGCATCGTAGACTTCTCCGTCGTAGATGCTGCTTTTCAGGACCGGGCCCGGTTGTGTCAGCCAGGAGTCATCGCTGCCGATGGTTTCCGTTGTTCCGTCCGCGTAGGCAAGATGTAGTTCGGCAATCAACTTCAGTTGCTCCCCATACAGATTGGTGTAGCCGCCATCAAAGCCGAACCGGCCTTTGTACCAGCCATCCCCGAGCAGAATCCCCAGCGCGTTGCCGCCGCTCTTCAGACTGTCCGTCACATCGAATGTCTGATATTGTTGCCAGAAGTCATAGGCATGGTAGCCCGGCAGGAGGTACTCGTCATGCGTCCGCTGTCCGTTCAATTCAAATTCGTACAAGCCCAATCCGCAGATGTACAAACGCGCATCCGCGACTTCTTTTCCCAGCACAAATTGTTTCTTCACGATCGGCTGCGCTGCTTGATCCTCGCCGGGAGTGATCCACTGCGCTGCCCACGCACCCGGCTGCTTCGCTGTTTCGAACCAAGCCGGCTCGCTTTCGGCAAGCAGTTCACCGCCTGCTTGAGCAATAACTTTCCAGTAGTAGCGCGTTTGCGGCAGCAAGCTGATTTCCGGTTGGAAGTCCAATGCGTTGATTCCCTCGATCCAGCCGCTTTCGAACTGGACTTCTGCGAAAGCGGCATCAGCTGCCACTACTACTTTCGTCTCCATGCCCGGCTCATTTTTGCCGGACACGATCCAGGACAAGCTCAGTGTATCCAACAGATAGCCTAGCGGATTTTTTAAGTGGTTTGTGCGTAATTTCTGTATGTTCATGATTTTGCCTCCGTTTTCATTTTTTGCTCGTTCTTGATTTGTTGCGAATGATTGCTGTAATCCAGGCCTTCTTGAATAAGGAAAATATGTCTGCTATACTTTTCCAACAACTGCTACTCTAGCTCTGACAGGGAGGATCTAAAAATTATGCCCTACTATATCACGTACGGTGAATTCCAAAAACAAATGACCGATTATTACCGCAAGGCCGGCAAACGGATGCAATTTACCGAAATGACGGACTACCTTTACCGTAAGGGTTTGTTGAAACAGACAATCGAAATGCCCAATCTAAACGGCCTCTTTGAAAATATGTCGGATGACGATTTCGAAAAAATCACCGATTCTTTTGTGCATATCCTGACGCCGCAAGTTCCTGCAACGTCTTCTGTCGTCGAGACGGATATCATTCCTCACAAACGCGATGTTTTCATCATTCGCCACCCCCAGTTCACCCGGCCGAATCCGCATACGCATAACTTTTTTGAAATCAACTATGTCGTGCGGGGCAGCTGTCGGTTCACTTTTGAGGATGAAACTTCCACCCTGCAGGAAGGGGAACTGTGCATCATCGCACCTTCTTCAAGGCATGATATTTTGATCGATGATGAATCGATTGTGTACACGATTCTGCTCCGGAAAAGTTCCTTCGACACGATTTTCTTCTCGTTGCTGTCAGGCAAAGATCTGCTTTCTTACTTTTTCCGCAAAATCCTCCAGGATGATACGAGTCCTAATTTCCTGTTGTTCAAAACCGGTCAGAACGACCAACTGAAACCGATCATCCGCAATGCGATGGTCGAATGCCATCGCTACGACAACTACAGCAACAGCTGCTGCATCAATTGGATCAATTTGATGTTCTCCAACTTGCTGCGCAATTACAGCGAAAGCATGCAATTCCATAACTATCACATCGGTACCGATTTTTCCGTCATCCTGCAGTATATCCAGCACCATTACCAGGAGCTGTCGCTGTCCCGTTTGGCCGAGGAATTCCATTACAGCGAGCCGTATCTGTCAACGATGATCCGGGAAAATACCGGCTACAATTTCACCGATCTGGTCCGGCGCCTGCGCTTGGCGCATGCGATCGAATACCTGGAGAACTCCAACCTGAAAATCAGCGAAATCGCCACGCAAGTCGGCTACAAGTCGACCGATCATTTTTCGCGCGTGTTCCGCACAACCTATCAGGTCTCACCGGTGCAATACCGCAAACAGCACGCGCACACGGAAGAATCATTCAATCCATTCATTTAAACTTTATTAAGCTGGGCCGCCTCGCTTCCGAGGCGGCCCGTTTTTTTGCGCGGAGATAGCAGCGGACGTGTCCCCAACTCCGGTGAGCGCCCTTCTCATCGGAGGTGCGGTTCCGGTAATTTTCCCTCCTCCTGCGAGCGAATGTTGGCCGGAGCTGGGCACGGAATCGGATGCTGTCCTCCGCCGAACGAAGACTCATCGGAGGTGGAAGATTTGCGCTCGCCGCAGCTCCGGCGAAGCCAACCCTAATCGGAGCTGGCGCTTTCCTCCGGTGAGCGCCCTTCTCGACGGAGTTGCGGTGCCGGTAACTTGCCCTGCTCCTGTGAGCAAATGTTGGCCGGAGCTGGGTGTGGAATCGGATGCTGTCCTCCGACGAACGCAGGCTCGTCGGAGCTAAGCGTTTTGCGCTCGCATCAGCTCCGGTGAAGCTAAGCCTTTAATAAACCAAGATAGGTGCTGCCCCTTTTGGAGACAGCACCCTTTTTTGGACTAAAAATACCTCTGATTATGCTTCATGATTGTCTTCGCTGTGGTCGCGGATAAGATCTTTCATTTCTTGGATATCCGCACGGTGTTTTTCTACAGGATTAAACTTCAAGGCAATCAACAGAATGGCTCCGGCTAAGGCTGGTGCACCGAAACGCAGGAAGTTGATGGCAAGCAGAGTGCTCTCTGGTTGGTTGCCGATTTCACCGGCTCTGTAGCCTGCCCAAGCAAGCACAGCCAGAATCCCTGAGTTCGTTACGGTATTTCCGCATTTCTGCGCAAAGCCTTTGATGGATGAAATAACGCCATTTGCTGTGATGCCATCTTTGAATTGGACATAGTCGATAGCATCGTTCACCAGTACATTCACAAGCGCATTTGACATTGAAGCAAAAGCCGTTGCAATGAAAGTGATGACATAAAGCAGCATCATACTCTTGTTACCTACGAAGAAAAGCGTCACATAGCAGATGATGGCTATTATTTGCGTTACAAACAATGTTTTTTGGGCTGTTTTGAAGATGCGCATACAAATCGGCATCAAGACAACCATCGAAATCAAAGCACCTATGGAAACGATCAGCATGTAGATGGAGATCAGATCCGGACGAGCCAAGTAATACAACATATAGAAAACGGAACTCGCAAACATCAAGCCGTATCCCATCGAAGCCATGATCCAAACGATGACGAACGGCGTCAATTCTTTATGGCGCAGAATTTTCTTCAAATCTTGTGTGAGCGGCGTATCGCTTACAGGAGCGATGTATTTTTCTTTCGCTGTTGCAAACAAACCCCAGAACGAGAGGCAGGAAAAAAATCCAAGAACGAGCATCAATGGAATGTAGCCGTTCGATACTCCGAATGTCCCTTCGAAGAACGCTTTCATTTGTGGAGTGAATGATGCCCCGACTGTGAACATGACCGCTGTCGCGCCCGCGCCCATCATGATGACTTTGTTGCGTTGCTCATCTGTTTTCACATGTGCAGGCAAGATCGCCATCTGCGGCATCGTATACAGCGTAACCGTCATACCGTAGCCGATATAGGTGATCAGCACATAGATGATTTTGCCGTTCGTCGAGAAATCAGGATTCAACCAAATCAGTGTCCCAAAAATGGTGAGCAAAATCGGTGCCACGATGAAGTACGGGCGATAACGGCCCCATTTTGATTTCGTCCGATCGGCAAGAACCCCCATCATCGGGTCATTGATCGCGTCCCATAAAGTCGCCACAAACATGATCATTGAAGCTGCCGCTGCCGGGATCCTCATCGTGTCCGTCATAAATACCGAGAAATAACTTGCAATAATGGCTGCTATCAACATAGCGGTTCCACTTACCGACGTAGCATGCGACCAGGCAAATAGGTTACTGACTTTTTCTTTTGGTGCGTTTGTTTCATTTTCCACCAACACTGTTGCTTCTGTCTTTTCTGCCATAACATATCACTCCTTTTCTTCTATCAAGCTTGATAAGGATAGTATATAAAAACGCTTCCCAAACAGCCATGTTATTATTTACTGATAATCCGACATTTTTTAACATAGCTTATTCTATTTACGAAAGGGTTTACTTTGTTGATTTAAAAACTTTTTACATGTGAAAAGTTTTTATTTGAAATGAAAAACAAGGCGCAGCCGATGTTTCTTCGGCGCGCCTTCCCCATTAAATGAATGATAGATGGATCGTTTCCGAAAGGGTATCCCTGGAATTTCCGCCGACAAAAAATCGGAATGCGCCAGCTTCCAAAGTATAGTCCATTTTCTGATCATAGTAACCCAATTTTTCGAACGGCATTTCAAATTCCATCGTAATCGATTCCCCCGGCTGAAGCAAGACCTTCTGATAGGCTTTCAACTGCTTGACCGGACGCGCCCGTTTGGCCACAATGTCTTGCACGTAGCATTGGACGATTTCTTCACCTTCACGTGTACCGCTGTTCGTGACGGTCACCGCAAGATGGACCGCATCATCCCTTGTTCCCACTTGCAGGTTACTGTAGGAAAATGCCGTATAGCTCAAACCATAGCCGAACGGGTACACGGGTTCAAGCGGCGTGTCTAAATATTTCGAGGTAAATTTGGATTTGCCTCCGGGACGTCCAGTGGAAATGTGGTCATAGTAAAGCGGGCATTGTCCCGTTGCGAACGGAAACGTTGTCGTCAATTTTGCGCTCGGATTCACCGCACCATAGAGAATATCCAAAATCGCGTTCCCGGCTTCGATTCCCGGATGCCAAGCCTCAAGGATGGCAGGCACCTGTTCCGCAACAGTCGGGATCGCCAGCGGCCTGCCGTTGAACAGCACGGCAACGACCGGTTTCCCTGTCCGAAGCAGCGTTTCTGCGAGTTCCAATTGGATGGCCGGTAAGGAGATGTCGGCCTTGCTTGCAGCTTCCCCGCTCTCTTCTTTTTGCTCGCCGATTGCCAAAATCAGCACATCCGCGCTTGCAATTGCCTTTCCGATCTCATCCGTCTCCACAATCCCATCGACGATGCCGGGATGATAGGCGTAGCGGATTCCCTGTGTATCCATGGCCTGAACGAGGCTGACGCAGTCGTCTTCCTGCGCCCCGATTGCCCAAGCGCCGGTCATCTGGCCCGGATCGTTCGCAAGCGCGCCGAAAACGGCGATTTTTTGCTGCGGATTCAGCGGCAAGACAGCATCGTTTTTCAGCAATACCATCGATTTGGTCGCCGCTTCGCGGGCAAGCGCCCGGTATTCCGGCCTTACCAAAGTCGCCTTTTCTTTTTCTTCATCCGTACGGTAAGGATGTTCAAACAAGCCGAGTTCGACTTTAAGCTTGAGGATGCGGTATACGGCTTGGTCCAATAAATCTACTGCTACTTCCTTGGCTTCGATCAATCCGGCAAGGTTCTCAGCGTAGACATTCGAAGTCATGTCCATATCGATCCCTGCCTGCAGCGCTTCTTTGGCCGCTTCTTGCCGATCCGCGACAACGCCATGATTGACGCATTCAGCGATGGCATTCGCGTCGCTTACCGTGATGCCTTCGAAGCCCCATTCATCCCGCAAGACATCCCGCAACAGCCACTCGTTCACGGTGCACGGCACGCCGTTCAGATCGTTGAAAGCAGGCATGACAGCACGTGCCCCGGCATCTACGCAGGCTTTGTAGGCAGGCAAATATTCCTCCCACAAGCATTGCTCGGACATATCCACCCGATTGTAATCCTTGCCGGCTTCCCCGGCTCCATAAGCCGCAAAGTGCTTGAGACAGGCTGCCATCGCGTCCGCTTGCGACAAGTCCTCGCCCTGAAAGCCTCTCACTTTGGCTGCACCATAGTCGCCGTTCAGCAGAGTATCCTCGCCAGCGCCTTCACTGACACGGCCCCAGCGCGCATCTTTCGCGACGTCCACCATCGGGGCGAACGTCATGTGAATACCCGCCGCAGTAGCCTCTTCCGCAGACATTCTGGCCGTTTGCTGCCATAGTTCAGGATCCCAGGCGCAACTTTCAGCCAACGGGATCGGCGTCACCGTCCGGAAACCATGGATCACATCATAGCCGAACAGCAAAGGAATGCCCAGACGGCTTTCCTCCACGGCTATTTTTTGGAGCCGGTTCGCTGTCAGCGCATCCCCGACGCCGTTGTACGAACCGATCTTTCCGGCCCGCAGATCCTCTTCATGGAAGTCTTTTTCGGCCGTGCTCATCAACCGGCCGAATTCTTCCTGACTGATCCGTCCGTCGAACATCATGTCCAGCAGTTCCTCGAAGCTGACCTCGAAGGCGCCCACCAGGGAAGGTCCGCATTGCTGCAGCTGCCCGATTTTTTCTTCCAAAGTCATTTCGCCGATCAAGGCTTCTATTTTTTGTGTCTGCACATCCATCATCGTTTACAATCTCCTTCTCATTCAAACCCCTCGTAAATGAAGGTTTCGAATTCTGCATACTTCTCTTTCGTTTGTCCGTTTCCGGAAGCGAACAGGCCGATATAGGCGCCGACAAACCCGCCAGCTGTTTCCGAACCCAGGAAGGACCCGTCCACCCGCTCAGCAACCGGCTCCAGTCTGGCTGCGGCTGGCCCTGCCGAGAAACTGTAGCGCGAGCCATTTCCTTTTACTTGTAGGACAAAATCCGCTTGATTCGGAGCCGCAACGACTTCGCCCAGCTGCGTTTCGGTGAAGTGCTGGATGCCGGATTGATCATAATGCGAGACCACCCGCATACAGCGCACGACCGGATTTCCCGCTTGGCCTTCCGTGATTTCCAAACGCAATTGATTGGCGTCATTCTGCAGGACGGCGATGCCCGCCGTCTCGTTTTGCTCCGGTGAAAAATGGACCGTGACCGTTGCCTGAAAATCCAGATGCTGCTGGCGTCTGCCGACGAAGCTGACGTTCTCTTTTGTTTTGCCGATTTTCGAGATGCGGCTGAAGACGCTCCCGTCCGTATTGTCGAATTCCCATGGGACCAAAGAGCTTTTCAGCAGCTTCAAGCGCAGACGGCCTGCTTCCACCTTGGCAAATTCCTCGCGGGGCGTGCCCAAAAAGTTCCAGTCAAAACCCAGTTCCTGTTCGAAATTCTCGACGACAGGCGCCTTGAAATCATTGACTGCGCGCCCAGCCGGTTGCCAGCTCGGCAGTCCCGGCGATGGATAGGTCCATTCCACTTTGCCTGTGCCTTTGCTGACGACGGGCCAACCATCCTCCCACACAACCGGCACGAGAAAGGTTTCGCGGCCCAACAGTTTATGTCTGCCTTCGCTCAACCTTGAACCGAGGCACACCATATACCAACCGCCGTTCTGCAATTCGATCAAATCCCCATGGCCCACATTCCAGATTGGATAGCCTGTTCCGAGGTGGCGATGGGTCAGGATCGGATTTCCTTGGTGATTCTCATATTCCCCGAAAATCGATTGGCTGCGGCTGATCGTGACGGCATGGAAATGTTCCGTCCCGCCTTCGGCAATCATCAAATAATAATAACCGTCTTTTTTGTACAAATGCGGACCTTCCGGGGATTCAGCATTTACCTGGGCTCCCGTCCCGATGATGTGGCGCTCGCCGACCAACTCAAAAGTAGCCAGGTCGATCTCGGAGCACCAAATGCCTTGCCTGGAACCCGCCTCGTCATCGAAACGGGTCGTCCCTGTGTAATAGCACTTTCCGTCTTCGTCCCAGAACAAGGAAGGATCGATGCCGTCCGCGCCTTTGATGATGTGCATGTCCGACCACGGCCCGGCAGGATCGGTGGCGGTCACGATAAAATTGACGACGCCCATGCTCATATTGGTCGTGATCATATAAAACGTGCCTTCATGGTAGCGGATGGTCGGGGCAAAAATGCCGGCAGAAATCATTTCATGCGTCAACGGCAACTGTTCAGGCCGATCCAGCACGTGCCCGATCTGTTCCCATTGCTCCAAATCCTTGCTGTGGAAAATCGGCACGCCCGGAAAATAACTGAAGCTGGAAGTGACGAGATAAAAATCTTCTTCGACCCGGCAGGTTGACGGATCCGGGTAAAAACCCGGCAGAATCGGATTTCGGATCATAACTTCACGCTCTCCAAAACGCTCAGGGTTTGTTGGTCCGACTTCATATCAGCCAACGACAACTCCAGCGTTTCCGCAACGCCGTTCTCAGCAGTGAGGGTCAAGACGATGTTTTCCGCATCGGCAGTCTTTTTGAGGATGATCATCGCACGGCCAAGGAACGTTTGCGTCACATGCTTATCCGGATTGGATTCCGGTTTCGGATTGCCGCTGCCGAAGCCGACCAGCTGCCCATCGCCGGAAACGGTCAAGCGGATCGCCTGATCAGCATCCGGGGCAACCGTTCCTGCTGCGTCACGATAGGCAATCGGTACATAGATAAGTTCATCCAAGACTTCCGCCGCACCAAAGACAAACTTGCAGTCTTCCCCGGCAGTTTTCAAACTGATGCGGCCGATTTCCTGACCATTTTCGTAAGCCACGGCTTCAAGTGCCCCTGGCTCATAAGTGGTTTCGAACAGCACACGGTAGCCTGCCGCTTTTCCGGAAGCTTGTTTGCCCAGCGATTTCCCATTGCGGAACAATTCAACCGCGGTCCCCGGAGCGTAGACTTCGATGATCACCGGTTTGCCTTCACATCCCTGCCAGTTCCAACTGGACAGATTATCGCTCATGATCCACGGCGTCTTCAGCAAATGTTCGCCGTATCTGCGCGGATTTTGGACAGTGATGTAAGGATCATTCCGTAATCCGAAGACAATCTCACGCAAATAGGAGGCTGGTCGGCGGACTCCAGTGATGTCGATATCCCCAACATACGCCAATTGGCATGGGAACTTCGCTCCAAATCCGCCTTCACCCCATTGATAAGCCGCTACACCGATACCCGCTTCGCCAAGATAGTCCCAACCGGTCCAGGTAAAATCGCCAATGACTTGCGGAAGTTTTTCGATCAAATCCCAGTTGCGGGCGATTTCCGGCGGGTACGTTTCGCTGCCGACCATGACGCGGTTCGGATAGGTTTGGCTGTCCCATTCATAACGGGCCGTCATATAGTTGTAGCCGGCGATATCGGTCGGGCTGCAGGCCGTTTCCAAGCGTTCCGAAATGGCCGGGTGCATCACGATTTCGTCCAGATGGCCGTCCATCAGCGTCATGAAGTCATTGACATTGCCTTCGATTTCGCCTGACTGCTGCAGATCCGAAACAACATCGCTCACGATCTGATCGACCTTATCCCCCGCCGCAAAGACGCCGTTGATGGCAGCCAAGGTGAAGCGGGTGTCGTCCAACGATTTGATCTTGGCGCAAAGTTCGTGGCAGACTTTCGCTCCGTGCGGGTTCCCGATTTCCGGAATTTCGTTCCCGACGGAATAAAGGATTACGGCCGGATGGTTGAAATCCTTGCGCACCATCGCCGTCACATCTTTTTCCCACCATTCCTGGAAATAAAGCCCGTAATCGTAGTCGGATTTCATCCGGTTCCACATGTCGAACGTTTCGTCCATCACGTACATCCCCAAACGGTCGCAAGCCCGCAGCATCGCAGGCGCCATCGGGTGATGGGACATCCGGACCGCATTGAAGCCCGCTTCCTTCAGCAGTTTGATTTGGCGGAATTGGGCATCCTCATACGTCGCCGCCCCAAGTAGGCCGCTGTCGTGATGGATGCAAGCTCCGCGAAGTTTCACGGTTTCCCCGTTCACACGCAGCCCGCGTTTCGCATCCACCTGCAATGTCCGGATACCGAAAGTTGTTTCTGCTTCATCCGCCAATTCCCCATCCACGTACAGATTGCTTTCGCATGTGTAGAGGCTCGGATTTTCGTCCGACCAGCGATTCGGACTGTCCACGGTCACACGCTGTTTGATGATCCGCTCTTCCTGTTCGAACAGCACAAAAGGCGAGTTTGCTTTCGCCACTTCATTGCCTTCCGCATCGCGGATCACGGTCTCCAACATGACATGGCTTGGGGTATACTTCCTTGTCTTCACCTCTGTCGCAATGTCCAATACCGCCAAGGTTTTGTCGGCTTCTGTCGTTTTGATCTGGATTCCTTCCGGCACCAGATGCGTCACATCCGAAACCAGCAGGTAGACATCCCGATAGATGCCTCCACCGGAATACCAGCGGCTGTTTGTCATCGCGCCGTTGCGGACTTGGACCCGGATTTCGTTCTCTTCGCCGTAGCGGAGGAAATCATTCAGCGGCACGTAAAAAGTCGAATACCCGAACATATTCTTGCCCGCCAGTTCGCCGTTTATGTACACCATGGCGTTCATATACACGCCCTCAAACTTCAGGAGGACCGTCTTTTCTTTGTACTCGGCTGGAGCATGGAGCGTCTTCACATAGTTGTAGAATGCCCCGTCGTAATAGCCGGTGTTGCCGCCGTTCAGGCTGTCTGCGTGCGCGTTCTTTTCGAACATCGCATCATGCGGCACCGTGATTTCCTTGGCCGTCTCCGGCACATTCCACACCAACGCAAAGGAGTCCTTGTTCTCCCAGAATTTCCACTTATCATTGAATTTTTTCTCTATCATTTCATCCACCCTCTCCGGTATACGCTTTCATTTGTGGGTGTCCCCACTCTCACTTTATAGTTTAGCCATATCCCGCAATAGATTCCATGCCATTTGATAGTGTATATCCGACATTTTTTAAGATATCCGCGGAAGCGGGAGCTGGTGCTTTCCTCCGGCGAGCGCCCTTCTCGACGGAGTTGCGGTTCCGGTGTTTTGCTCTCCTCCTGCGAGCGAATGTTGGCCGGAGCTGGATGCGGGGCCGTATGCTGTCCTCCGGCCAACAGGGGCTCGTCGGTGGTGATAGATTTGCGCCCGCTTCAGCTCCGGCGAAGCCACCACAGCAACCCCGCACCAAAAACGACAATAAAAATAGACTTGCCAGCTGACAAGTCCACTTTTATCGATTTATCAGAAGTTCTGATCCATTACTTTTTGCTGTTTTCCCACGCTTCCTGCAAAACGGCAAGCGACAAATCGGCAGTGCTCGAAAGCACGCGGTCAGCCAAAGCCAAAACCTGTTCATCGCCAACCGCTACCGCCAATATGCCGGCAGCTTTGATGGCCTCAACGCCTGAAGCCGCATCCTCGACCCCTACACAGTCAGCCGGATCGGCGCCCGCAAGCTGAGCTCCCGCCAGAAAAATATCCGGAGCCGGTTTGCCAGCCTTAACAGTCGCCGGATCGACGATGCCGTCGAAGTAAGGACGCACCTGCAACAGATCAAGGATTCCCGGAGCATTCTTGCTTGCGGAAGTCACGATCATTTTGATGTCGGCAGCCTTCAGTTCCTCCAACAGCGGAATGATGCCCGGCAAAATGTCATCCGGTGTCATTTCCTTTATCAATTCCAAGTAATGGGCATTCTTTTTCACGCACAATTCATCTTTTTCGGCCGAGGAATATTTATCCGCAACCCCGCCTTGCGCCAATATGCGCTCCAGCGAATCGATGCGGCTTACTCCTTTCAGCTCCTCGTTGAACGCCTCATCCACTTCAATGCCCAGCTCCGCTCCCAAGTCGCGCCAAGCCAAAAAATGAAACTTCGCTGTGTCGGTGATCACACCATCCAAATCAAATAGTACCGCCTTCATATACCCATCCCTTTCGTCTGCATTTCTGCCTTAAGCTTAAATTTAGTTCACAGCTTACGCAAGAAATAGGGCGTTGTCAACGGATATCTTAGGGAGTCAATTATTTTACAATCAGGCATCCAACTGGTAGCCAGACGCTCTATCTTATACATCTGAGTTACAAATGATTTCGTTATCATTTTCAAATCGGATGTACCTCCTACCTGAATCCTCCGCCAAAAAGCTACTTCCATTAATACATGTCGTCTATTTGCATCCACCACAAAAAAACGGGAACTGATCCGTCTTCTGCAAGTCCGAAAACACCAGACCTACCATTGACAATCAATTCCCGCTATAAACCGGTAAATATATTTACAAAATCATATCCTCTGAATCGTCTTCTCAGCAACTGCTAAACTTGATAGGTTTCCGCTACGAACGGCACTGCCGCCATCACCGCGAAGTGTTACTTGCCCACCAATTTTTTTTTACTCCACTCGCCCATGCTCTGCAGTATCGGAATAAAGCTTTGCCCCAAAGGTGTTAAGGAATATTCTACTTTCGGCGGAACTTCCTTGTAGACTTCCCGGTGGACCATGTTGTCTTCTTCCAATTCCCGCAATTGCCTGGTCAATATCCCTTTTGAAATATTCGGCAACAACCGTTGAAGTTCATTAAACCTTCTCGTCTGCGTACTCAGATTCCATAATATGATGATTTTCCATTTGCCCGCAATGATGTCTTGCGTTTGCGTGATGGGACAAACCGTCGCCTCCAATTGTTCATCTGCGGGGTCGCCGAACCAACTTCTTGCCATAATAAACGCCTCTCTTCCACAATGGTACTGTTTTTGTGACTAGGTCATAAAAAAATGCCTACTTTCAAAAATCTGTCTATTGCTATACTATTAGTTTACATTAAATAAGTAAACAAAAGAATTGGAGAGATGCAATATGAAATTATTAGTAACGGGAGCAACAGGAAAATTCGGTACGAAGGTAGTAGAAACTCTATTGAAGACTGTGCCAGCCAGTCAACTGGCTGTCAGTGTTCGTAACCCAGAAAAAGCGGAAGCGTTAAGGGCTCGTGGAGTGGACGTCCGTCAAGGGGATTTTGATCATCCAGAAACACTGGATACTGCTTTTGCAGGTGTTGATCGTTTATTGCTTGTTTCTGCGGATGGGGATAACGAAACAAGAATTCGCCAGCACGCCAACGCGGTAGCTGCGGCAGAACGCGCCGGAGTCGGTTTCATCACCTACACAAGTCTGGCGATGGCACAGGAAAGCACCAACTTATTCGCTCCAACGCATCAGGCCACAGAAGAAGCGATTTTGAAAACGGGGATCCCCTACTCCTTCTTGCGCAACAACTGGTACTCGGAGAATGAAATTTCAAGTATTCAAGGCGTCCTGGCAGGCGCTCCTTGGGTCACATCAGCAGGAAACGGCAAGGTAGGCTGGGCGCTGCAACAAGATTATGCAGAGGCTGCGGCAGCTGTACTTTCCGGTGACGGGCAAGAAAATACAATCTATGAGCTTTCCGGCAAGGTATTGACTCAGGAAGAAATAGCAGCAGCTCTCGGAATTGTATTGGGCAAAGAAGTGACTGTACAACAAGTCGATGACGCTACCTATGCCGATATTATGCAGGATGCTGGCGTACCGGACTTCGTTATCCCTATCCTTGTTGAAATCCAAAGAAGCATTCGCGTGGGTTCCCTGGATGTCGAGAGCAACGATTTCGAAAAACTCCTTGGTCGTCCCGCAACCCCGATCCATGAGGCTTTGAGCCAAATCGTAAATGGAATTACGCAAAATTAATTATTGCATTAAGCCGTAAAAATGAGGTCCTTTGTTCCCAGCGATTGACTGGGAATAAAGGACCTCATTGCTTTTTATAGTAGCTTCTTCGGTAGCATACTCATCCAAAAATCCACTCAACTATGATATTGCAGGTTACGCAACCCGATAGATTTCCGCTCCGAACGGGAACAATGCCAGCTTGGCGTGTTTGAAATGCTGCAGACCGAACGGAATGCCTACGATGGTCAGACAGAAGATGATGCCCAAGACAGCTTCTTCAGCCGCCAAAGCCAGACCGCCCAACAGCATCCAGATTATATTCAATACCAACGATGTGCCGCTTTCGCTGATGCGGATTTCCCTACCGAATGGCACAGCCGCCATCACAGCGAACTTGAAGCATTGCATACCGATCGGAATCCCAACGATGGTCAAGCACCACAGAACACCGATCACAACCCAGGAAGCAAAACTGATAAAACCACCTAATACAAACCAAATCAGATTCATCAGAAAATTCATGGCCTTTCCCCTCTCTTTCCCTTACATTATAATCCCTTCTGGATGCAAAGGCATCGGTCCAAGTACTGAATTTTATATACTCGAAATATAAAAAGACATTTAGTGTCTCAAAGCTCGAGAAATCTAAATGTCTTTTTATACTGTCTTGTTTTAATCAATTACAACCTGATTGGTTACTTATGAGCAATTTCTAGCTCCCTCGTATGTAGATTACTAACATGCTTAAAATTATGGGTGATATTTTCAAAAACTTGGCCATGAATATTAATATCTGCACTAACATTAGGTGGCAATTCCACAGACAAAGTAACTTCATCCGCTACAATTTCCCAAAACACTTTAATCGGTCCCCAAATTGAATCAAATTGACCATCGGCATATCGCAATCCGGAAGTGAAATCCGGTTTAATAATGACATTTTTAAAACCAACTCCTCTTTGATCAATTCCCAAAATCGTTCTAAACAAATATTCACCAACACATCCGAAAGCAAAGTGATTCATTGAATCGGCTTTAGGCACACCGTTTTCCGAATACGCATCCCAGACTTCCCATATTGTTGTAGCACCCATTTTTATTTCATAGAGCCAAGAAGGGCATTTATCTTGGAATAAAAGTCGATGAGCTAGTTCAAGTTCACCCAATTCTTGTAAAATGGGTAAAAGATACGGAACTGAAAGGAAACCGGTATCCAAACAATCCCCATTTTTAGCAATCAATTCTTTTAAACGGGCAATGCTTTTTTTCTTTAAATTTTCAGGCACAGTTTCTGTGGCTAATGCTAAAATATATACTCCTTGATAATCACTTGTCATTGTTCCATCTGGATTCATGTACTCTTGAACGTAGGCAGCTTTCACTTTTTGGTTTAATTCCCGATAGTATTTTTGCTCTTTTAATTTTCCGACTACTCCACAAATTTTACTCATTAAGTCAGTAGTCATCACCACCATTAATGTTGCTACTTCATTTCCAGTAATGCTGGCACTCTCTTGACCCACACTTGGCATTAACCAATCCCCAAATTGAAAATCGGTATTCCACAAATATTTTTGGTAGGCCTGTCTTTCTGGAGTCATTTCATTATAGTTTTCTGGTAGAAGGCTCAATCTATTCTCAACAGATTTCATGTAACGAAACATCATATCATAGCAGGCAGCTAAAATTTTGACATCACCATAGAATTCATACAAACGCCAAGGCACAATAATTGCTGCATCAGACCAGCCGGCAGTATTTACTGCATCTTCGCCATCTGGTTTCATATAGTCATGCGATGGCGGACAAGGAATGACTTGAGGAATTTGTCCGTCTTCATGCTGCTCAATCTTCATATCTTCTAGCCAATGCCGTAAAAATTGTTCAACATCCATTTCATAGCAGGCAGTTGGAGCATAAACCTGCATGTCTCCTGTCCACCCAGTTCGTTCACGTTGCGGACAATCTGTGGGAATGCTAATCATATTTCCTTCCTGAGAACGAACAATATTTTCTTGTAATTTATTCAGTCGCTCATCAGAAGTCCGGAAAAAACCTGTACGTTTCATTGGTGTGACGATGACATGAATCAAATAATGTTCTGGATCACAATCCATCGTACCCTCAATTTTTACATATCTGAATCCATGGAAAGTTAAACTTGCTTTCCACGAGTGTGCACCATCTTGCCCGCTTTCATAATAATCTTTTTGCTCTTTATTTTGGCCTAGAATATTTTGAAGGAAATTCCCATTTTCATCTAAAGTTTCACTATGCTCAAGCGAAACAACAGTATTTTTTGCCAATAAAATATTATTAAACGATGTATAACCAACAATCACTTCTCCAGCATCCAAGACTAACTCACCTTCAGGAGTTCGAATAATGGTAGGTCGAATTGTTCTGCTTTCAATAATTTCTGGGGTTGTCTGCAATTTTAATTCTGAATAACCATATTTTTTTATTACAGGTTTTTCCCAACGAGAATCATCAAATCCTGCTTCTAGCCAGTTTTGCAATTCATCTGCCTGCTTATAATATTCTCCTACATATAAGTCAGCATATTTTTGAGGACCCTGATCTGTCCACTTAAAAGAGTCGTCGGTAATAATACTGCTTTCGGAACCATCGGAATAGTTCAATTTCAATTCAGAAATAATGGCGTTCTCCGTTCCATATTGTTGTCCTACCCCGATATATTCAATTTTCCCAGTATACCACCCATCTGCTAGAACTAAGCCGATTACATTTTTCCCTACATTCAAATAGTTCGTGACTGAAGCTACTTGATAATCAATGTGTTTTTGATAAGAAGTATAGCCTGGAGCAAAAAGTGATGAAACCTTATGATTGTTAATCCAAACTTCATAAATACCGCGAGCACTCATATAAATTAATGCTTCCGTAGGCAGTTGCTTAAGTTCAAATTCTTTTCTGAAATAAATCGGTGGATCTAGTCTTTCAATCGGATCTTTTTCAAATTTTTTCACTTCCCAAGCTTTTTTCTTATCAATTAATGGTTTTCTTATCCGTTCCGGTTCAATCCATTGCGCTTGCCACTCACTAATTTGAGAAAAAAATTCAGATCCTTCAGCTGTCAGTAAGCTTCCATCACTCAGTTCAATCGTAAGATTCCAAAATAATCTTTTTTCAGATGGAAACCCTGGTGCCAAGATATTATGTCGTTCTTCTGAAATAACCTTTCCACTGTCCCAAAGCAAATTATTTCGAGAATCATTAACCTTAATTTGATAGGATACTTGATCAAATTCGCCTACTAATTTCCAGGAAAAATGTACATCCATGCCAGAAACAACTTTTAAATCGTATAATTTTGTCATCGTAAAGCTCCTTTAATTTCTAGTTTGTTATGGGCTTCTAAATCATTACTGATAATAAGGTCAAAAACGCTGTAATAAATTGCTGTAGATTTTTTTGTTTTTTCTACTGCCTATTCCATACAAAAACACCCTCTCTTTTTGTATGCGCTTCACTTACATATATAGTAAATTTTCCGGCTCAATAAAAATTGTAAAAAAACCATATAAAGTCAGTAAAAATTTGCTATGGGGAGACTAAATGTATATTTTTCTTTCAGCGAAACTAGAGCAATTTATGCATGGTCGAAAAATATCCAAGCAACATGCAGCAACAAAAAAATAGCCGGATACTCGCAAAAAATGCATAGTATACGGCTATTTAGGATGCGCACCAAATGGAGTGCTGTTTTGTTTATATTTCGGGCTTATATTGTTTTAACCATTTGTTCGGTGGCAGACCAACTAGTTTAACAAAATTTTTATTCATATGGCTCGAATCAAAATAACCGACTTTCTGACTGATTTCTGTTAACGTATAATCTGTATGTTGCATTAAATACTTAGCTTCATCTAAACGTGCTAGTTCAACAATTTGCTTGAAATTTTGCCCAGTATTCTTCTTTATCAATTTGCTTAGGTACGCTTCACTATATGAAAATATATCAGATAGTTCTTTCAAAGTGACACTATTATAATTCACCTTAATAAAGTTCAAGATTGGATGAATAAATGCCGCTGCATTTTTTTCAGAATTATCGATAACGGTTTCGGGGGTGAAACAGCGACTTAGTTCAATAAAAATTTCGTTCACATAGGCTCCAATCAAGTCCTCAAAAAATAAATTTTTATTTGTAAATTCATGAAATGATTGCACCATGCGATTCATAATTTTCTCGTGGCCATTCGTTTTAAACAATAAATAAGGTGTTGCATTATTTGCAACAGAAATATTTTTAAAAAAATATCCAATCATATCATTACGCGTTAAAATATGAGAAAAGTACTGACTAAAGCTTTCCTCATGCAACAATACATTGAAGATTACATCGTTATCATCTACAGCTAACATTGCATGAACTGTAGAGGGTGCCATAAAACAAAAATCGCCTTTATTCATTACGATTGCTTTTCCATTAATAAAATTTGTACAAGACCCATTTAAAACATAAATCAATTCAACAAAATCATGATTGTGCAGAATTGGATAAGAGTATCTTCCATGACGGGATAAAAAAATATTTTTCTGAGAATAGATTTTATTAGGCGTAATTGTTAGCCCTGTACCATTCTTAGTTGTATCTCGATAAAATGCCCGTAAGTCTTCTATTTGTGTATTGGTTGATACCAAACGATAATATTCTTCATAACTCATAGGAGCGGTGTACAATTCTCTGTTTCTATCAGACAAATACATTTCTTTATTCTTTCTCTCGATCTCATTTAAATGAAACTCTTCTGATTTCATTTTCCTCACCTCCAATAATTCTGCTGTCTTTTATGCATAGTCTAGCATAAATTTTAACGTAGCATATTTATTTTTGATGCACTGGCCCCTTGGGAAGAAGCTCGTTTTTTAATAACAAAAAAATCCCCACAATCGCATGCATTACGCGATTTATGGGGATTTCTCGGTTTAACCATGACAAGATCGGTCAACCAAGATATTATTTCTTGCTATTAATAAGACAATCCTGGGTTGAAGAATCCAACCAAAACGCCGACAAAGGCAACGACTACCAATATCAACATGACTTTGATTGGGGACATATTCTTTTTGGAAAGCAAATACCAGCAGCCTACTACAAATGAAGCAGTCAATAAGCCTGGGTATACTGAATCGAATTTGTCTTGTAGCGTCAAGAGGCTATTGCCATCCGATCCAACTAAGACGAACGAAGTTTTGACACTTACCCAAGTAGCAGCAACGGCCCCAATGACCATTCCACCTAATAAAGTAATCGATTCACGTAATGCCAAACCTTGTGGTCCTACCAAGAAATCGACAGCTTTACCGCCTACTTCAAATCCTTTGAAGTAAAGAAATTTCATTCCCAAGTAGGCAATCAGGTTCCACACGATTATGTAGAAGATTGCGCCTAACGGTGAACCATCAGTGGACAAGCCCAGTGCGATACCTAATAGAATCGGAATCAGAGTTCCAACGATCAGGGAATCACCGATACCCGCTAAAGGTCCCATCAGACCAGCACGTAAACCATTGATTGTTTCGTCATCAACATCCGCTGCCCCATTTGCACGAGCGACTTCCAACCCAGCAGTAATACCGACTACGACTGTACCGATTTGTGGTTCCGTATTGAAGAAGGCAGTGTAGGTTTTCATCGATCTTTCCTGATCTTCTTTTTTATCATAAAGTTCTTCAATGATCGGCAGCATCGAACATAGATAGCCAAATGTTTGCATATGTTCTTGAGAGAAACAGGTCAAGTTCCCATAATACCAATTGTGGAAAGATTTCGTTAATGTTTTTTTACTTAATTCCTTATCCATCATCTTAAATGTCCTCCTCTTCATCGCCGCTTACTGAAACCACTCTTTGCAATGACAGCAGTTTGATGCGATAGTTGATTAATGCAAACATAGCCGCAACCACTGTCGCTGAAACCAAGTTGATCCCTAATGAAGCAGCCAAAGTAAAGCCGAAGAAGAAGGGAATAAAGTCTACCGCTTTGGTAACGATTTGTTTCAATAGAATCGCAATCCCGACGCAAGGAAGCAAGGATCCGACTGTGAATAAGGTTTTCATTGCCAAACCATCCATCGGCAAGGTTGTTTTGATCATCTCAACAACATCGGCTCCTAATTTACACATGATTAAGGTTGGGATAAATGAAAAGAAGAAATGGGAAATCCAAGGCAAGCCCATGTTGACTGTATATAACTTACGGAATTCGCCTTTTTCCACCGCTTTCCAACCGATGTGTTGCCATGCTAAGTTAGCCGTTGCCGTTCCGTAAAATAATACGGTACCCAAAGTCCCGACCATCGTACCGAATGATGTAGCCAATGCTGCACCTTCTACGCTAAGAGCCGCCAAGCCATAGCTTTTTAGAGCGACCATCGCAAGCGGGATACCGATATAACTGACCGCGCGAACGTCAGCTGAAACCGTTCCACCAGGAGTGACCAATGCGATGTACACGATTTGCATTGCAGCACCGACTAAAATACCCGTTTGGATATCGCCTAAGATAATGCCTGAAACTAAACCACCGATTAAAGGACGACCTAATGTATAATTTCCGAATGATGTACCGCCTAAACCAGGCATACTTGATAAGCAGGCGAACAGCCCTAGCATAGCTGCTTGAATCCAACTGATTGTCATAATTGCTTCTCTCCTTTTGTTTTATTATTTAAAACCGAATTTGCTTCTGAAGTTTTCCCAGCTTCCGATCGAAACATCAGGCAACAAGGCAAACTTAATTTTGTAACCAGCTTGATACATCTCTTCAAAGGCTTCTGCTTCTGCTTGTGTGATCGATTGGTTATTCCCTAACTTCGTAGCACCCTCACGGTCATTGCACGGACCTACGATCACAGTATCGATTCCGGGTTTGAATTTTTGATCCACCAAAATCTTTTTCATGTCCAAAGGATCTTTGGTGATCAGGAAATAGCGATCTTTGCTGTCCAATACTTTTTGATTTTTTTGTTGCCATTCCTCATTGGTCCAAATGAACGTTTTTAAACCGCTGGCACTCTTATAGGCCGCTTTTAGAACGTCACTCTGAGCCGCCTTATCATTCACAGCGACCAACCCGTCACAAGGGTACTCTTTTGCCCAACGCGTACATGTTTGCCCGTGAATCATCCGATCATCAATCCGAATAAATGATACTGTCATTTCTCTTTCCTCCTCTAAATTTCGTCGTCTTCTTCTGGTTGTTCTAATTTGAATTCCTGCAAAGCTTCTTTCGCTTCGGATACGACCGTAGCGGTAAAAGTTTCTCTATCCAAGCTGTCTTTCATCAGAACTGATGTTAAAGCCAATGGCAAGTTCATGCCGCCGATAGTGATCGTATTGGCAAGTTTGCCTTCATCCGCTAAAACATTCAATGAAGTTGTCAAAGGTGAGCCGCCTACAATATCAGCAAGCAAGATGATTTCATCATCCCCGGTCACAGCTTGAACGGCTTCCTTGAACATCAAAGCAAACTCATCCGCTGTTTTACCATCAGGCAATCCAACCGCGATCACATCATCCCGTTTTCCAGCCAGCATATCCAACGATGTCTTTAAGCCCGTCGCAAAATCACCGTGGCTTACCAGAACCACATATTTCAAATTATTTCCTCCTTCGCGTATATCAATTAGCCTCTAAAGAATACCACCCATCGAAGCGCTTGCATCGTGTCGCATGTCAACACATTCATGTGACATTTGACATGAAATAATTAAAAATGTTCACAACCGGATCGCGGTTTGGCCGTGCGTTTCCCCGCCAAATTGGCTTTCGCGGGGAATCTTGCGTTGCCCGCGGACGTTTTGCCCCGCCAAATGTATTTTGGCGGGCTATCTCGTGTTGCCCTTGGACATTTTGCCCCGCCAAAAGGGTTTTGGCGGGTTATCTCTGCGCATATATTCAGTCCCCATACAAAAAAAGCCCCACTGCGATAGGTTATTCCTATCGCAGCAGGGCTTTTCTTGTTGCGGTATACAGCGGATTACTCAGGCCTAACAGACCTCATCATCCGCGTGACATTTGTCATTCCGATCATTTCAATTGATTATCAATTTCCTTTTCGATGTCAACCAGCTCATCATCAATTTTGTTTTCATCCAAAGCATTTGTGATCAGATAATCGCATCTTTCGATGATATTGTTGTACTTTTTGAATTTCGGTTCGATTACCGCGTTTTCGATGATATCATCCAGCACATCTTGTTTTAAGGAATAATTGCTCATGGCATCCTGATCCAGCAGCGCTTTGGTGCTGTCGCTGGCCATCACACTCTTCAAAGCGGAAGCCCCTTGAGAATTTTCAAATAGTTCCTGTTGAATTTCTTGGTCAATCGTTAAGGTCTCCAGAAACTCAAAAGCTAATTGTTGCTGGGTCGTTTTGGAATTTATCGCTATCAAAGAGGTGGCTATTTGGGAAGTCTTTTGATTAGCGATTGTCCCGGGCATCGCCAAGCAGCTCCATTTGAAAGTAGAATATTTACTGACGCGATACGGATAAGGTTGATAGGTCCGGTATTGGGCGAACGTCAACGGGCAAAAAGCGACATTGCCTTTATCGAAGTCCTCTGACGATACTTGATAGCCCTTATTCAAATCCTTCAGTTTTTGAATATAAGACAAAGCTTTTCTTACATTGCTTTGATTCAGATTGCTTGATGCACCCTCCTCATCAAATAAACGGATGCCATAACCATTAACCGCGTCTTGCCATTTGAAACCATATGAGCCGTATTGATCGATCGTGCCATCACCATCAGTATCCTTGGTTACTTGTGCGCATATCCGATAAAATTCTTCGATCGTCCAATTGCCTTCAGGTATAGCGATGCCTTCCTTTTCCAACAGATCGCGATTGACGCACATCATGGTCGGATTGATCTCATAGGGTAAGGCATATTGCGTATTTTGGTAGCTGCCCGAACTGAGCGCACTTTCATAGAAGATATCGGTACTTACGTTGTTGGCTTTGATCAAATCATCCAACGGCATTAATGCGCCTAAAGAAGATAACTTATTGAAATCTTCAGCCAATACCATAAAAACATCCGGTTGATCCCCGCTGGCGATATTGGAAGCCAACCAGGCTGAATAATCTTGTTTCAAAATGCCGCTCTTGTATTCTATCGTTACATTAGGATGTTCCTTTTCAAATTTTTCGATGGCATCATCAATCACTTTATAACTTTCCGCATTGTAGACATCCCAATTGCTGCCGGTGAACATCCCCAGCGTAATCGTGATTTCCCTGCGAGAGCTGAGAAACAGATAGATCATCAACAGACTAAAACCGATTAATGCGAGGAATACCTTTTTCATTTTAGTCATGATCATTACCGAAATCTTTTGTCGTTTGGCCCGTTTGGACTGCCCAAATAGCCAGTTGGGTCCTGTCCCTTAAATCCAATTTGGACAAAATGGTGCTGAGGTAATTCCGGACCGTCCCCTCCGACAGGAATAGCTTTTGCGATATTTCTTTGTTGGAAAGGCCGAATCCCACTTGTTGGATGACCTTCATTTCACGGTTGGAGATATCCGCAACATTTTTGTCATCCACTTGGATCGCATAATTGCTGGTTACCATTTGCGAGAATTTTTTGAATACTTTGGTGGCGATATCCGGGTTGATCATCGCGCCCCCATTCACGACAGTCAGAATAGCCTGGTGCAGACCGTCCATGCTGACGCCTTTCAACAGATAACCGCTGGCGCCGTATTTCAAGGCACTGAACACAAACTCATCGTCATCAAAAGTAGTCAGGATAATGATTTTGATGTCAGGGTATTGTTCCTTGACCATCTTGGTGCAGTAGACGCCATCCATCTTGGGCATTCGGATGTCCATCAGGATAAGGTCCGGACGGCATTTTTTGATGCTTTCCAGCACTTCAAAACCATCCGCTACGGTAGAGACAACTTCAAGATCCGGTTTGGTCGATAAGACAATTTCCAGGGATTGTCTTATCAACTCTTGATCATCGGCAATCATTACTTTAATCATAATTTGCTCCCCTCTCGATCGGTATTTCTATGGCAGTCCTAAAACCGTTCTCGCCAGAAAATCTGATCGTACCGTTTAAAATCGATACGCGTTCACACATCTGCTTTAACCCATAACCACATTTGATGCTTTCACAGCCCGTCCCATTATCTTGGATGATGATGACATATTCATCATCGTAGACGAACATATTGATTTCAATCTCCGTAGCATGCCCATGCCGCAAAGAATTGGTGATTGATTCTTGGATCATCCTGAAAATAATGTCCTCTTTCGTATTCTCAATATCAACATTATCCCATTTATAATATAAATCTATTTTCAAATTGGACACGCCTTCATATTCGGCAATCATTTTGGTCAATCCATCTTTTAGCGTGCTGTCTTCCAAAACGCCCGGGCGCAATTTGTATAAGGAACGCCGCACATCTTTGATGCCCATCCTGACAACATCACTGACCAGCAGCAGTTGCTGTTTCGTTTTTTCCGGGTCAATATCAATGATGGCAATGCAGGCATCCACGCCGGCCGATATTCCGGTTAGAGCATGGCCCAGCGTGTCGTGTATTTCCCTGGAGATTCTTTTCCGTTCGTTATCTTCACCGATTTTTTCAGTCAGATTGGCATAGTTCTTCAATTCGACATTTACGCGTGAGACCATCGCCAATTGTTCCCCGACGCGTTGTTTTTCTTTTTGTTGGACAAATAAAGAAGTCGCCAGAAAAGAAATGAAGCCAACGATGTTCAGCGAGGCAAGGATATTTCTGAAGAACAAGATCAACGTTCTGGCTCCGCTGGGATAAAAATTGATATAGGTTTCAATCGAGGGCATTCTGACAATGAGCGAAAGAATGGCATAATCAGAGATGATCAAAAGGCCAAAGCTGATAATCAACAATGCCGGCCAATATTTAATTTTTTTTGTATTGTACAAAATATCAGCGAACACCAATAACACGATGCCATTGTAACTGCCGTTCAAAACGATTATCAACGTGATCATTACGATAATTTCCAGATAGATCAACCAATAAACGATGTAACTGTCTTTCGTGCGGAAGTACATGCTCGCCAGTAATACCAAAAACAACAGGATCGCCCCAAAAAAAGTCTTTTCCGGCGCCGGTGGGACATAAGACAGGTTTTCCAAAAAAGCAGATGCATACCCATGGGCCTGCAAATATTTTGTCGAAAGCAAAAAGATGGAGGCATTAAACAATACGATGATAAAATTCAGCAGCAATAAGGAATTATGAATATAAGCTATATGCTTCGTCTCTAAATTGATCATTATTGCCACCCCGAAATATCATATTCGCTGATGTTGTTCTTGGTTATTAAGCTAACCGGCACAACAATCGACTTCTCATATTGTTCATTGTTAACAATTTTATAGGCTGCTTCAATCGCTTTAGCCCCCATCGTAGTAGGCGATTGTGCTGCAGTTCCCTGGACTTCATCACTGTCGATCAATAGTTTTTTCATATCCGGTGAACCATCCACGCCATAGACCAGTACTTCATGATTGATTTGTTTATCTTTTATTGCCGCCAAAGCACCCAAGGCACTTGGATCATTCAAAGCCATCACAACATCAAAATCGATTTTTTTATCAATGATTTCCATCATTACGGGCATCGCAACTTCCGTTTGGCCCAAACACTCTTCACTTGCAACAACTGTATAATTAGAATTATCTTTAATAGTATCCAGAAAACCGTTGATCCGATCAACAGACGATAAAGCAGCGCTGTGTTTCAAAAGCACAATCTTTGCGGAAGCCAGATTGCGCATCATATCCTTGGCACACTGCACGCCAACATCATAATTATTGGATAAAACAGTCGTGTCGGCAATGGTATCGTCATCCAGCTGCGCATCAATGACAATGATTTTGATGCCGTTCTCCTTGGCTTTTTTCAAAGACGCATTCACTTTCGAATAATCAACAGGGTTGATGATCAATACATCAATCCCCATCTCGATCAAGTCATTGATTTGTTCGTTTTGTTTCTCGACATCCAAAGCAGGATCACGGGTGTATAAGATGTCTCCACGGTCATTGATTTGTTTTTCTATTTCATCGGTTATGGCCTTGTAAAAGCTGTTGTTCATGGTCATATAAGTAGCCCCAAAAACAATTTTGTCACTGTCATATCTGACGAATTTATAATTATAATAGATGGATGAAACCGCGATGACACAAACAGAGACAATCAGAACCATCATTTTGCTTACACTTCTCATCAAATCCTCACCCTCCCACCTCACAGTCTATATACTTTTGTCACATATGTAAATTGACAAACGTAATTAATTTATGCAGGCGCTTTCTGAAAATCTGGACTGCAAAACGAAAACAGCAAGCCCCTAGTCTCCGATTCGATGTCGGAAACTAGGGGCTTGCTGTTTCTAAAGAATTTAGGTGTAAGTAAGTCAATATGTCTAACGAAAAAGTGTTGTTTCAGCTTTACCCGATATGCTCCTCTGTCTTTGGCAGGTGGACATAATCAAAGTTCAGCTTATACCCGCAGAATCGCCTTCATTATCCTCTTCATCGAGGATAATGAACTGAAGCGGATAATGATGTCTTCCCGGAGAAGCCGGACGCAGAAACCTTGGTATGTCACAATCAAATCTGTGCCATACCCCTGCCACCACACGCACATCCTCACTTTTATTCATTCACTGTTTTCAGTTTCGAATCCTGATCCATATCCCTTTGCCAAAATATCAAGTTATCTTTGTCAATGATAATGGGCTTAGTTAGCTTAAAAGAATCCGCTAAGATTGAGCAATAATCATTAGCTAAAGAATCTTCACTAGCTCCACTCCCTGGAAACACATAATTAATACCCAATTCCCCTGCTTTGCGAGAAGCGCAAGAGAAATAGCGTATCCCTATCAGTTGCTTTTGAGGTGAGGATGTAACATATCTTTCCCTCGCCCATTGCATCAACAATTGAGGAATAACATATTCTGGGCTAAAAGGGTCTCTTTTTGACTTTCTAATATAGGAGCAGGCTGCCATAAGGGGATACTGAATGAGGTACTGCCTCGCCAAAGCATCAGCGAAAGGTCGGATGTGTGAGTTGTTTCTCGTGGCAACCATTTCCCTTAAGAAATCCTGTGGTTTAACACCCAAATCTATGACTTGTATGTTTATGTTCCCATTATTAGTCCTATTTCTATTCAATTTAAATCTGCTGGCAATCAATAAACTTTCTTTAGTTTGTGCACTCTCTTCCACACAAAGCGCCAAAGAAGTGCCCAAATATAAGCTAGGAAATCCACTAATACTGTATCTACATGTAGATACCTTTTCACGCAACCGATATGGTGTATGAAAAATTTCAGCCCTTTTATAGGTTCGATTCTCTGCTGTCGCTCGTACTCTGTATAAGTGAAGAGGATCATTGTGATCTGAATCAAAACGGCTAGTAATATCGGTCTTTTGAGAAATGATTAATCCATTTTCCCCTTCTTGAAGTGTATCCATTACCTTATTAAAGTGTTGATAAGAAGAGTACGGCAAACCATTCGTGTATGACGCTAGAGCTTTTAATATTTCGTCACAGATGCCTTTAATTTGTGCAGATTCCTCTCCATTTAGAATCCCCACTACTCTATTCTGATACTCTTCAAACAGACATTTAACATCCGAATAATAATCTTTTTCCGAGCGCAGTTTAGGCAGATGAAAAATATCTTCCCGCATGATATTGTGGAAATTGTTTTTAAACGTCACATTACTATCACGGGTCATTATTATTCCACCCTTTCCAATATAAGAAGTTCTTTTTCTATCTATACATTACAATTTAATATGTCCCAACTTGTGATAATCCCTAATATCTTTTGTTGCTCTTTACCGCCATCTGTCACAAACAACGCTTCAATTTCATGATTATTAAAGTAGTTTTGCACTTCATATATATTTTTATTCCTAGAAATAAATTTATAGTTGTTATTCTTTTCGTCTTTATCTAATATTTCTGCAATTTTCGTTTCTTTAACAGAAAAAAGATCTTCATCTACCTTATCCGCCAACCAAAAAGTAACGCCATTTTCAGTAAGCAACCCTTCAAAATTATTCCCTTCATACACTGGAAATTGTGTATAGCGTTTTTCCCGAACTGTTTCTAAAACAATAGCAAGTGAATCACTTTTTTGAAAAGACACTACTGATTTTTGTGCAATATCGTATGCTTTTGGAGGATTTGTTATTGCTTGGTATATTTTCTCAATTAGTTGAATTGTTTTTTCAGAAGGTATTGCCAACCCGGAGTTATTTCCATGAACCAGCAGGTTTCTAAAATCACCGAATACTTTTAAATCACTTTCATAGTTTCTAATGATAGCATTGGTACTTTTTGCTCTATCGACTAATTGATAAAAAGTCATATGCTTCCCATTACCTGGGTCATTAACCATAACTCTCAATTCACGTTCTATCTCTCCAAAGAAATTCAAAAATCGTTTGGTATCATCTAACACTTCAGAAACCTCCATTTTTTAATATTTCAATATCATCCTGAATAATTCATACAATTTCAAACAGCTATTACTAGCATTGCTGCAACAGCATTTTTCACTTGTTCGATAAACACCCTTTGGGTGTACAAAAAGAACCCCAATCTGATATGGTTAAGTCACCACAACACAACCATAGAAAGGGGTTCTCTCAATGGCTACATTACATGAAAAAAAGGTGAAATTCAACTCTAAATTGACGGTTTCAAATACGGGTGGAAATCTATCCACCGACTCTGGGCTGATTCTCGTCAAAGAATTTATGGATTCCCTTAATTTTTCCGACCTATCAAAACAGCACCTGGAAATAGAGGACAAACGACTCTATCATACCCATGATAATTTTTCTTTGATGGAACAATTGATTTATCAAAACATCGCCGGCTATTCGACCGATTCCTCCGCAAACCTATTGAAGCAAGACCCTATTTTTAAGGTGGTTTTGGATAAATCCAACCTTGCCTCGCAGGCTTCACTTTCCCGATTCTGGGATCGCATAAGCGAAGAAAATATTTTTCAGCTGCAAGAGCTTAATCAAGCCATGATCGACAAGGTACGGTTGGCAAGAAATACGACGGAAATGATTTTCGACTTGGATTCGACCCATTCAGATACGTATGGAAACCAAGAGAAAACTGATTACAATGCGCATTATCAAACCAATGGCTACCATCCGTTAGTCGCTTTTGATGGATTGACGGGAGATTTCTTAAAAGCAGAACTTCGTTCTGGCAATGTCTACACATCTACTGGCATTGGCGCTTTTGTGGAGCCGCTTTTTAAACATTATAACCAAGTGGTTCCTGTCAGCAATATTCTCGTCCGTGGAGATAGCGGGTTCGCTACTCCGGAACTTTACGATCTCTGCGAAGTTTATGGCAGCTTCTTTGTGATCCGCTTAAAAGCAAATCGAAACCTTTCGAAACTGGCGGAGAGCTTTATTCAGATTGATGACAATCATCCTTGGGATAAAAAAGAAGTCGTTTATTCTTCAACATCCTACCAAGCAAAAAGCTGGTCCAAAGAACGCCGCGTTTGTATCAAATCGACACGCGAAGCAGACGAGCTCCTATTCCGACATGAATACATCATCACCAACTACTCAAATAACGTCTCTGCGGAAACAGTCTTTCGGACGTACAGCAAACGCGGCACCATGGAAAACTTCATTAAAGAAGCGAAGAATGGCTTTTATTTCGATAAGACCGATAGCCCTTCCTTTTTAGAAAATCACGCTCGCATGATGGTAAGCCTGTTGGCTTACAACATCGTTAACTTTATGCGTACGCTTTGTTTCACACAGGGATCGGCCAGCATGCAGGTGGATACAATCCGATTAAAACTATTCAAGGTCGCAGGTAAACTCGTTCGAACAGGACGTAGGCTGCTGCTGAAACTCAGTTCTTATCATGTACATCAGGGCTTATTTTATCAAGTCCTCGGAAATATCCAGCAGCTCAGCTGGTAAATAAATCCCAATTTTAAAAATTATATTGTGCTTCAAGGGACGAGTGCGCCCAAATTTAGCTGAACCGCAGCTGTTTACCTAAACAGTTCGGATTTTTTAATCTGTTGGGTTCTGAGACGGAATAAAAAATATAAATTCCGGTAAAATTTAGAGCAACAGATCATTTTTTTATCGGTATGAATTATTCAGGCTTTAGTTAACTTGTTCATCTTATATTTTTATTTTAGTACTACTCTGACATCAAAATTAGTATACGAAGAGTCACGGTAATTTAACAGCTACTTCCCAACGGACAATGGTTGTATTTTGATGAATTTCGCTATAAATAACAAGTTTTTATTTGAAGATTGCGGTATAATTAAAATGATTACTTCACAGTTTGGAGGTTGTTATGAAGAATAAATTTGAAAAGCTAAAGATTGAAAATAATGATCAAAAGATCAACACAAAAAAAACTTTAGATACGTTCGACAACATCTCAGCAGAGTCAAAGCGAGTTTCTAAAATCGCTCTGAACGCAAATATAATCATCAGCGATCTAGACCGGCAGTTTGAAACAGCGACTCGCCTGAAAAAAATCGATATGCCTTTTTTATTTTTAGCAACAGGCATGCATATCGTTAGGCAACATCTCCAAAATAACTATTTTACAGATGGGTCTCGAAAAACAGACAAAGAGGCTGCTGGAGAAAGTAATTATAATAGGGAACTTAGGGAAAAAAAACTATATTATACTACTAAAGAAGAAATCCTAAGCAATCCAGTTCCATTCGATACACAAAATGGAGCCCCCTTTAAGGGGGTAGACTTAGGCGGTGGTAAAGGGCATCGAATAGCAACTGCTGGCCATGATCCACTGATCGGATGGATTGTCGGGACAGCGAATATTGCAACAAGAACGATGACCTTGTTAAAACCATTTCCTGAATCTTATCATGTTAAATATGGAAACTACTTTACTAAATTTGGAGACACATCAGTAAATCGAAACGACTATTTATATCAAAAAGCTAGTTTCTCCAAAATTATCGATTATGGGATAGTAAAGAATACCAGTTCCATTGATGGGATTAGTTTATTGGCCATCGCTTTAATGAAAGAAGCCATCCACTTGAAAAGTGATGTACTTTCCAAGGAAAGCTTACCCTTACCTTTCACATCAATAAATCCAAATTTAGCAAGAAAACTGGGAGAATATAACATAGATATGGCTTCGGTCCTTACTATTGGAAAACAAGCTAGTTATGCGGTGGCGATTAACACAGTTATATATTTATTGCATCAATTGCTAATAACACAGATAGAAGATGAAAACCCTCAATTCGTGCAGTTACGCAGCCGGAAAATACTTAGCTACTCAAATACTATTGCCACAACGAGCAATATTGTCGAGAGCGCCATCACACAAAACGTGAATCATCTTGATATCGGTGGATTTCTAGTCACCCTCTACAGGCTAACCAGTGATATTAAATTTCAGAATAAAATAAAAGAAGAGTTTTTAGAGAAAGAATTCTATAAATTAGTCATGAATAACTAAAAGGGGTGGAGTCAATGGGTATTTTGGGATCAGGAAAAAAACAAGAATTTAAGCGTGGAATGGACGCAGGAGCAAGACCGTTCGAAGATAAAATGACACAACTCGGTGAACAAGTAGATGACGTCAAAAAAGAATTATCAAACCAAATTAATAATTTTTCAGACATTCAAAACGCTATCCTCACCGAGCTATCTAGCAAAGAGAAGAAAGAACTCTTTGATCTGGATACAGAAAAAAGCCCAGACCTTCTAGACCGTGATGATAAAGAGTTCGCTTTGAGCATACTTTATTCTATTGCAGATCTAATTGAGGAGACATCTGATCTACAAAAACAATACATAATCAGATTACAAAGGTACTTTGAAATAACGGAGCCCAATCTGAATGTCGGATTAAGTAAAATAGAGAACTTGGATGACCTCGCAACTCAAAAAGTACTTTATCAATTGGTGAATGAATTTGTATTCCTTTATAATGGCGAGTTCTATGAAAATGAATTGGATGAAGATTTGTACGATTATTTTTCTCTAAACAAGAAGACAAAAAACGCTATCCGAGAAGGCATTGAACGTTTGGTTAAAATTATGGGTTACTATGGTTTAATAGAAAAATATGGTTACGAAGTAGTTGAGGAGATCCAAGATGAAGATACTACTGAAGAAAGAATAACAGGTGTATCGTTAATTGATGAAACCCTTTTTGGCCTATTACGAGATTATGTAACCATGGCTTGCCCTTCAACAGCTTTTGCAGTCGGCGATGAAATCAACTTGATTTTGGAAGATGATTTAAGAATCCGGTTTGAACTGTCCAAAGATGAAAAAATTTTATGTGGATCCTACGAATTGGTAGTCACTCCAGATAAGATATATCTGAATAATAGTAGTATAGGTATTATTTCTGCTCCTTACAGGGGGATACTCAATATAGACTGCGATAATTATCAGCTTATTGTCAAAACAGAAAGCGAGACATTGAAATATGCAATATCCGGCGCCTCGGACTATGGTTTCGCTATTAAGGACTATGTATTATGGTTAAAAATATTTAATAAAGCTTCAAAGGGAATTTTTGAATATAAACCTGACTTAAATATTAGCAGCAAATATCTTGAAGAATATTGCGAAGAATTAGAAAATGCAAAGGAAGATGAACTAGTAAAAAAATGGTTAGGCGGACTTAGAGTATATCCAGATTCTAGCCTTGGGCATAGGTTATTCGTAATGAATAAGAGGAATATTCCTTATGATAAAATTATTGGTCACAAGGATGCCGAGCTTATTTTTACAGATGAAAAGATCTTTTTTGAATTTATGATTGGTATGAACGGGACAAAAGTAATTTATCGTACTATAGAATTTGACTTAGAATTAATCAAAGACTTCGACTTAGATTTCACCCCAAAAAAAATATTTGGCCAAGATAAGTTAGCTATTCAAATAACGGATTTATTTGACGATGTTCAAAATTACAATTTCGAAGGTAATCTTGTTGGTGTGCCTTATATGACATTAAATGCTTTAACAGACCACATATTTAACATCATCAAGATTGCGTGGGAAAATTGCTTTAAATTTAAGTACGAGCTTTCAGAATAAATAGCAAAAAACTTTACTGACTTAGTTGTTTTCATGTTCTTTTTATAATAGCAAGCCCCCACGACTCCAATCAAATCTTGGAATCGTGGGGGCTTGCATTATTTTATTCAGAATCAAGAGAAAAATTCATTCCCCTCGCACCCGCATGACCGTCTCCCGCTCGATCACTTCATGCGGCACGATCATCTTCGGCAGCAAGGCGCTCGGTTCGTGGAGTTGGCGGATCAGGAGGGCGGCGGCTTGTCTGGCCAGTTCCTGGACGTGGATGTCGATGGTCGTCAGGAATGGGTGGGACAGGGTCGCAAAGACGGAATTGTTGAAACTGATCAGGGAGATGTCGTCCGGCACTTTGTACTTATCCAGCTGCAGATACTGCAGGACCCGCAAGGCCAGGCGGTCATCGCCGACGACAAGTCCGGTCGGTTTGGTCTCTTCGAGGAACTCTTGGAAAGCCATGAAGTCATCCGGCGTTTCGAAGTAGAGTGACGGATGGACGGTCAGATTGGCATCGCGCAAGGCATCGGAATAGCCTTTGTAGCGCTCCTTGTCGACCATTTGCGAAGGCGTCAATCCGACGAAGCCGATCCGCTCATGCCCGTGGTGGATCAGGCAGTCCGTCGCCGTTTTGCCGGAGAGACGGTTGTCGTTGTCGATATAGATCGTCTCGTTCTCGTAGACATCCGGTTTCCCCAGCAAAGCGTAGGGAATCTTCTCTTCGTGCAGGAACTTGCGGATCGGATCTTTTGCTTCCGAATACAACAGGATGAAGCCGTCGACCAGTTTGCGTTGGTGCATCAGGCGCACGCTGTCCTTCAGTTCCGCCATCGTCTTGCCGGTCGCCAGGGAAATCATGTATTTCTGTTCGTTGCAGACGACGCCGATTTCCTGGATCATCTCGAGGAACAGCGGGTTCTGCGCAGGGTTCCCCATCGTCGCCACCGGCAGGATCACGCCGATCGTCTGCGTGGACTTGTTGGCCAGGTTCTGGGCGGCGAAGTTGGGCGTGTAGCCCAGTTTCTGCATCGCTTGGCGCACTTTCACTTTTGTGTTTTCGCTGATCAGCGGACTGTCCTTCAACGTGCGTGAAACGGTTGAAGTCGCGACGCCCGCTTCTCTGGCGACATCTTTTATCGTAACGGTCATAGGCATTTTCCTCAGAGTTCATTTTTGTATCTTTAGATTACCATTTAAAAGTGTAATTTTGAACCCTTGCCGCCAAAGTATTTGGCGCCAGGACGATATTGTCCCAGCCCGGATGGTGGATGGCATCCGGCACCTCCTGCGCTTCGATCGCCAAGCCCAGATGGCTCTGCATCGGTCGGCCATTCACAAGGTACGGCTCATTCATGTCGGTCGTCGAAAACAACACGATGCTGCTGCGGTTGCTGAACAGCTCCAATTGCCGGCCGCTCTCCTCATCGCTGAGGATCAGCTGCGGCTGTTGGTCCGTGTGCATCAGGAAAACATCATCGAATCCTTCTGGCCGTTTGCGGATGGCTGCACCGAGGGCAGTCGCTTCGCGGAAATCGAAAGCCGTCCCCGCCACAGTTTGCTTTGTACCGGTCGGAAGCTTTTCGGCATCCAAATCCAGTACTTCTTCGCATGCCAGCTGCAGAGTATGCTCGGTAAGCGGACGTTTGGCATCGCCGCTCAAATTGAAATAGATGTGGCTGGTCGGATTGAACAGCGTTTCCTCATTGTCCTGGCTGATCCCTTCCATCGTGATCGTCAGGCCGCCTTCCGCATTGAGGGAATAGCTGGTTTTCGCCTGCAGCCGGCCGGGATAGCCAACCGTTTCTGGCGTCGATTCCAATGTGAATGTGACGGTCACTGCTTCTGCAG
The DNA here is from genome assembly GCF_963675415.1 of uncultured Trichococcus sp. Lineage (NCBI taxonomy): Bacteria > Bacillati > Bacillota > Bacilli > Lactobacillales > Carnobacteriaceae > Trichococcus > uncultured Trichococcus sp. The sequence goes on from NZ_OY776220.1 coordinate 1,204,873, forward strand.
TCTCTTCGGTCGTGAAGTCCCAGAACTGCTGGCCCCAGCCCCGGCTGCCGCCGTGGATATGGTGCTCGCCGTTGTTCTGCTCCAACTGCACTGCGCCCCATTTGCCCTCAGCAATCCGGCCGGCGACTGGTCCGACGGTGGCGCCGAAGGAAGCCCGGTCGTTTCCATAGGCTTCGGCATCTTTCAAGCCCAGCACGACGTTTTCGCTCTGGCCTTCCCGGTCCGGGACCAACAAACGGATCAGTCGGGCGCCGTAGTTGATGCAGCTGACGGACATCCCGTTCGGCTGGCTCAAATCGATGCGCCACACTTTTTCCGTTCCGATGCTGCCCCATTCGCGGATTTTTATGCTGCCCATCTTAAATCGCCCGCTCCCAGGTATCGCGCAGGACGGCAAGCGACAATGCGCTCGTGTCCGCCAACACGCGGTCGGCATGCCCGAGTAGGGCTGCATCGCCGATCGCCACCGCGGTGATATTGGCGGCTTTGATGGCATCCACACCGGAAGCGGCGTCTTCCACGCCGATGCACTCAGACGGTTTTGCACCTGCCAGCTCCGCGCCGGCCAAGAAGATGTCCGGCGCCGGTTTGCCTGCAGCCACTGAGGCCGGATCGACGATGCCGTCGAAGTAGTCCTTCACCTGCAAAAGCTTCAGGATGCCGGGTGCGTTCTTGCTGGCGGAAGTCACGATCGTTTTCAGACCGGCTTCACGCAGTTCTTGCAAAAGCGGCAGGATCCCCGGAAGGATGTCCGCAGGTGTCATTTCCTGGATCAATTCCAGATAGTGGTCATTTTTCTTTGTGCAGAAGGCTTCTTTTTCAGCCAAAGAATATTTGTCAGCCAATCCGCCGTGCGCGAGGATGCGCTCCAACGAATCGATCCGGCTGACGCCCTTCAGTTCTTCATTGAAGGCTTCGTCGACTGTGATCCCCAATTCCGCTCCGAGGTCACGCCAGGCTAAAAAATGGAACTTGGCGGTGTCGGTGATGACGCCGTCCAAATCAAACAATACTGCTTTTAACATTTCTTTCTCTCCTTTTGCGCCGCTCACACGGACACGGTCTTTTTCAGTGCGACTTTGATTTCATCTGTTAGCTCCAGCTCTTCATCGTAGATTCGGACAGGCAATGCTTCGCCTTTCACCAACATCAGGCTGACGGTTTCTTCGTTCACTGCAATCAGGATCAAACGGCCACGGTAGTTGATGTGGAATTGGTAGTGCGTCCAGTCTTTCGGCAAGAACGGCGCGAAACGCAGACCGTCTTTGGCGCGCATACCGGCGAAGCCTTCCGCGATCGTCAACCAGCTGCCGGTCATCGAGGTGATGTGCAGGCCGTCTTCGGTGTCGTTGTTGTAGTTGTCCAAATCCAAGCGCGCGGTGCGGCGGTATAGATCGACAGCTTTTTCTTCCTTGTTCAGTTCGGCCGCAAGGATGGCGTGGATGCATGGCGACAAGCTTGATTCATGCACCGTCATCGGCTCGTAGAAGTCGAAGTTGCGTTCTTTTTCTTCCAGCGTGAATTCGTCACCGAACAGGTAGATCCCTTGCAGGACGTCGGCTTGCTTGATGAAGCAAGAACGCAAAATTTTGTCCCATGACCAGTGTTGGTTCAACGGCAAATCGGCTTTGTCCAGCGCGCTGACCGGTTTCAGGTCTTTATCCAGGAAAGTGTCGTGCTGCACGAAAACTTGGCGCTCTTCATCGTACGGGAAGTACATGTTGTCAATGATGTCCTGCCATTTTGCTTTTTCGGTTGCGGCGATGCCCAGCGCTGCTGCGCGTTCCGGATATTTCTCCAAGCTCTCCAACGTATAACGCAGCACCCAGACAGCCAAGCGGTTTGTGTACCAGTTGTTGTTGATGTTGTTTTCGTACTCATTCGGTCCGGTCACGCCATGGATCATGTAGCATTGCTTGTTCTGCGAGAAGTGCACGCGGTCCGCCCAGAAACGGCTGACGGCGCTGAGCACTTCCAGCCCTTCTTCGGCCAAGTAGCTTTCATCCCCTGTATAGGCTGTATAATTGTAGATTGCGTAAGGGATCGCACCATTGCGATGGATTTCCTCGAAAGTGATTTCCCATTCGTTGTGGCACTCCACGCCGGTGAAGGTCACCATCGGATACAACGCGCCCTTCAATCCTTGTTGCGCGGCGTTGTGGAAAGCGCCCGGCAATTGGTTGTGGCGGTATTTCAACAGGTTGCGCGTGACTTCCGGTTCGGTGACCGCCAAGTAGAACGGCACGCCGTAAGCTTCGGTATCCCAGTAAGTAGCGCCGCCGTATTTTTCACCGGTGAAGCCTTTCGGTCCGATGTTCAAGCGTTCATCTTCTCCATAATAAGTGGAGAACAGTTGGAACAGATTGAAACGGATGCCTTGTTGCGCTTCGTCGTCGCCGCCGATTTCGACATCCGCCAGTTCCCACCTTTTAGCCCACAGATTCGCTTGCGTTGCTTCCAACGCTTCGAAGCTTTGACCAGCGACTTTTGTGGCGTAGATTTCTTCAGCAGTCGCTGCAAGTTGGTCCTTCGCATGATCGCGGCTCGTCGTCAGCGTCACGTATTTCTCCAATGAAAGGACTTGGCCGTTTCCAGCTTCCCCTTCGAACACTTGAGAGACGAACAATTCTTTGCTGTTGTTGCCTTTTTGATTGAAGCCTGTCGCTTTGTGGTGCATCGTTGCAGCCACACTGAAACGTTCAATGCCGAAGTTGTTCGGGATCGTTTCGACGACCAGCGTATCATCCGTCTGTTCGACCCATTCCCAGAACATTTCATCATAGTTGGCATCCTCGTTTTGGACATTCCCGTCCAGGGCGCTTTCGATGCGGATAGCAGCATTTTCTGAAGCTGTGATTTCCACTTTGATGGCGCATAGTTCCTTGATGTCGATGCTCAGAAAGCGTGTGAAATGAATCGTGACTTCTTTGCCGTTCTTCACTACCGTAAAGAAACGTTCCAAACGGCCTTTTTGCATATCCAACGTCAAATCGAAGTCTTTCACTTCATCGGTGTAAAGGTCGATTTCTTCCCCGTCGACGAAAAGATGCATATGGATGAAGTTCAGCGCATTGATCACTTTGCCGAAATATTCCGGATAGCCGTTTTTCCACCAGCCGACGCGCGTTTTGTCGGGATACCAAACACCCGCCAAATAGGTACCTTGATGGTGATCGCCCGAGTAAGTTTCCTCGAAGTTTCCGCGCATGCCCATATAGCCGTTGCCGAGACTGGTCAGACTTTCCTGCAGGCGGCGGTTTTCTTTGTCTAATTGTTTGGTTGTTACTTTCCATGGATCGATCTCAAAAATTTGTTGCGTCATTATCGGTTCCCCCTTATTTGTTCTTCCCCCATAGTTTACGTGCAATCGGTTGCATTGTCAATGCAAAAGTTGCATTATTATTTCCGACGCATGATTTCCTTGGCATTGAGACATTTTCTTCATCTATCCGTTTAAAAACCAATTTATTATGAAATAGAACGCTTGCATAATTTCTGGATATGGTCTATACTTCGAATCGTAAACGTTGCAATCGATTGCATTAAAAATTTGAGAGGAGCTTTAAAATGAAAAAAATATTTACGTTCGATTTTTGGCAAAAATTCGGTAAGGCTTTGATGGTCGTTATCGCGGTCATGCCGGCAGCTGGTTTGATGATCAGTATCGGCAAGATGATCGCCATGTTCTCTGGGGATGTCCAATTGTTGCTGACAACGGCTGGGGTCATCGAAGACTTGGGCTGGGCTGTCATCGTCAATCTGCATATCCTGTTCGCGGTCGCCATCGGGGGTTCCTGGGCGAAAGAGCGTGCCGGCGGAGCTTTCGCAGCTTTGCTTGCCTTCATCCTGATCAACCGCACAACCGGTAAACTTTTCGCAGTGACCGGCGATATGCTGGCTACGGACGGCGCGACAACCAAAACCTTGTTCGGTCAGGATATCCTGGTGAATGGTTACTTTACCAACGTCTTGGGCGCGCCCGCTTTGAATATGGGAGTCTTCGTCGGAATCATCGCCGGTTTTGTCGGCGCCGTCATCTTCAACAAGTACTACAATTACCGCAAGCTTCCTGATGCGTTGTCCTTCTTCAACGGCAAACGCTTCGTGCCTTTCGTCGTCATCGGTTGGTCTGTCCTTATTTCCCTTGTCTTGGCAATCATCTGGCCAGTCGTTCAGACCGGCATCAATAATTTCGGGATTTGGATCGCGGACTCCGCGGATACCGCACCGATCTTGGCGCCGTTCGTCTACGGTACGCTGGAGCGTCTGTTGTTGCCGTTCGGGTTGCACCATATGCTGACGATTCCGATGAACTACACTTCTTTGGGCGGAACCTACACAATGTTGACGGGTGCTGCCGCAGGTTCGCAAGTGTTCGGTCAAGATCCGCTTTGGTTGGCTTGGGCCAGCGATTTGGTGAACTTGAACAACGCCGGCGATACAGCAGCCTACAACGAATTGCTGAACGCCTTCACTCCTGCCCGCTTCAAAGTCGGACAAATGATCGGCGCTGCCGGCAGCTTGATGGGCTTGGCTTATGCAATGTACCGCAATGTCGATGTCGACAAACGTCCGAAATACAAATCTATGTTCTTCTCGGCAGCCATCGCTGTTTTCCTGACAGGTGTAACCGAGCCGCTTGAGTACATGTTCATGTTCGCAGCACCGCTGCTTTACGGCGTCTATGCAGTCCTGCAAGGAGCCGCTTTTGCTATGGCCGATATCATCAGTCTGCGCGTCCACTCCTTCGGTACGCTGGAATTCCTGACACGCATCCCGATGTCCTTGAAAGCCGGCTTATGGTTGGATGTCGTCAACTACATCTGGGTGACGCTCGCGTTTGCTGTGATTATGTACTTCGTTGCCAACTTCATGATCAAACGCTTCAAATTCGCAACACCAGGCCGCTTGGGCAACTACACTGACTTCGACGGCGAAGCTGAAGAAACTACTGCTTCTACTGTGACACCGGAAGGCAACGCTGGTGTATCCGACAACGATAAACTTGTTTGGAACATCATCGACGCATTCGGCGGGCAGGACAACATGACGGAAGTCGATGCCTGCATGACCCGTCTGCGCGTCACCGTCAAAGATGAAACGAAAGTGGCAGAAGACAAAAAATGGTCCACATTGGGCGCACGCGGCGTCATCCGCAAGGGCAAAGGCATCCAAGTCGTGTACGGTCCGCAAGCAGATGTCCTGAAATCTGATATAATAGATTTACTAGGAAGATAAGAGGAGAGAGGACCACATGAAACTACTGACTTTGAATACGTACAGTTGGGTCAAAACCGACGACCCCGAAACCTACGCCGCCCTGATCACGGACATTCTGGAAAACGAATACGATGCCATCGCCCTGCAGGAAGTGAACCAGCTTTCCAGCGGCTCGATCGTCAGCCAACCGGAAGGCTATCTGGCCACCCAGAAAGAAATCCCGATCAAATCGGATAACTTCGCCTACTTCTTGGTGAAGGCTCTGGCAGAGAAAAACCTTTTCTACCATTGGTCCTGGGTGCCGTGCCACAAAGGCTACTTCCGTTTTGACGAAGGTGTCGCCATCCTCAGCAAAGCGCCGATTCAGTCAGTCGAACAGGTCCAACTTTCTCTAGTCAATGATTTCGAAAGCATCCACACCCGCCGCGCTTTGGTCCTCGAGACCGAAGCCGCAGCTTTCGTCTCCGTCCATCTGTCCTGGTGGAAAGAGGTAGCAGAAAATCCGTTCCTGCGGGAGTGGACTTCCGTTGAGGTCGGCATCAAAAAACTGCGCGGCACCAAGCCCATCTATGTCATGGGCGACGTCAACAACCCAGCGGATGTCCGCAATGAAGGTTACGACCTGATCACGAACGCCGGCTGGCAGGATGCCTACGCCGTCGCTGCTACACGTATCGGCTCCGCAACCGTTCCGCCGGCGATTGCCGGCTGGGAAGGAAACGAAGTGCCGCTGCGCATCGACTACATCTTCTCGGACCAACCGCAAGCCGTCGAAACGTACGAAGTCAAGTTCGACGGGAAGAAGTTGCCTATCGTGTCTGATCATTATGGGATCGCGGTGACGTACGCTTGAGATTGATACATTTGAAATAAGGGTTGCCTCGCGCGAGGCAACCCTTATTTTTTCTATTCAGTCTTGTTGGGCGCGGCGGCGGCGCCGATACCTGCGTGAGATTCCCCGCCAAAAGCGTTTTGGCGGGGAAAAATAGAGCGTTCCACACCGAAATAACCTTCCAAAACAGTTTTGGAAGGTTATTCCCAGTCAAATACAGCCCCAAAAACCCGCCAAACAGGGTTTGGCGGGCTAAATCACTTCGTTACCTACATTCTCATGCCGTTTTGCCCTTACTTCCCGCAGCATTTCTTGTACTTCTTGCCGCTCCCGCAAGGACAAGGATCATTGCGGCCGATTTTTGGTTCATTAACAATCGGCGTACCCTTCGGTTGGGACATGAAGCCCGGATTGTTTTTCATCAGCTGATCAAAATGCTTATCACGGGAATTATTTTTGAAATATGCCCAGTTCCTCAGCTCACCGATAGTATCATCGATTTTTTGCAAGTGGCTGTTCCTCTTGGCCCTAGCCAGAACTGTCGATTTACCTTCCATCATAGCCTGAGCCACGGATTCCATTCCGATCATTAAATAATCTACCTTATCGTTTTTGTAAGCTTCCTTTATTTCATCATACAATTCTTCCGGATAGATATCGGTGCAGAGATTTATCAGCAGCGTCAGGATGGTCATATTATCGATCGTACGAAAGAGCTCTTTGTAATAAGCCATAAGTTCTTGCCGTTCGATCTCACCATCCAATGCCAAAACAGCCAATGCGGTTATCGCCTGGGCTCGGATATACTCATCGATTTCCTCATTCTCGATCATTTGCTTGATGGATGCCACATCTCCTCCGCAAATCGAGGCCAGTATCCTGCCGGAAGAATCCATCATGTCTCCAAAAAGCTGATCTGGCTGTTCATTCGGCAGGCTGAACAGCTCAAGAACGAGAGGATAGGCTTCCATGACTCTGAACTGAGCCAACAGATAGACGGCATAGATATGACCAAAATAGTCAACATTGGTGATGTATTTTTCTTTGTCCTCACGTACATCTTTAAGCACATCCAGCAACAAAGGAATCGCTTCTTCTTGATTGGCAATTATTTCTTCCAATTCTTCTTCCGGGAAATCCCTTTTTGGATCATATTTGATGCGGTCAATTATTTCGGCGATTGTATGTTTTAAAGGTTCGATGGTTGCCGGACGCTGCTCACCTTTGCCCTCGATTCGATCCAACCGCTTGGCGAAATCCGCTTCATCGAACGCTTTGCCCGTTGCCAAACTCGCTGTCATCCTGTCCAAAAGAACTTCAGCAATCCGTTTTTTTGCTTCCTGCGGGCTGTATCCCGAAGCAACCAGCCGTTCAAAAGTGTCTGTCGTGCATTTTGGTTCGTTCATGCTTAGTTGATTATCCACCACTTCCAATATGGTTTCTTTCAATTCTCTACTCACCATCACTAACACCTCACCAATGATATAGGTTTTTGGCACTGCTCTTTTATCTACCTCCAGTTTACCATACCCCTACTTTGCGGGGCATCTCGGAGTGGAAACCCTTATCAAAAATGTTGAACAACGCAAGCAAAAAAGGTGGGGTTGTCTACAAACCGGCCCACCTTTTTGTATTTTTTGTATGTTCTATTGCAGAATTCACACAATTTTAAACGACTAATTCTATATCGTTTGTTAAAATCTATTCCTGGATTTTTAATATGGATCCATATTCATTTATTTCCATTCCTTTAATGGTGCGGTTTCTAAACAGCACTTGTACATCATGTAGGTTTTCAACATTTACCTCGTAATTATCCTCTTTTGGAGTAATCGTTATTTTCCCGATGTAATTTCCCTCAGTATCATAAACCACTTCTGTGACTGTTTCTGTAATTTCAAAGGCGTGAACTTTTAGTTTGCTTGAATAATCATAGGCAGCAGTTGTGTTCGTAGCACCTTCAATGATTAAGCTGTTCGGACGCACCATTAATGGCAAGTTGAAGTAATCATGAGTCTCTTCATGCCATTTACCGCCAGACAGAGTTGTATTATCAAAATAATTTGTCCAAGTTCCTTCAGGCAGATAAAACTGCACTTCACCTCTGTCATTAAAAATAGGAGCAACCATTAAGTTCTTACCAAACATATATTGTTTGTCTATCGTGTGAGTTGTATAATCTTCAGGAAATTCCAATACGAGTGGTCTCATCATAGGAACTCCTGTTTTAGACGTCTCGACTGCCTCTGAATAGATATACGGCATTATAGAGTTTTTTAGTTTGGAGAATTTTTGACTTACTAAAGCAGCCTCTTCTCCAAAATTCCACGGTACTCGGTATTCAATGTTCCCATGATAGCGGCTATGGGTCGAAAGCAATCCAAACTGTGTCCATCGTTTGTAAAGATCATCCTCCGCGTTTTCTTCAAAGCCGCCGATATCATGACTCCAAAAACCAAATCCTGATAATACAAAAGAAAGTCCACCTCGTAAGGATTCTGCCATCGACGAATATTCTGATAAATTATCCCCACCCCAATGCACAGGGAATTTCTGGGAACCAACTGAGGCTGAACGAGCAAAGACTACTGCTTGCCCTTTACCCTTCAGTTCTTCTAATAACTCAAATACAACTTCATTGTATAAATACGCATAGTAATTATGCATTTTTTCTGGATCAGACCCATCATAATAGACAGCATTGGTTGGGATACGTTCGCCAAAATCAGTTTTGAATGAATCTACGCCTAAATCAACCAATCCTTTTAATTGTTGTTTATACCACTCTCGGGCTTCAGGATTTGTAAAATCGATTATTCCTTGACCAGCCTGCCACAAATCCCATTGCCATACATTTCCATCCGTCGATTTGATAAAATACCCTTTTTCTTTGCATTCTTTGTAAACTTGAGCTTTCTGTCCAATGTAAGGATTGATCCACAAACATACTTTAAGTCCTTTATCATGGATGTTCTTTATCATTTTTTCTGAATCTGGAAACAATTCCTTGTTCCATTCAAAACCGCACCATTCAAATTCCTTCATCCAAAAGCAATCAAAATGGAATACATCAAAAGGAATTTCTCTTTCTTGCATTTCTTCAATGAAATGCATAACAGTTCCTTCACTGTAATCTGTTGTGAAAGAGGTCGATAGCCAAAGACCAAATGACCATGCAGGCGGTAATGCTGGTTTCCCTGTTAGATCAGTGTATTTTTTCAAGACATTTTTCATATCTGGACCATAAATGACAAAATATTCTAAAGTCTCACCTTCTACGCTAAACTGAGTTCGAGAAACATTTTCGGATCCGATTTCAAACGAAACTTTTTCAGGGTGATTAACGAAAACCCCGTATCCTTTATTTGTCATGTAAAACGGAATATTTTTGTACGATTGCTCGCTTCCAGTTCCGCCATCTTCATTCCAAACATCAATAGATTGACCATTTTTTACAAATGGCGTAAATCTTTCTCCTGTTCCATAAACATACTCATAAGGATCTAAAGATAGTTGCTCTCGCATATAATGCTTTCCATCAACAGAACTAATCTCAGATTGCGCTTTATGTTCTGATGAAGTAAGTAATTTCCCATCGCCTATAAATTCTATTTTAAAATCCCCTTCTTTTGGAACGACTGCTTCCAAAGAGCCGGTTTTAAAGTGGAAATAGTTGTCAGTTTTCACGTCGATATCAACGGAAACCTTTGATTCGAAAAGTGAAAATTCCGGTTTCTGAGCATTTTTATCATAATGTGTTAAGCGAACTTTGATAACGTCTTCTCGTGGTGATTCAAAACGGAGAGTAGTTAATCCTAAGTTTAAGGTGTCCCCACGTGTTTCGATTTTTTTGTATGGTAAAAACAACTCCAGCCCATCATCTTCCACTCGGAAGTCCCTTGTTTCTTGGGGATGGTTTAGTGTGAAGCCTTCTTTTGTTAGCCAATATCCTTCAGTAAATTTCATTGTACGTCCTCCTACTTGAGCGCTCCATCTGATATTCCTTTTACTACGTGTTTTTGAAGTACTATAAACAATATAATAATCGGGATAATAACCATAACTAATGCTGCTAAGGCTAAGTGCCATTGTTTATTAAATTCACCAAAGAAATAGAACATTTTTAATGGAATAGTATACATTCCTTCTTTGTTTACACTTAATGAAGGTAAGAGATAATCATTCCAAAACCATAGGGAATTTAAAACGATGACTGTAACTGTTGTGGGTTTTAAAAGCGGCAATATAATTTTCCAATAAATCTGAAATGTATGTGCGCCATCAATAACAGCAGCTTCATCTAACGATTTAGGAATTCCTCTTAAGGCACCATAGTACAAAAATGTCGACATACTGGTAGCAAGCCCTAAGTACATAATCATCAACCCGGGTTGATTCAGCATGCTAACTTTGCCGAATATAGAGATTAATGGAATCATGATTCCTTGAAATGGAATTAACAGACCTATCGCAATAATGAAATAAATCATTGAACTGATTTTGCTTGTGTTTCGCGACAAAGCATAAGCTGCCATGGATGAAACGAAAACAATCAAGACCAATGATCCAACTGTAATCAGTAATGAGTTTGCCGCACTTTTTACGAAATCTAATTTATCAAAAGCGGTCGCATAATTTTCAACGTTAATTCCACTAGGTAAAGTTAGTGTATTTTGAAAAATCTCTGCTTTTGTTTTAAAAGAGTTAATAATAATCAAGAAGAACGGATAAAACCAAAACAGAGACATCACTATTCCTAATATAATCATGCTGGTTTTTTTCTTATTGATTTTTCTTTTCGTCGAAGTAGTTACAGTGCTCTTTGAATCTTTCGCTAAAAAATTTTTGTTAACTGCTAATTGTCTACTGGTTTTCATCATGCACTTATCTCCTTTTTACGGGTTATTGAGATTTGAATGATCGAAATAACGACAATAATGATTAAGAAAATAATCGCTTTAGATTGTGCGAATCCCATATTTCTCATTGAAAAGGCTTCGTTATAAATATTCATTGCTGCCATTTGTGTTGAGTTGTATGGACCACCTTGTGTTAAGGCTAAGTTTTGATCATAGATTTTAAAGGCGTTTGATAGTGTAAGGAATAAGGTGACAGTAAATGCAGGCATGAGCATAGGTAGTTTGATTCTAATAAATGTTTGCAATGGAGAAGCACCATCCATATTTGCAGCTTCAAGAATTTCCTCTGGTATGTTATTTAAAAAAGAAATATAAATCAGCATCATGTAACCACTCATTTGCCATACAAATAAAATAACCAGACCCCAAAATCCAGTTTCTGGAGTATCCAGCCAGCCTTTAAAAAACTCGATATTTGTCAAATCACCAATGCTCTCAAAAGCTTTATTGAAAATAAATTGCCAAATAAAACCCAGGATAATTCCACCTATAAGATTTGGCATGAAAAAAACAGTACGAAATACAGTATTCCATCTTCCCAAATTTTGTGTAACCAGTGTTGCCAACATCAAAGCAATAACATTGATTAACATCACACTGACAAAAGAAAACTTAGCCGTAAAAACAAGGCTATCAATAAATCCTTGGTCTTGAAAAGCACGAATGTAGTTATCAAAACCAATAAATTCTCCCACCGTATTCCCATTCCAATCTGTTAGGGAATAATAAGTTCCTGTCATTAATGGAATGAAGAGTACAATGATTAACGCAATTAAGGCAGGTGCTAATAATAACCAAAAAGATTTTGAACGGTTTGTTAACATATAAAATCCTCCTAAAGTTTAAACACACATAGGGAGGAAAACCTCCCTATTCGTATAATCTATTTTCGCTCTTCATTCCATGTAGTTTTTAGCGTAGTTACGAATTCATCCCAAGAAATTTCACCAGCAGCATACGCTTGCAAATTCACGCCAAACGCGTTTTGCCCGTAGCCATCAGGATAAGAATTATGCACCCAAGGGACTGTGTTTCCTTCACTTAAATAAGTGTAAATTTCATTTGATAAAGGATCAGTTATAGCATCGCTAGAGAAGTTAATATAAGCGGGAATAAATTCAAAGTCATTGATAATTGAATCCATGGCCTCTTCATCCGTATACATCCAAGTCAAAAATTCAATGGATGCATCAATAACTTCTTGATCTTTATCTTTATTCACAGCCCAGTACCAAGCTGGTCCGGCAACAATCTTTCCTTCAGTTTCGTTTTCCACAAACATTGGTATGATAGAAAGTTTTTCTTTAGCAAAAGATTCATCTAAACTGTTCAATGTAGGGACAATCCAATTTCCTTGATGAACAATCGCAACTTTTTCACTAGCAAAGAGTTCTTCTACAGAAGTACTGTAGTCCATAGATTCCAATGGTCCTGCGTTGTATTCAATCGCCAAGTCAGCATATTGTTTCATTTGATCAGCATAAGTAAGCTCTAACTCTTTTGCTTCATATGTTTCATCAAGGCTATTGTTAAATTCAGGAGCAATGAAGTTTGAACTAAATTGACTAGAAACCCAAGTTTCTCCACCACTGACGGCAAATACTCCATCTAATCCTAGTTCAGATTTTTTTGAATCGATTGTTTTTACGGCATTTTCAAAATCAGCAAAAGATTGAATAGAATCCAGTTCTATACCGGCCTTTTCAAAGATTTCTGTATTGACTAACCATCCATAACCTTCAATATTCATAGGGACGCCAAACACAGTGTCATTGAGTGTAGCACCTTCCAGAGTTCCTTCGATAGCATTTTTTGCTAAATCAGTATCTCCCAAATCAGCTAATTTATGTTCCCAAGTTTGAGCATCAGCTAAGCCTCCAAGCATAAAAATGTCTGGCTCATCTCCTGAAGAGAATTTTGATTGCAATGCAGCCGTTGCATCGGTTCCACCACCGACAGTAGTCATATTGACATCGATATTTTCATGCGTTTCTTCAAACGCCGCTACAAGATCATCCATTTTTTCTGCAGTTTCTGTTTTAATATTAAAGACTTCTAAAGTTACGGTCCCTTCATCTGAAGCATCTGCCCCAGAACTACCGCATCCGACCAATCCTAACACACTAGTTAAAGCAATTGTAGACAGCAAAAATGTTCTTTTCATCATTTGCATCCTCCTATTTTCTCTGACCATGCATTGATTATATTGATATATGAGGTATAATGTGATCGCTATCTTAGTTAAAACACCTTGTAATATTGATATCCATTAGAAAAGAGGTCAAATAGGGATGAACAACCATATTTTTACGCCTAATCCAAGTGAAAAAGATATTGATACCACTTTAAAAGAAATAACAGAGCATGGTCATAGTCTATTTCCAATTGCAGTACATTTTACTAATCACAATGAGAATCAAAAAAATATGATCCATACTCATTGGCATAGGGAAATGGAAATTTTATATATATTTAAAGGCATCATGGAAGTTAAAATAGAAGGCAAGTCTTACATTGCTGACGAGGGAGACATCTTATTTATTCCGCCAAATCAATTACACGAAGCATTAGCCCACAATAATTCGTCTTGTGCTTTTTTTGCAATAGTATTTGACTCCTTTTTTATTGAAAGTCATTTTTCAGATCTGATTCAGCAGTCATATATTGATCCAATAATAAATCATGCTTCAAAACATATCCTTCATGCCACCAATGAATTACCCAATATTGCGAACCTTCAGGAATCTGTAATAAAAATTATCGATGAATTCGCCTTAAAGGAGCCTTTTTTTGAACTATCACTGCGAGCAAATTTATTATTGTTTTTTAAAAATCTATACGTTAACAAAGAACATCTATTTAATTATGACCAACTCACAGACAACAAAAATGAAATAAATTCATATAAATGCAAGAAAATTATTCTCTATTTAGAAGAAAACTATAAGAACAGAATCTCCTTAGAGGATATCAGCACTCATGTGGGTTTTAGCAAAGAACACTTTTGCCGCTTTTTCAAAAAAAACTTTAGTATGTCTTTCATTACTTATCTGAATCAGATGCGGATTAAAAAAGCTGAATATCTACTTTTAAACACCAATTTAAAAGTAATTGATATCGCCTTAGAATCTGGTTTTGAAGATACAAACTATTTTACAAGCATCTTTAAAAAAGAAACAAAAATGACTCCCTCTGATTACAGAAAGAATCCTAGTAATGTTACGTTGCTTTGATTGCTAAGAACCATAGCTAAAAACAGCCACAACTGTTGTCTGATCAACAGTTGTGGCTGCTTTTAATGAAATATCCTGGGGTTATTTTGTTATTTCGTTGTAGCCCGATTACTACTGCTTTGGAAGGTCGTTTGTATAGTCCACATATTTCCTGTACAGGCTGTCCAACGTCAGGTGGATGGGCAGGAAGGAAACAATTTCGGAATCCCTCAGCACAACAGGCGTACTTTGGAAATACAGATTATACTTCCCTAAAGATGCTAAGCTGTTATTGCTCAAATTGGTGATTGAGACAATCGGAATGCCTTTTAGCTTCAAAATACCCATTTCTTTTTCGACTTCGCGTATGTCTCCGCTCAACGATACCACGATTAATAAGTCAGAAGGCCTGATATCGCTTTTGGATGCCATTTCCAGTTCCCTTTTGGCTTCAAGCAGAATGGGATACTTGCCGACAGCGATCATGGACCGCAGAAAGTCAGCCAGCACATTCCGCTGCCCCCAACCAGTCCCATAACAAAAAACCCGCTCCGCTTCATGCATTTGCTTTAAGATCGGAGTCAATTCAGTCTGTTCAAATATCTTTTTGGTCGTTTCAATGTCTTTGATTTGCATGCTGTACAAATCGTATTCCTGTCCGACGGTATTGTGCTTGGAAATATCTTTTCGGATGCTGTATTTGAATTCACTGTATCCGCTGAATCCCAGCTTTTGCGTCAAGCGCAGGATGGACGATTTCGATGTCAACGTCTCTTTTGCCAATTCAATGATGGTCATTTCTTGGCAATTCGCCTTATTCTTGATGATGTATTCAATAATTGCTTTTTCATTTTCATTCAGTTCATGGAAGTGCTCATTTATGATGCCTTCTAATTCCACCCATATCCCTCCGTAAACAAAGAGTCGCCTACCAAGAGCAACTCTCTTTGGTGTGCGACTCTATTGTATCATATGAAGTGTCTGTTTCAGGAAGGTACTCTTAGTTTAAAGTTGGCCAAAACTCAGTGTTGACGGCAATGAAATCATCCAGAATGTTTTTGGCTACACGCGCATTCGGTACGATGCGGGAAACAGTCAGCGCTTGCCACAATTTTTGGTAGGAGCCCTCTTCCCAGGCTTCCACTACCAGTTTTTCCACAGCGACTTGCTGTTCCATCAAGCCTTTTTGGAAGCGGGGGATTTCGCCCTGAACAAGTGGTTCCGGACCATTCGAACCAACGATGCACGGAATTTCCACCATCGCCGTCGGATCAAAGTTGGAGATCGCCCCATTATTCGGCACAATCAGCAGCATGCGCTCTTTTGTATTGTACGCAATCGCCCGAGCCAAGTCGACAATGTAAGAAGCGTGATCGTCCGTTTCCAGTTCGGAATTCACCGCTGTCCCTAGTTGCGCAATGCGGTTGCACTCCCCAAAGACCATCTTCTCGCGGTGATCCATCACCTCGTTTGCGCGGGTATATTCAGGGTTGGCTTTTTCAACTTCATCTTGTGGGAATAAGTAGTACTTCAAATACGTATTCGGCAAGGTTTTCGGGTCCAGCGGATAAACTTCTTTGGCTTTTCCGAATGTGTGCACCCAGCTTGCTTCCACTTCCTCGCTGCCCTTTCCTTCCAGCTCGGCAGGCGTGATGTAGCCGTGCTCTTTGACATGTTTTTGGATGGCAGGCATCAGGTCATTGCCGTCTTTATCACGGATATCTGTCCACCAGCCGAAGTGGTTCAATCCATAGTAGCGTATGGAAAGTTCTTTGCGGGATTTCATTCCAAGAATTTCCGCCATGCGATGTTCGATACCTACAGGCATGTCGCATATGTTGATGATTTTGCTGTTCGGACGCAGTTTACGCGTCGCTTCGGCTACAATCGCTGCCGGATTGGAGTAGTTCAGCATCCACGCGTTCGGAGAATATTGTTCCATGTAATCCACCAACTCCAACACGCCCCCGATCGAACGCATGCCGTATGCAATCCCGCCCGGTCCACAAGTTTCCTGCCCGATGACGCCGTATTTCAATGGGATTTTTTCATCTTTTTCACGCATCGCGTATTTGCCGACGCGGATATGGGCCATCACGAAATCGATATCTGTAAAGGCAGTTTCAGGCTCAGTGGTTGCAACAAAAGTGATTTCAGGTGCACGCTCTTTCAGGATGATTTCGCATGCATCCGCGATTTGCTTTTGTCTCTCCGGATCGTTGTCATAAAATTTGATTTGTCTGATCGGAAAAATCTCCAGATTCTCCAACAACATCATGATGATTCCTGGTGTAAACGTGCTGCCTCCGCCTGCGATTGCGATCGATTGTTTTTTTAATTCCATGTTTATTCTCCCTTTCCATTGTTAACTTAGTTTTTTTTATGATGATAAATCTGTTGGATATGCTGTTAAATCGGTTTTTGTGCGACCAGCTGATCGAATGCTTCCCGGACTTGCGGAACATCCAGCCCCACAATCACTTGAAACGCCCTTCCATTTCTGACGAGACCATGTGCGCCGCCTTCTTTGAATTCTGCATCAGGTGCCACCAATGCTTCATCAGCCACCGTGACACGCAGCCTTGTTGCACAGTTGTTCACCTCGACAATGTTATCAACACCGCCTAAAGCTTCCATATAATGCGCAGCACTTACCGCATAAGGATTATCGGCCAAAGCACCTGCATTTTTCTTGGCTTGCTTTTCCCGATACTCTTGTTTGCTGTACATTTTGACTTCTTCCGCATCTTCACGCCCAGGTGTTTTCAGGTCATATTTCAGAATCGCGAAGCGGAACACAAAGAAGTAGATGACACTGAAAGCAAATCCGACTGCGAAGAGGGTCAGTACCGACCCCATATGATTGATCGACATTGGGATGATGAACTGCGACAGGTTCGTGATCAACCCACCACCAATATCTCCGACAACTCCGAATGCATATACGGTCGCGCCTAAAGTTGCCGCCAGCAAAGAATGAACCAGAAACAACTGCGGTGCGATGAAAAGGAAAGTGAATTCGAACGGTTCCGTAATCCCGGAAAGAATGGCCGTCAACGCCGTCGGAATCAACAGTGCCAATGTCTTTTTACGTTTCTCAGGACTGGCTGTCGTGTAGAATGCAGCCGCAATCCCCAGCGGCGCGAACAGTTTGGAAACATTGTGCAGCGCAAATCCGCCTGCAGGGAACAACTCTTTCAAAGGTGCGCTCGACTGTGCGAATGTGTTCAGGTTTTCCAACCAAGCAGCCGTCAATCCGCCTTCGACCACTGCTGGCCCAAAAATGAACGGTTGATAGATGAAGTGATGCAATCCTGTCGGAATCAAAATCCGTTCGAGGAACACATACAACCAAACACCGAATGTCCCGGAACTCGCCATGAAGCCTTGAGCTGAGCCGATGCCGTCTTGAATGATCGGCCAAATCCAAGCCGTCAAGAAGGCTATAGGCAGCATCAGGAAGAACCCGATGATCACAACCAGTGATGAACCTTGGAAAATACCGATCCAATCAGGCAGTTTCTTTTCGAAATAGCGATTGTGGATCCAGACAACGATTGCTGCAATCAAGATAGCGCCGATCAGATTGGTGTCCAGCGTCTTAGTCCCGGCAATCATTTTCAGTCCACTATTACCGCCGACTTCTTGGGTGAAGTCAACATTGAATGTCGGTCCCATCAACTGAAGAATTTTACTTAAGAAGTTGTTGAATGTCGTATAGACAACGAAGGACTCTAGGGCTGCGCGGGCATTTGCCTTCTGCGCCAATCCCATAGGTAAACCGATAACGAATAATAACTCAATCTGATTAAAAACTGTCCACCCACCGGATTCAACAACCGCCCAGAAGTTTTTCCACATTGTTCCTTCCGCCGCGATGCCACCAACCAACATTTCATTTTGGAACATGATCGAAAGCGACAAGATAATCCCTGCAAAAGCGAACAATAAAACAGGTGTAAACATGGCGCCGCCAAAGCGCTGCAATTTCTGCATCATCATTTTTCATCTCCTTTTGTTTTTTGAAATCCTTTTCATGTGACTACTATAGCACGGGCAAATTTGCGCAACAATGCCTAGAGCCCCTTTAGGGAAAGCGTTCTCACAACGGGCTTTTTACCATTTGCCGGGAAATTTCTCAGGCTAACATGCGCGCATGTTGATGAATGCAGAGAAAAAGCTGCCTCGTGATGAGGCAGCTTTTGGTTGGGCGTTATTCTTTTTGAGGGGTGTCCGATAAGTCCGAAGAATCGGACATTGAGATAGCTGATTGTGACGCGGATGTCCGATAACTTCATAGAATCGGACATCCAGGCTGATGATACTGACCCGCTTGTCCGATAACTCCACAGAATCGGACATCTACGCAGACTATGCTGTCCTGCTTGTCCGATAATCGCAAAATATCGGACAACCTGAAGCAGAAGAGCGATTCGCAGGCACTTTTTATTTATAAGCCGGCAGATAATCGCCATGGGCAGCAATCAGTTCGTCCACCATTGCTTTGATTTCGGAAATGGATAGTTCTGAATTTGCATGAGGATCCATCAATGCCGCTTGATAGATTTTATCTTTTTCAAGTGTCATTGCGGCTTCAACCGTCAACTCCTGGACATTGATGTTTGTCCGATCCAATGCGGCCAATTGCGTGGGAAGGTTACCCACATAGGTCGGTTGAACGCCATTCTTGTCCACCAAACACGGAACTTCCACACAGCAATTTTCCGGCAAGTTCGTGATCAGACCCTTATTCAAAACATTCCCGGCAATCACAGTCGGCGTTCCGGTTGTAATCGCATCCATAATATAAGAGGCATATTCGCGGCTTCTTGTGTGTTCCAGCGAACCGTCATTGACGATCTCGTCTCTTTGAGTTTCCCAGCGTTCGATTTGATCAACGCATCTTCTCAAGTATTCATCGATCGGGATCTGCAATTGATCGATCAATTCCGGATAATTCTTTTTGATGAAGTAAGGATGGTACTCTGCATTATGCTCGCTGGATTCGGTGACATAGTAGCCGAAGTGTTTCATCAATTCAAAGCGCACAGAATCCTTATGCGGATTGGCGATTTCTGAAGCCAGTCTGCGGATTTCAGGATAGAAATCTTCTCCATTCCGGTTGATTTCCAGCAGCCAAGCCATGTGGTTGATGCCGGCGATTTTCCATTGGAATTCATCCAGATTGTATTGATCTTTAATGCCCAGATGTTCGAATAGTTCCGGCACACAGACTTGGACACTGTGGCACAAGCCGACCGTTTTGATCTTCGTCGCTTTCAGCATACCCATCGTCAAAATGGCCATCGGATTGGTGTAGTTCAATAAACAGGCATCCGGACACACTTCTTCCATGTCTTTGGCGATGTCGAACATCACCGGAAGTGTGCGCAATCCTCTGAAAATACCGCCGATACCGGTAGTGTCCCCGATCGTCTGCTGCAAGCCGTATTTTTTAGGGATCTCAAAATCAATCACCGTGCTCGGTTTGTATCCGCCGACTTGGATCGCATTGATGACGAAATTCGCATCCTTCAAAGCTTCTTTTCTATTGCTGTAAGATTGTATTTTTGCGCGGTTTTGATTTGAGTTTTTGTTGATCGTCTGAAGCATCAGTTCGGATTCTTTTAAGCGTTTTTCATCAATATCGAATAATGCGATTTCTGCATCCTGGAGACTCGGCGTCAACATCGCGTCCCCTAAAACGTTTTTTGCGAAGATTGTGCTGCCTGCCCCGATAAAACAAATTTTGACCATGTTCATGCTCCTTTTCCTTTTGATGTCTCCAGTATAGGCTATTCTCACTGAATAAGAAGGGCATGGTTTTAGCTGCAGGGTACAATTTTTTAGGTCTTATTTTTCGAGCTTGTACCGGGTCGGGGAACTTTGGAATCTGTTTTTGAAGGCCCGTGTAAAAGAGTGCCGGTTCTGGTATCCTACCGCGCTTGCTATTTCCTCCACCGACAATTCCGTTGTTTTCAACAGCTGGCTGGCTTTGTTCATCCGGTACAGGTTCAAATATTTGAGGGCGGTCAAGCCCAATTCCTCTTTGATCACCTGGCTGAAATAGGACGGATGCAGGTACATCGATTTCGCAATTTCTTCGATCGTCAAATCCTCGCGATAATAATTATTTTCCACATACAACAAAAAGGCTTCACTGTATTTTTTCGTTCGGCTGACGCGGACCCCCATTTCCATATTTTCACCAGGGATTTTGAAGGACGAAAAAATGTCACAGAAGTGCGCTTGATTCACCAGTTTTTGAGAATCATCAAAAAAATCGGCTTGCATGAAATTCTCAAATTTCCCCTGCAGCTCTTCTTTCGTGTCGACTTGGCCGATATAGTCTTTAGCCCCGATGCCGTTTGTCTGCATGATTTCTTTCACCTTGTTACCCGAAAATCCTATCCAATAGTATTCCCAGGGATCTTCCGCATCCGCTTCATAATTAATCAGTTCATTCGGCCGGATCAGAAAAAAATCACCCGCACCCAAGTGATGTGTTGTATCGTTCACGGTATATCTTCCTTTTCCGCTGATCACAAAATGTACAATGTAGTTGTCCCGTAACGAAGGCCCAAACCGATGCCTGCTCTGGCACTTCTCGTATCCTACATTGAAAAAGAAAAAATCCGAGAAATAGTACTCTTTAAAAAATAGATCTTTTAATAGTTTTTCGCTCATGGGTATCCTCTGTTATCTGTTTATTTATCATAACCCGAATGCCGGACCTTGTAACGACGGCCAGGCAACATCTACCTCACTTTTGACTATAATTTATGATACAAACCAATACCTTGACTTTACCGGAGTGGGAAATCCTAGTCAATAATCTTGAGTTATGAACATGAACCCCTATCTGAAAAATAAATCACTCGTTCTTTTGAGTGTCTAGTTTTCAGATAGGGGTTCAGCTTTATTTTTGTATTTTATCCATCACCTATTCAGAAGAATATGTTAGCTAAAATAATAATTAACCTCTTTTTTCAAAACAAAATCTTTTTTGCCATTTCTATACCCAATCACTCCTAATTCACTCAAAACATCTATGATATTTTCAGATATAGCAGAGTTATTGCTATGGTGTACTCGCCCATCAGGAGTCATTGTTGAAAAATAGGGATCGATCCCGAGTATTCTTTCAAATTCAGACAAAGATAATTGTTTCGGAAATTTTTTAAGTAAACTGTGTAGAATTTTCGCTTGTTCTACCTTGTAAGTAATTTGGAACATCAATCTATGTAATGAGAAATTATTTATTTGAATAATTTTATCTGTCATTTTTTTATCAAAGAATTTTTGGTCATCCTGGAGTAAATTTTTCCAAGTTTCAATATCACCTGATAAAAAAGATCCTATTTTCAAATAGTCTTCTTGTAAATTAAGATTCTTAATAAGATGTAGCATTTCTTTATCCGTTAAAAACTGCTTAATTTCTTCTAAGTATTTTGTGAAAAGTTCAGGATAAACAGTGTAGACAGAGAGCAAGTAAGTTGTGACCAAATCAGGAAATTTTATGGAGATAGCGTCTAAAAGTTCGAAAGAGTAATAGATCCTATGCAATTTAATTAATTGTAAAACAACTTTTTCCTGTGCTAGTGTATTGTAGCGTTGAAAAATAAGTAAGCTATTGAGTCTGTATCTATGTAGAGTTCCCCTCGTTGTGGCTTATAATAAAAATAAACGGCGGTGTTTAAAATGGGCAGAAACAAGAAGTACGTTATCTCATTAACAGATGCTGAAGTCCGCAAATTGGAAAGCGTCAAGCGGAAGAAAACGACTACTAAGACCATAAAATGCAGATGCCAAATTTTATTAGACCTCGATGAAGCGCACGGGAAACCGTCCACCCAACAACAATGCGTCAAAACTATAGGTGTTTGTTACGCGACTGTTTACAATGTTATCAAGTACTATGTTGAGGGTGGTATTGAGAGAGTGCTTTACGTAAGCAGAAGTGTCAACTCGGACAATGCCCGTCGGAAAGTTGATGGACGTGCGGAAGCGAAACTTATTGAAATCGCCTGCGGCCCCGCTCCGGACGGCCGTTCCAGATGGACATTACGCCTTTTGGAAGAGCAAGCAAAAGTTGAGCTTGTCATTCCGGTAGGTAAGGATGCCATTGGAAGAACGTTAAAAAAAACGAATTACGACCTCACAAAAAACAATACTGGTGCATCCCACCAAAAGAAAACGGAGCATTCGTAGCCTGCATGGAAGATGTCCTTGACGTCTATGAACTGCCATACAATCCTTGTCAGCCGGTCGTTTGTATGGACGAAAAACCTTATCAACTTCTGGGTGAATCAAGAGAACCCCTTCCCATGCGGGAAGGCAGTGACCAAAAAATTGATTCTGAATACGTGAGACAGGGAACCTGTAGCATCTTCGTCTTCACCGAACCACTTGGTGGAACCCGGCATGTGAACGTCCGCACGCAACGAACAGCAATAGATTGGGCCGAGGAGATTCAATACCTTGTAGACGTTAGTTATCCGTCTGTTGAGAAAATCATTTTGGTTCTGGATAACCTGAACACCCATACAATCGCTTCACTCTATAAAGCATTTCCGCCCGAAGAGGCACGGAGAATAGCTCGGCGCTTAGAAGTGCATTTCACACCAAAACATGGTAGTTGGTTGAATATTGCCGAAATAGAATTGAACGTGATGAACAAGCAATGTTTATCTCGTAGAATTGATAATATCGAGACGCTCGGTTCGGAGTTGTCTGCCTGGGAGCGAGGCCGGAATGCCCGATCAGCAAAAATCCGATGGCACTTTACAAATACTGAAGCACGGACAAAAATGATTTCTTTGTATCCTAAAACTGTTCTTTCGAACGTTTAAAAGGAATTGAGAATATAATTTTTATTTCTAAATATCAATGAGACACTACACTAGTCCATTATCTATTAAGCTGACCAAATCTAGCTTTTCCAATATTCTTTTGTTCGACTCATAATCTTCCTCTACGAAGGAAATTTTTAAGAAGTAAAGCAAACATCTAGATTGCTCTTGTTTTATATCAACTTCGGGTAACGAATTATCTACGAAATCAGCATAAAATCTGTGCTTCCCTATGAAAAAATCAATAAATTCCTCTAATCCGGAATATGACTCATATGATCCAGTATTATACAAGTTTTCAAAATAATCGGACAAAATAGTTGTAGACAAATATTTAATGTTGATTTCTATAAATTTTGTCGTATATAATTCAAAGCTTGTTTTGATACCGAACAATACTCCGAAATCTTCCATATTTTTATAAGTTGCCTCATAAAGAGCCTCCCTATAAATATACTCTATTAATTCTCGGTTGTTTTTATTATTAGTAGCCTCCACTATTGGAAGTACTTCCTTAATTAGAAGGTACTCTTTATAGTCATTTACTATATTCGGATCCTCTAGCTTCCTCAACGTGTTGATAATGTTAGAAAAGGAATTTGTGTCATTTATGAGAAAAGCTATTGCTTGCTGCAATATAGAATCTCCAATTGCTGCCATTATTTCTTTATAATTTTCTATAATTACTTCAATAGAAATAATATTATTTGCTTCAGAGATTTGCGCAAAAGAGGTTATAAAAAATGAGTTCGATTTTGTTGGCAATATTTTAAATCCTTCTAGGAAATTCAAGTTATTTTTCTTGCTATAAGAAAGAACTTTATCCCAAAATTCAAAATCATTTTTTTCTATCATCTTATCAATTATCAAGGATTTTTTAAGGTAATCTCCTTCTATGTTAAGTAGATAAGATAATAAGTTAGAAGAATAGGCAAATGAATAATTCGCTCCAGCTAAATCTAACTCCTTTATTGTATTTTCTATATTTACAAGGGAACAATCCTGCATATCGTTATAAGAGAGTACTCCTGCAATAAACATAGAATCTTTAGGGTTTTCGCTGAATTCAACGGGAGAGATATAGCTATAAAAGTTCTGAGTAAGATAGTCATTAAAAAATAAAAAACGTTTAAAATCATCTCCTCTTATTTCTTGAAGAGCCTTTCTCGTTTCATCCTCTTTTTCATAATACTCAGAGAGTTCTCTGAGTACTGTACCAATTGAAAGTTGATAGGTATCATTAGCAAGTTTATTAAGTTTGTTCCTGACTTCATTTAATTTACTTGTTAATTCCAGCACCAGTGTAGAAGTAGTTCTCTCATGAAAATCACTTTGTACAAGACTCCTTATATCCTCGCTCTCGCCTCCTACGGTAAAGGCGTCTTTCACTGTGAATTTTGTTTCATAGCCGTACGAGCGGTCTTTGGTTAAAATTGTTGTAGAATCATCTAAATTTGCAATATTTGAGAAAAATTCTTCCATGTTCTCTGTAAAATAAGACTTATTATTTACCATAAAGTACTGACTTTCCATACTTATTTGCGTAATTCTATACTTATTTTTCAGAGTTTGGAAATATCCCATTAAGATCATGTTCACTTCATAATCCAAATGGTGTTGCAAACTTGCAATTCTACTCTCTAAATCAGCCTTTTCCATCTCTAGATTTCGAGTTTTTATACTAATAAGCTTGGAATATAAACTATGCGAATTATCGAAGATTCTATTGAGTAATGAATTTCCGTATCCAATTTTTTCAAAATCATCTGCATAAAAATTCTTATATATAATCATTGAAAATAATACTTTTAAGTCAATATCACTTTTGGCTGTTGAATTTAAAATTTTCAAATAGGTATTGAACTCACTAACTATCAACGTGATCATCCTATGATCTTTTAGATACAATCCCACACTTCTTAGAAAACCTAGGTCCAATTGCTTATATATTTTTTCTGGAATAATATCATATTTTGCTAATTCTTTTTCTATCGTACTAGAGGAGTTATAAAGGCTAGTGACTGGAAAAATAGGAATTACATAATCAAAGAATTTAGCTTTGGAACGAACACGATTGTCAGAGAGTGTACTCACTTTTAAAGCGCCTATATCACAATTTTCTATGTCGTGGCAATTCTCATTCTCAATAATTTTTTCAAAAACCTTATCTTGTAATGAATAAATAAATACTACTTTAGGCTGCCTTTTATTTATATTTGTATTAAGCTCTCTTAGCTCTTGGAAAATTTCAGGTTTACCAAATCGATCTAAATCTTCAAAAATGACTATTTTTGTCCGAGTTTTCCTAAAGAAATAAAGCAACTCTTCAGAGAACATATTAAAAATATCCAGTTCATTATTATTTTCTTCAGGAGAGCTAGCGAACTCAAACGGACCAATAGTTCCTTTTCCAGCCACTGTCGATTTAGCAAGGGAAATCCTTACCTTACGAATCAACCCTACTAGGAAGAAAAGTAGAAATACACAAACTAAGATAGTTAGAAAAATTTCGAGAGGATCAAAAACTGATAATGATGCTATTAACAAAATTTGTTTATCTGTTGCCTTTGAGTATAGATAGAGAGAGGTGCCTATTATAAAAGAAGAGAGAAGTAAAGTAGCGATATCTCTAATTAGCGAAGTATCTTTTATTCTCTTCAATTTTGAAAATGGGTACTTTTTGGGATTAGACTTAAATAGAAGCTGTTCAACCACCTTCTTTTGTAATTCATTACTCTCCACATTATCAAAAAAATTGGGTAAACTTATGAATTCATAATCGTCAATTTCATTAAGTAGATTAGGAGAAAAGAAATTTTTTTTCTTGTATTTATTAATTTTACGTATTGCCCCATTAAGTTTCTGAATGTAAGGAGGGTCACGCTTCTTTCTCAACCTGAAATAGCTCTCTAATATGGTGCTTTTCCCAATACCATAAGGAGCAGTAATCGCAATATTATTAATTCTATCATCTTTTAAAGCTGTATCCAGAGAGTCTTTATAGGACTTTATTTCTTCCTCTTCCAAGTCATTCTTGGGATAGAGTGCTCCCGGAGTTGCTCCAATTTTTTCTTGTTCCTCTTTCTTCTGCCACCACTTCCACAATTTCAACCATTATTCCCCCTTATTGAGAGGGAGTAGAACTATCACTTCCCCTCTTAATTATAATAATTTATAGAGAATCAAGATCCTTTTTATCAGATAGACGGTACCCTGATCACTCCCGTTTCCTCTGTGATTTTTTTAGTCGGTTCCTCACTCTTCAACTTGTTCACGATTACATGGGTACGTCATGCGGCCATGCGTTTTTTTCGCATCGGCGGTCCGTCTTCTCTCGCAGAAAGTCAAATCCTCCTGTAAGACCTCCCGATCTGTCATGTTCTTTCCGGACATTTTCTCTTTAAATATTTTTTACCGCTGCTTTTTTAGGGCCTCGATTTGTCAATTCAGGTTATACTCCGTGGTTGATAGACATGTGCGCATATCAGATTTCCAGCTATCTTTCCTCTTTCTGTCACAGCATTTATTATACACTTATAATCCATACAAATAATCCAATAAAATCAATGTTTTACATGTGTCTGCTTTGGGTACACCCTAATTAGACATTCGAAAAAAGGATAGCGCTACTTCATTCCAGAAGTAGCACTATCCTGTGGTAAAATTCTGTCGATAATCTCTTAAATTAACTCGATGATCTTATTTATAGCAATTATAGTTTCTTCAGGAAGCGGATAAGCTAGGTTCGTCTCGTTAAAGGATGAAAGAAAATCTTTCCGCATAGTCATCCGTTCTTTTAACAAAACTTTATATTCCTCATTATCCAATGGAGGTTCATAACCGGATACTTCCAAATAGGCTAATCCGGTATCGTTCCCGAATGGCTTGAAAGTAGCAGTATCCTCCACAATACTTTCTATCACGCCCAGGGTTACTTCTTTTGTGATATCCTTATCCAAAAATGCACCCGTATTAATGATGTAACAATCAATGGAATCCTTGCTTAACAACTCTTTAAAATCTTCATAGTCTTCAATCAATGGGTAGACGCGGAATGGATTTGCATAAGGCTCAATGACAAGTTTATCCCTGGTCTCCCCTTTTTTGACCGTTTCGGCTGTTGACCGTTTCGTCGCCAAAGTGGCCCCGAAAGTGGCAGCCAAGACTGCATCTTCAATTTTGATGAGAGGAGGCAACGATTCATCTTTCATTATCCAATACACTGCTTCGATCGACGAATGGAACTTATCTACCCTGTTCGGTGTGGCATAACGTGATTTTACCGTCCGTCCATTCCCATTGCGGATATCCTCTGTTACCAGAACAATGTTATCATCGATGTCCTTTGTGACGCCGACATTTTGTGCCGTCATAAAATATTCCTGTTCAGGATGATCGGCCGGATAATCCTGCGTCTTATCGAAATAGGCAGGCTCCAGCGCGATAGAGGACCCATCCGATAAATCGATGATGAAGGCATCATCATGCAGAACCTTCACTGTATATTTATTATTATGTTTCGAATGGGTAAGCGTTGACTTCCCGGAGCCGGATAAACCGAAAAAGGCAAAAACGCGCTTTTTGTCTTCCAAAATGAACTTCTTCAGACCGCCATGGCAAGAAACATAACCATTCCGATGGGCTGTCCCCCAAGCCAAAGACAGGGTACCCTTTTTGAATTCACCAAAATATTGCATTCCTAGAATGCAGGCGACATTCCGATCAGGCTCAAAGTAGGCGAGCCCCATCGGATAATCGGGGTGTTGCCAATCGGGATCCGCATAGATGTATATATCGCCTTCAGCGTATTTATTTGAATGCGCATATAGTTTATTGTATGCTTCATTAGCCCATTGGAAGTTCAATAACCAGGAATAGAGGTTATTCTCATTTCCTTCCGGGAAAGCGATATGCGCCTTTACGATGAAATCTTCATCTAAACCCACATATCCCATAGTTTTATAATACGTTTTGGTGCGATTCTGATAAATCACATCGCGTATAAGCCCCAATATTTTTTCATCTTCATCTTTGTTATCACCGACAACCCTTCTGGCTCTGGCGGTTCTTCCAACTATTTTCCCGCCATTTTCTACGAGGACCTTCGCATCCGCAGGCAACCCTAATTTCTCCGTCTCTTTGACAGGTAGATCCGTAACAATGGCCCCAGGGGATTCTTTTGCCATTTGATAGGCATCTCCAATATCCCTTACTTCATGCATATTGCTGCCATAGAAAGCTGTTTCGATTGTTGTCCGCAGCTTGGTGAACAATGGATTGGACTTCTTCAAATCTGATTTTTGGAATGTTTCAATTGTCGCCAAATGTTGTATCCCCCTTTGTTATAACTTTATTAATAGTATTTTTCAACGTGAATACCCTACTGTATTTATTACTTACCTATAACTTCATTAACCAAAAAATGCCAGCAACACCCCGGCAGCCACAGCTGACCCAATAACGCCTGCCACATTTGGCCCCATCGCATGCATCAACAGATAGTTAGAAGAATTATATTTGATTCCTTCCTTCTGAACCACCCGCGCCGCCATTGGAACAGCGGAAACACCAGCTGCTCCTATTAATGGGTTGATTTTCCCATTGGTAAGTCTGTACATTAATTTCCCCATCAAAAGACCAGCAGTGGTACCGATTGAAAAAGCAAATAACCCCATAACAATAATTTTAAGTGTCGTAGCCGATAGGAAAAGATCGCCATTTGCTTTCGCACCTACAGTAACACCAAGAATGACGGTGATGATGTACATAAAGGAATTTTGCAGTGTTTCCGTCAATTTCGGCACCTGCCCACTCTCACGAATCAAATTCCCCAACATCAGCATACCGACTAAAGTAGTCGCAGATGGTACGACCAGACTAACAAAAATAGTCGTTACGATTGGAAATAGAATTTTCTCACTTTTTCCGACAACCCGCAATTGTTTCATTTCTGTTTGCCTTTCTTTTTCCGTCGTCAAAAAGCGCATAATAGGGGGTTGGATAATCGGAACCAAGGCCATATAAGAATATGCGGCCAATGCAATAATCGGCAGGAGATGATTCGCTAATTTAGATGTAAGGTAAATGGCAGTTGGGCCATCAGCACCACCGATAATACCAACCGAAGCTGCTTCCTGAGGTGTCATTCCCAATGCCAACGCTCCGAAAAAGGCTGCAAAAATACCGAACTGCGCAGCGCCTCCAAGCAGCAAAGTTTTCGGATTGGCAATCAGCGGACCAAAATCGGTCGCTGCTCCAAGACAAAGAAAAATCAAAGGAGGATAAATACCAAGATTTGTCCCTTGATACATATAATAAAGCAAGCCTCCCGGCTGCCCATCAATTGGGTGCATCATCAACCCCGCCAGCGGCAAATTGACCAACAGAATTCCGAACGCGATCGGAATCATCAGATAAGGTTCATAGCCTTTTTTTATTGCTAGGTATAAAAATAAACATGCGATTGCAATCATTATGACTTCTTTATAGGTAGTATTCACTATCCCGGATGTCTGGATTAATTCTGTCAAAGCTTGTCCCATGATGGTTTCCCCCCTTCCCTACAGAATTAATAGCAGCTGATCGGATTCGACGCTCTCATTCGACTTCACTAAAATTTTCTGTACGATACCGTCTACTGGAGCAACAATTTCATTTTCCATTTTCATGGCTTCCAAAACAATCAGGTTATCACCACGTTTCACGTGCTGGCCTTCTTTGACGAGCACCTGCAAAATGGTTCCCGCCATCGGAGCTGTCATTTCTTTTCCACCGGCTGTTGGTTGGGATTGTTGGACAATAGGCGGTTGTTTTTCCGTCTTTTCCATTTCGGCATCATCCGGTAATTCCCGTACTTTCACTTGATAAATTTGGCCATCTATTTCGATTTCATATTTTTTCATAAAAAAGCCTCCTTGAAGTAGTTTTTTTCTTTGGCTATCACTTAACGCGGAATACTTCCACAATCTCGAACTTTTTAGCGGGATGTTCTTCATAAGCCATCACCAGTGCCGTAATGGCGGCAACCTTGGAACATCTCTTATCCAAATTCAAAGCCTCTGCTTCGATTGGTGTTGCTTTTGTCCGCTGAAACTCTTTTGTATCACGCACAACCTGTTCTTCCGTCGGATCACCGACCAATTTGTGCGTCAATTCGACCAAAATCCATAAGCTGGACAATACCGAAAATACCACGACCATTGCGACGACTGTGACAACGAGACCGTCCATCAGACTAAATGCTTCCATCCGTTTCACCCTTTCTTCTATTTATGGTACCTTGCTTGAATACGAATGACCTCTTCCTGAGACTCCTGCATTACCTTATTGGCAGACAAAAAATCTTCAGATGCTTTTTCCGGGGCATATTTTTTTTCCAGATAGGCTTTGCCTACTTGCTGGAACAATGCATAGGTTAAAACGTCTTCATCGTTCCGTGCCAAATCGCCCAATTCCGCTTTCATTTTTTCGAATTCCGGTTCTAAATGATCTGCTGGGCGGTCAGTAATCACTTTGTCACCCCCGATGAGCTGGAAGCGGAAAACATCGGCTATGGGGACAGGCGTCTTCCCATATTTTCCATGAAGATAATCCTTGACTTCATTCGGTACCATTTTGTAACGTTCCCCGGTTAAAACGTTGAACACAGCTTGTGTTCCGACCATTTGACTCATCGGAGTCACCAAAGGCGGGTAGCCTAGATCAGCACGGACCAGAGGTACTTCCCTCAATACCTCCTCGTATTTGTCGCTAGCTTTAGCCTGCTTCAATTGTGAATTCAAATTCGATAGCATGCCGCCTGGCACTTGATAGATCAATGCCTTGGGATCAACCCCCATCATTTTCGGATCCAATTCCCCGGAAACGAGGTAGTTATCCCGAACAGGTTTGAAATAATCGGCTATTTCTTCCAATTTAAAGACATTCAGGCCAGTGCTATAGCCCAATTCCTCCAGTACCAATCCCATCGATTCAGTCGGAGGTTGACTCGTTCCTTCTGAAAAAGGCGAGATGGCGCAATCGATGATATCAGCTCCGGCTTCAATCGCCGCCATATAGGTCATCTGCGAAATGCCGCTCGTTGCGTGCGTATGGATATTCAAAGGGACGTTGATAACCTTTTTGATTGCAGATATAAGTTCCGTTGCTATTTTTGGCGTCAAAATGCCCGCCATGTCCTTAATGCAGATAGAATCGGCTCCCATTTCCGACATTTCTTCCGCAAGCGCTGTATAGTAATCGACTGTGTGGACATCACTTATCGTATAACAGATTGTCAATTGTGCATGGGCTCCATATTTCTTGACAGCTTGCAGGGAAGCCTGCAGATTACGTGTATCGTTCAAAGCATCAAAAATGCGGAATATATCGATTCCGTTGTCTACAGCTTTTTGAATGAATTTATCAACAATATCATCAGCATAGTGCCGATAGCCAATTAAATTTTGCCCACGTAGCAGCATTTGCAATTTTACATTAGGGGTTCTTTTTTTTATTTCTCTCAATCTTTCCCAGGGATCTTCGTTTAAAAAGCGGATGGCAGCATCATAAGTAGCCCCACCCCAACATTCTAGAGCATAGTATCCTGCTTGGTTCATAGTTTCAATGATTGGAATCATATCTGAGGTCGACATACGCGTTGCTATTAAGCTTTGGTGGGCATCTCGAAGGACCGTCTCAGTGATAGATATTTTTCTGGAATTCATGTTATTTGTCCTTTCGTTTGGGTCTATTCTGATAAAAAAATCTCAAAGACATTATTCATGCCTTTGAGATTAAAATCGGCATGAGTCTAGCTATGCCGTAAATTGGTGGAGGATTATTGTGAATAATACCATCCCGATCATAGCGAATGGGAATGTTGCGCCATATCCTGTAGCAGCATCATCAGAATCTAATACATCTAGAAGCGTTCCCATACCAGTTGTGTTTGTCATACCCCCACAGATAGCTCCTGAAAGTAAAATCCAATTCATTTTCATGACATAACGTCCCACCAAGAAGCCAGCCATAACTGCAACAAAAGCGGTAATCAAACCAACAACAACGAATGTTAACCCTGATCCAGTGATAGATTCGACTACACCATAACCATAGCGGAGTCCTACGATTGCCAAGAAAATTTCTAAACATAATGTTCTTAACACTTGTAAAACTTTGTCGTCCATTCGGAAGTTAATAAATCCAATCTTTCCCATTGATCCCAGTAATAGACCTCCCATTAGTGCACCACCGGTTGTCCCCAAGCTAAATGAGCCAAGTGAACCTAAAGGAATTTCTATACTTCCGATAATTAATCCAACGAAGGCTGCAAAGGCAAATCCTGTAACATCAAATAGAACTCCCTTAGATGATTTGTTATCGGTTTCATTTACAGGAGTGCCATCGGACATAATTCTTGCAAACTCTTCCTTTTCTTTTTCAATATCAATTCTAAATATTTTATGCAAGAAGCTCATAGCGATAATTACTACTAAAGAGCCGATTGGAAACGAGATAGAATGACCAATTCCTACATCGGCAGATGCTTTCTGTACGTAGGAATCTTGTTGTTCTTGAGTAAGGTCGACAGTATTTTCGATTGTCAGTACCTCTTCACTACCACTATTAACAACGTCCAGAATCATTTGTTTCTCTGTGTCGGGCAATGATGAAAAATTTTTTGCGTCTTTTGTAGTGGTTGATTGCACCGTTTCAAGGGCAGCTGCGAGTGATGGTGAACTAGTCATTGCCCCTGAATAGGTACCTGATACTTTAAAAATATCTTTTTGGGGAAGGGATTCCGTTAATACATAGCTTGTAGCTGCCCCCACAAAAGTAATTAAAAAACCGAGGATAACGAATTGAAACCCATATTTTTTAACAACCTTCTTAATGCTGTTAGATGCCAACAAACCAATTGCAGTTACAAATAAAACAAGGAAGGTATTGAATAGAAGATTATCGATGACGCCTTTAGTGATCAAGGCTTGCGCAGATAGATATTTTTCAGAACTCTCAGTAAAACTATGGGCGTATTTTAAAACAAAATACCCGATAAATAATCCTGCAAATAATACACCTGATCCTCCGAAAGAAAAACTTTTTATCTTTAATTTACCAAATAACATCCCTAAAAATATGGAAGCAAATATAAGGACAAATGGGTTAAAGATAAATTCCGTGAAGTTAAAAAACATTAGCTTTCCTCCTAGTTAAATTATTCAATAATCCCCAATTTTCTAAGCTTTTCATCAATATCCGGTTTAGTTATTTGTCCCGCTTCAATTTCAAGTTTTCTTTTTTCTTCATAAGCCAATTTTTTCTCTGTTCCAATAATTATTTCATCAATTTGGTCCGGCGGAATAACAACCACACCATTGTCATCCCCAACAATATAATCGCCGGGCATCACTACAACGCCACCACAGCTGATTGGATAGTTAATTTCACCGGGGCCTTCTTTATCACCTACTGCCGGCGTGATCGCTTTAGCAAATATAGGATATCTTTTCTCAGTCAGTTCTTCGATATCACGGATAGCGCCATCAATAACGAAACCTCCAATTTTTTTCTGGAATGCTGAGCTGGACATTAAATCCCCTAAAATCGAATAATTAACCGTACCACCAGTGTCAACAACAATAATATCGCCTTCTTTGGCAAGATCGATTGCTTTATGTAGCATCAGATTATCCGCAGGACGTAGTTTTACAGTTACGGCCGGACCAGCTAGTTTCAAACCAGGTGAAACCGGTTTAATTCCTGATTCCAAAGTATTGAATTTATTTAGGCCATCACTTAATGGGGGTGTACCATAACTCATTAATTTAGTGAAAATTGATTTATCTCCAGGACGATTGATATCTTGACCAATTCTGAAGCCGAATTTACCTTTATTCATATTGTTCTCCTTTATATTATGTCACTCCTCATTACAAAGGAGTGACACAATGTTATTTATTAGCGTTAAATTAATTCTTCAGAAACTACCGGATAAAAGTTTGCAAAGCTTTCTGCATATTTGTACGCTCCGTTGCCGGAAAGACGTCGTGCATGATTTCCCCGCATAAATGCTCTTTGTTTATAGTATTCAATTAGATGATGTTGTCCTTCAAAACAATTCATCGCAGCTACTTTTTTATCATATGCATCTGTAATATCAATGAACTGGTCGGGTACATACCCACTAATTTCTGTTTGGTGAGGTTCAAAGCCGAAAAGACGCATTTGTTTTGTAACCGGGTATCCTTCAGTGATTACGCCACCTGAATTGGATAAGATACTTGCACGCCAAACTAAATCATGGATATTATTATGATCAGGATTCAAAATATCTTTTTTATCATGAGTAAGAATGATATCAGGCTGAATTCGTCTAATTGTTTCAACTACACGGTCTTCCAACTCTTGATTGATTTCAATAGGATAATCTACTAAATCCCAATATTCAATATTCTTCACACCTAAGATTTCAGCAGCATTTGCGGTTTCTTTTTTCCGAACTTCTTTAACGGAGTCATATGTTTGATTTGCTTTTTTCCAGAGACCATTTGATTCACCACGGACACCAAAAGTCATTACGACTACTGTTACATTGGCACCATTTTCAATATATTTGGCAATCGTTCCACCGGATCTCCAGACATAATCAGCGGCGTGTGCGCTAAATACAAGTAAGTTTTTATCTTTAATCATGAAAAATTCTCCTATTCTGCAAGTAATTTGGATGGGTTATCTACAATCATAGTGCGGATTTCATCTTCGGTGAATCCTTCTTCACTGATTAAACGCTCTGCAAATTCACGAAGTCCTTCATCAGGGAATGGATTTGTTGACTGACCTAAGTCTGTTGCTAAAATTACTTTTTCAGGGGTGAGTTCTCTAATTTGACGAGCTGTCTCAGCAAATTCAACTTTACCTGATTTCCAAGTTACATAGCAATGTTCCATGTAAGCGCCATATTTGGATAATTCTTTCTGATCTTCCACACTGTAGTATGTGGTTGGAAAATCAACGTGTGTTATGATTATTTTCTTTACTCCACGTTTTTGAGCCTCTTTAACCAACGCGAATGTCTCTTCGTGAGATAAGTGACCCGTTGCTAAAATAATATTGTATTTTGCAATCGTATCAATTACATCCAATGTAGCTTTTGTCAATTCACCATCTTCTAAAATGTTGATTGTTGGGATAATCACATTTTCTTCTTTCAATTCTTTTACGATTTTTGCCCAATAAGGTAATTTTTTATTGGGATCTCCGGTCATTACATGTGAGATTTCATTTTCTGAATCCGTTGTTGGGAACCAAACCAGTTTTGCACCCGATCTAGCAGCCATCTCAACAGCGATAGAATTAATTCCACCGACAGATTGATTCAAGGCAATCGCTCCAATAGCATTACATTCAGGTATCATTTTGTTAACGAGATATCCTCGTTGTGCAGTGTTGAAATAATGTGATTTAATCACATATCCTGCCATTCCTGACTCTCTGATACGTTCCGCTAATTCTAAATCATCAAACTTTCTAGGCATGATATCTGGGCCAGCGTGGACATGTAAATCATAAGCACCTTCTAAAATATTTGTCATTTCGTCTTCCTCCTGTTGAACAGTATTGTTGAACAATTTTGTTGATAAGTAGATTGTAATCGGTTTCTATCGAAGAGTCAATAGGTAATCAAAAAAAAATAAAGATAAATAAGTTTGACCTTATTTATCTTTATCTTATTGGTTTAAATAGCTATTGTAATGTGTTAACGTATCCCGAACACTATAAATGTGTTCTTTTACCCTTTGCGAGGCTAACTCACCATTCTTTGATTTGATTGCTTCTAAAATATTTTTATGTTCAGTAAGCGTAGCTTCTTGTCTTCCTGGAATCAAAATAGTCTTAAAATTATACTTTGATACTTGGCTTTTCAAATCTCTTACAAGATTGGTTGCAGCTACGTTATCACATTTACTATAAATAACTTCGTGAAAAGCATTATTTAAATCCGAATGATCTTGAAAATCTTTATCATGGATATTCTTTTCCATGGACTTGTAAATTTTTTCCATAGCAAGAATATCTTCTTGAAGAATTGTAGGAGCTACTTTTTTAAAAATGTACCCTTCTACTTCAGCCCTTAAATCCAATAAATTGATGATATCTTTTAAATTTAGTGAAACAACTTTTGCTCCTTTATGCGGTTCAATGGTTACTAAATTATCTTTTTCTAACAAGGACAGAACATTTCGAATTGTATTTCTACTCGTTTGATATCTAGCAGCTAAATCAGCTTCTACTAATTTCTCATTGGGACTATAAACACCTTCGTTAATGTCCTTTTTCATTTGGTTAAATATAAGGGTTGTTTTACTTTCTCTCACTTGAATGCTCCTTTCTAGAAACGAATGAATTAAAGTATATTTTTTGATTGAAAAATATTCACAGGAGCTAATTGGGCACATGAATATTTCTATGCAATATTTATGTTACGAAGTGCATTTACACTCCTTATTCTTAGGAACTCTTTAATAGTATCACTTCTTTTCTTATCAATATATATAAATTAGTTAGGACGTGTCAATGAATTCCTTGTTCCTTTCAAAAAAGGGGCATATGTTCGCTTTACAAAAGGTGGAGATTAGTAGAATGTTATGCGGGTGCTAGGGAGGCGTAAGAATTGAGTGTTCGCGGAATTGATGTTCACCAAGGCGACTTTGATCACCCCGAATTCTTGGATACCGCTTCCGCCGGAGTCGATTGGATCTTGCTTGTTTCTGCGGATGGAGACAACGATACCCGAATTCACCAGCATGCCCACGCAGTGGCTGCCGCAGAGCGCGCCGGCGTCAGCTTCATCGCCTACACCAGTCTGGCGAAGGCACAGGAAAGCACCAACTTGTTCGCGCCCACACACAAAGCTACGGAAGATGCCATTCTAAAAACCAGCATCCCCTACTCCTTCTTGCGCAACAACTCGTACTTGGAGAATGAGGTGTCTAGCATCCAGGGCGTTCTGGCAGGCGCTCCTTGGGTGACATCGGCAGGCGACGGCAAGGTCGGCTGGGCGCTGCAACTTGATGATGCAGCCTATGCCGAAGCGATGAGCGGTGCCGGTGTGCCGGATTTCGTCATCCCTATCCTGCTCGCTATCCAAAAGAGCATCCGCGAAGGCTCGCTAGATGTCGAAAGCGATGATTTCAAAAAATTGCTCGGCCGTCCAGCCACTCCGATCAATGAAGCGTTGGTCCAAATCGTAAAGTGCTTGGCGACAACTGGCGGACTGGACGCGCGGCGAAATGTTGAATGAAACCATAGATAAATGAAAAGTATTCATCTTTTTGAGCCCGAATCCTGCCAAAAACATGGATAACTCCGCATTATCCATGTTTACACGACAAAATCGCCCAACCCTACTCCAACAAAACCCAAAAAGCCCAAAAGGCGCTCCGTCAAGAGCGCCTTTTGGGCTTTTTCGCTATACATTTTTATCCTTTGACTGATCCGGAAGTCACGCCTTCTACATAGAAACGTTGCATGAAGATGAACAGGATCGTGATCGGGATGGCGATCAGCACGCAGCCTGCGGTGAACGCCATGAACAGCGAG
The DNA here is from genome assembly GCF_963675415.1 of uncultured Trichococcus sp. Taxonomy (NCBI): domain Bacteria; kingdom Bacillati; phylum Bacillota; class Bacilli; order Lactobacillales; family Carnobacteriaceae; genus Trichococcus; species uncultured Trichococcus sp. The sequence goes on from NZ_OY776220.1 coordinate 1,242,491, forward strand.
TTCGCGGTTGTGCGGGTCATCATCGTGAACAACCCGATTGCTATCGTGTAGTTCGGGATGTTGTCGCCCATGATGATTTTTGCGAAGATGAAGTCCATCCACGGTCCCATGAAAGCCAGCAAAGACGTGTACACGATGATCGGTTTGGACAACGGCAGCGTGATTTTCGTGAAGATCTCCCACTTGTTTGCGCCGTCGATCATGGCCGATTCGTCCAACGCCATCGGGATTGTATCAAAGAAGCCTTTGGCGATGTAGAAGCCCAGCGCGGAGCCCGCGGAATAGACCAGAATCAAAGCAAGCAGGCTTTCCGTCAGGTTCAGGGCTTTCAGGATGTAGTACACGGCGATCATGCTCATGAATCCGGGGAACATGTTCAGCACCAGCGCAACTTTCAGGAATGGTTTCCGCATCTTGAAGCGCAGGCGCGACAGTGCGTACGCCATTGCGATCGTGATGAAAGTCGACAGGATGCAGCTGATCACGGAAACAAACAGCGTGTTCAGGAACCAGCGCACAAACGGATAATTTCCGGTTGTGTTCTGCAGCAGGATCCTGTAGTTTTCCAGCGTGAATGATTTTGGAATGATGTAAGGAACGAACGCTCCGCCCTCTGCCCGGAAGCTGGTCAAAACGATCCATACGATAGGGAACAGCCAAATGATCGACAGGACAGCCAGGATGGCGTAGACTGCAGCCAGCGAATACCGCCGCTGCGCTTTGTATCCTGTTGTTTTCTTTGCTTTTGTCATTTTTTTAGCCCTCCTTGAATGAATTCGTTCTTGTGTAAGCCAGCAGACTGAAAGCTGCGGACAGGATGAAGATTAGGATACCGATGACGGACGCCAAATTGTAGTCCATCGTGTTGACTGTCAAGTTGTACAGCCACGTAACCAGCAAATCCGTCGAACCTGCTCCGTAGAAATCGGAATTCGATGGGCCGCCGCCGGTCAACAGGAAAATGACGTTGAAGTTGTTGATGTTTCCGATGAATTGTTGGATCAATGCTGGCATCATGACGAACAAAATTTGCGGGAAAGTGATGTTACGGAAAATCTGCAGCTTGTTGGCGCCATCGATCCGTGCAGCCTCGATCTGATCAGTCGGCAGGTTTTGGATGATCCCCGTCGAAACCAGCATCGTTGCCGGAATACCGATCCACATATTGACGACAATGACCGTAATTTTTGCCCAAATCGGATCCGTCAAAAACGGAATGGCGGCATCGATCAGGCCCAGGCTCAGCAGCGTTGCGTTGATGGGACCCGCGCCATTCAACAGGTTGCGCATCACCAACAGCGAGATGAACTGCGGCACTGCCATCGTGATGACGAAAATCGTGCGCCAAACGCCTTTGAATTTCAGGCCTTTGGTATTGATCAAAAGCGCCAGCAGGATGCCGAAGAAAAAGCAAGTGACTGTCGCCAGCGTCGCCCAGATCAGCGTCCAGCCCAAGACCGGGAAGAAGGTGTCTGCCATATTACCCGAAATGACGTTGCCGAAGTTCACCAAGCCGACCCACGTAAAGAGGTTTTTCGGCGGCAAGTGCGTATGATCATAGTTCGTGAAGGCGATCGAGATCATGTAGAGCAGCGGCAGGACTGTGAACAACAGCACGCCCAACAACGGAATCGTCATCAGGGTGGCATAGAACCGTTCGTTCAGCAAGCTTCCCAGATCATCCATCGTGCTCGGAATCCTTTTGCCCGCTTGCTTCAGCTCATGGATATTTCGCGCGCTTTTCAGATTGATGATGTACAAACCAAGAAGGAGCACACAAATCACAATGGCAGCGATGCCGAATAATAGCAGTAACATCGAGTTGTCGCCCTCTTGCAGCACTTCAATCCCCAAGCGTTCGTCAAAAACGAGCCCTTGCTCCTGGGTGCCCAACGTCGCCAACATGGCCAGCGCCCGCAGTCCGTTGCGAATCAGCCAATAGAAGAAGGCGATCTGCGAAAACAGGAAAATCAAACCCTTTAAGTATTGTTTATTGGCAAGATTGGCAGCTCCCATGACAACAAAGGAAAGTTTTGTTGCGACGTCCCCTTCTTTGAACAATTCCCGAAAGGTCATCTGCTGGCCGTAACTTTTTTTCTTGAACATGGCTTCCCCACTCACTTTCATGATTTAAATAAGAGGGACGAAAGATGCGTGATCTTTCGCCCTCCCTTTTTAATTTTTGTTATTCTTTTTCTTCTTTAGGTTCTGTTACTTTGGATGTGTCTTCGACCAATTTGTCCAGTTTTTCCATGTACTCGGCTTCGGTGATGTTGCCTTTGTATGCGTCATTGATGATGGCATCCATTGCTGGCCAGAATGAAACGATTTCCGGAACTTTAGGCATTACGACTGAATGAGTGGATTGGGACATTTCCATGACCGCTTTCGCTACAACATCTTCTTGCACTTCCGCATTTGCCTGAACGACCTTGTTCGATGGGATGACGCCCATTTCCTGGAATTCAGTCATTTGGGAAGTTTCGTTGGACAGGTAGTTCGCCAAAGCCATGGATGCTAAAGGAGCATCTGTCTGTTGGTTTACAGCAAACAATTTGACGCCCAAGAAAGCTTTCATCTGAACTTCGCCGCTGCCGAAATCGACTGTCGGGTAAGCAGCCACGCCCATGTTCTCGCCCAAGGCTTTGATGACGTCATTTTTCGACCAAGGACCGGAAAGGAATGCATCCGAAACGCCTGCTTCCAAATTGGCCAAAGCTTCAGCACCGGATTGGATCACGCCTGGATTGTTCTTTTGAGCCGCGATCCATGCAAGCACTTCAGCACCTTTTTCGTCATTGAAATTGGTACCGCTTGGATCTTCACCGGTTTCACCGTACAAGTAAAGACCGTTACTCATGAACAGCGGTCCGAAGATATAGTTGGCTCCGGCTTCAGCAAAGTTTGTGCCGATTTTGCCTTTTTCAGACAGCGTCGTCCAGCTCTTCACATCGTCTTCAGTAAGTTTCGCTTTGTTATAGTAGAGAACTTGCGATTCAACGCCGTATGGGTAGCCATAAAGCTCATCGTTCCACGTTACGCCTTCCACAGCCGATTCCACGTTGTTTGCTTTTACTTCATCTGCGTATTTTGTGTTCGGGTACAACAGACCCGCTTCAGCCATTTGACCGACCTGGTCATGCGGCATCATGAAAACATCGGCAGCCGCTTTCGGATCTTTCGAGACATCTTTTTTTGCATCCGCTGAGCTTCCTGCTGCCACTTCAACCGTAACTCCAGGGAATTCTTTTTCGAAGTCCGCTACGATTTCTTTGAAGACTTCCACGTGATCCGTGTCCACCCACAATTTAACATCGCCTTCTACAACGACTTCCCCGGATGTGTTCTCAGCCGAGCCTGTGTCGCTTGTATCCGTTGTGCCGCCGCATGCCGCTAAGACCATTGCGGACGCCCCTAGAATTAAACCGCTTCCAAAATATCTTTTCCAATTCGTCTTCACTTGCTTGTCCCCCTTGAAATGAGTTTCGATTACATGCTTGATTATGCAACCGATTGCTTTAATAGTCAAGTGTTATTTCTCATAAAAAGAAAACGGTTTATTTTTTTGGTGAGCTAGATCAATTGCGAAAAGCTTACTTATATAGGCATATCAAGGGTTTTCAACAAGTCGAACTGCTTCAGAAATAATTATCTACCCCAAAAATTAAATGCAACCGATTGCTAAAAGTTCTTGCAACCGATTAGGCAATGTGCCACAATGTGGGAAAACAAAGAGTGAAAAGGAGCCGATACCACTATGAACACTTCAGCGCTTTACCATCGTCCCGAAAGTGAGTTTGCCTATCTATATGACCCAGAAACGATGCACGTCCGTTTGCGTACCGCCCGCGGAGACGTTAGAGAGATGGGGCTGCTTTACGGGGACCCATATTTTTTGGACAAAGAGGAGTGGTTCCGCAAACCGCTTCAGATGATCAAAACACTTTCTACGGATCTATATGATTACTGGTTTGTGCAAGTGAACGCACCTTTAAAACGCTTAGCCTATGCGTTCTCCTTAACGGGCCATGACGGAATCTCCGTCTTCTATGGCGATCACGGCGTCTATCCATTAGAAGAAGAATATTTGCGGATGCCGAATAATTACTTCCGGATGCCCTTCTTCCATGAAGTCGATCGCTACAAAACACCGGAATGGGTCAAAAAAACCGTTTGGTATCAGATCTTCCCGGACCGTTTTGCCAATGGGGATACAGCCAACGATCCAGAAGGGACACTGGCTTGGGGATCGGAAGACCCGAACAGACAGAACTTCTTCGGCGGCGACCTGCAGGGGGTCATCGACAAGCTTGATTATTTGGAGGACCTGGGAATCAACGGGATTTATTTCTGCCCGATTTTTGAAGCTTCTTCCAACCATAAGTATGATACGATTGATTACCTGAAAATCGATCCGGCCTTCGGCGATGCCGAAACGTTCAAAAAACTCGTTGACGAATGCCACAGACGCGGCATGAAAGTCATGCTGGATGCCGTCTTCAACCATATCGGCGATTCTTCCCCGCAATGGCAGGACGTGCTTGAAAATGGTGAAGATTCAAAATATGTCGACTGGTTCCACATCAATGAGTTCCCCGCTTCCTACAAGCGCGGCGAAAATTTTGAAGATGCTTATGATATCACCTACGATGTCTTTGCCGCCAACCCGCATATGCCGAAGCTGAACACGGCCAATCCGGAAGTGCAGGATTATCTGCTGAACATCGCCCGTTATTGGATCGAAGCCTTCGATATCGACGCTTGGCGTTTGGATGTCGCGAACGAAGTCGACCACGCTTTTTGGAAAAAATTCCGGATCGTCTGCGATGAGGCCAAAAAAGATTTCTACATTCTCGGCGAAATTTGGCATTCTTCCCAGAACTGGCTGCAGGGCGACGAATTCCATGCCGTCATGAACTACGCCTTCACCGATGCGATCATGGGCTATTTCGTGAAGAATGAACTATCATTGAGTAAAATGGTTTCGGAAATGAATAACCAGTTGATGCTCTATCGCGATCAAACGAACCAAATGCAGTTCAACATCCTCGATTCCCATGACACGCCGCGCCTGTTGACGGAAGCCAACGAGGACAAAGACATCATGAAACAAGCTATGGCCTTCACCTACATCCAGCCCGGCGTCCCTTGTCTGTACTACGGGGATGAAATCGGCTTGACCGGCGGCATGGACCCTGATTGCCGCAAGTGCATGGTTTGGGAAGAAGAAAAGCAGGACCGCGATCTGCACCAATTCGTTAAAGAACTGAACGGCATCCGCAAAGAGCAGCAAAAAATCCTTTCGGAAGGCACCGTCTATTGGCGGCAAGTATCCGAAGAGTCCGGCGTGATTATTTTTGAGCGCATGCTGGGCGGCGAGGTCATCCGCGGCGCCTTCAATACCGGCGAACATTCGGCAAGGGTCGAGTTGATCGGGAAGGCTTTGTTTGCGAATCTTGCGGAAGTGTCGGACGGATCTGTCGAATTGGCACGCAAAGGATTTGTGTTGATGAAAGAATAGTCCCTGCGCGATGCGGCGGGCAGTTAGGCAATACATTATAGGAAATGACTAAGGGATGGGGTTGCAGCATGGAAAAACATTGGTGGCAAGAGGTTGTCGTTTATCAGATCTATCCGCGGAGCTTCAGGGACAGCAACGGTGACGGCATCGGCGATATCGCCGGTATGACCGAAAAATTGGACTACCTGGAAAAATTGGGGATCGGGGCCATTTGGCTTTCGCCTGTCTACCAGTCGCCGAACGACGACAACGGGTATGACATTTCCGACTATGAAGCCATTCTCGATGAATTCGGCACGATGGCAGAGATGGAGCATTTTATCGCGGAAGCTGACAAACGCAACATCAAAGTGGTGATGGATCTGGTGGTCAACCATACTTCGGATGAGCACGCCTGGTTCGTCGAAGCAAAAAAAAGCAAAGACAATCCGTACCGCGACTATTACGTCTGGGCAGACCCTAGCGTGGACGGCGGCGTTCCGAACGGATTGGGCTCCGCCTTCTCCGGACCGGCCTGGGAATGGGATGCAGCGAGCGGTCAATATTACCTGCATATTTTCAGCAAAAAGCAACCGGACCTGAACTGGCAAAATAAGGCTATGCGCCAGGAAATCTACGGGATGATGAACCGCTGGATCGCCAAAGGGATCGGCGGATTCCGCATGGATGTCATCGACCTGATCGGAAAAATCCCCGAAAAAGGAATCACCGGCAACGGACCGCAGCTGCATGAATTCCTGCAGGAAATGCAGCAAGCGACTTTCGGCAATCACGATCTGTTGACCGTCGGCGAAACTTGGGGTGCGACTCCGGAAATCGCCAAATTGTATTCCGCTCCCGAGCGCAACGAATTGTCGATGGTTTTCCAATTCGAACACATCGGCCTGGACCAAAAACCGGACGGCGAAAAATGGGATCTGCAGCCGATGCATGTCGCCGAACTGAAACGGATCCTGACGAAATGGCAGACTGAACTCGGACACGACGGCTGGAACTCCTTGTTCTGGAACAACCACGATTTGCCGCGGATGCTCTCGCGCTGGGGGAACGACCAGGCTTACCGCTCGCAAAGCGCCAAAATGCTGGCAATCCTGTTGCACATGATGAAGGGCACCCCTTACATCTATCAAGGCGAAGAAATCGGCATGACCAACACGCCGATCACGTCCATTGAGGAAGCAAGGGACATCGAAACAATCAATATGTACCGCGAGCGCTTAGCGAAAGGCTATCCTGAGGAAGATATCCTGGCCTCAATCAACGCCAAAGGCCGCGACAATGCCCGCCGCCCGATGCAGTGGAACGCTTCGCCGCACGGCGGATTTACAACCGGCACCCCTTGGATCGGCGTGAACGAAAATTATACGGATATCAATGCGGAGGCTGCACTTGAGGATCCGGATTCGATTTTTTATACCTACCAAAAACTGATCCGCCTGCGCAAAGAGCATCCGATCATCGTTTGGGGCGATTTCGAGCTGGTGGATACGGTCGACGAAGTCATCAGCTATTACCGGGAATATGAAGGCGAACGCTGGCTGGTCGTGACCAACTTCTCCGATGAACCGCAGCCGTTTTCGGTTGAGGATGAGATCGCCGCAGTGATCATCCAGAATGACGGGAATGAGATTACCAGTTTGAAGGAGCTGCAACTGAAGCCTTGGCAAGCTTTCGTGGTGAAGGTGACCGCATGAACGGATGGTGGAAAAATGCGGTAGGCTATCAGATTTATCCCCGGAGTTTCCGGGACGCCAACCACGACGGCATCGGCGATCTGCAGGGGATCATCGAAAAACTGCCCTATCTGCAATCATTGGGCGTGGATTTCATCTGGCTGAACCCTGTCTATGCTTCGCCGAATGTCGACAACGGCTACGATATTTCCGATTACCAGGACATCCATCCCGATTTCGGGACAATGGCCGACTTCGAGGAACTGTTGGGCAAAGCCCATGCGGCAGGCATCAAAATCATCATGGATCTGGTCGTGAACCATACGAGCAACCAGCATCCCTGGTTTCTGGAAGCGAAGAAAGGCAAAGACAATCACTACCGTGACTATTATTTGTGGGCGGATGCCACGGAAAACAAGATGCCGAATGCTTGGCAAAGTTTCTTCGGCGGCTCGACCTGGACTTACGACGACAACTCGGGCCAGGCCTATTTCCATGTCTTCGCGCTGGAACAGCCCGATCTGAATTGGAAAAACCCGCAAGTGCGGGAGGAAATCTACCGGATGATCCGTTGGTGGCTGGACTTGGGGATCGACGGCTTCCGCCTGGATGCGATCAGCCATATCCAAAAAGAACCGTGGGATTTCAAAATCAGCGACAACCCTTGGGCGCCCTTCATGAATGTCGCCGGGATCGAAGTCTATATGCAGGAACTGAAGGAAATATTTGACGCTTACCCCATCATGACTGTCGGTGAAGCAAGCGGCGTTTCCAGCAAAAAAGCGGTGCATTGGACCAAAGAGGATGGCTATTTGAACATGATTTTCGAGTTGGAGCATAACGTGCGCGAAGGCCAGCCGGGTGCGGAACGGCTCAATCTGTTGGGGTTCAAAAAGGTGCTGTCGCGTTGGCAGAAGGACTTGGGGTCGAACGGATGGAACGCCCTGTACGTGGAGAACCATGACAATCCGCGGATCGCTTCGATTCTGGGTGACGAATCGCCCAAATCTGCCAAAGCGATCGCGACGATGTACATGCTGCTGAAAGGGACGCCCTTCATTTACCAAGGCCAGGAAATCGGCATGACCAATTTCGCTTTCGAGTCGATGGAGCAAGTCGACGCCCAGGATTCGCACAATCTCTATCGCATTCTCTTGGACAGCGGTGCCTCTCCGGAAGAAGCATTGCGCAAAGTCACCCATTGGACACGGGACCATTCGCGCACCCCGCTGCAGTGGGAAGGCGGCATGTTCGGCGGATTTTCCGAGCTGCTGCCCTGGATGGCAGTGAACAGTAATGCTGCACATCTGAATATCGCCGAACAGGAAAAAGATGAACAATCCGTTTTGAGCCATTACAAACAACTGATTCGATTGAGAAAGAATCAGTCCGTATTTTCCGAGAGCGCCTTCGAACTGATTCTGAAAAATCATCCCCAGGTCTTCGCTTATTTGCGCAAGTCGGACACGAAACAGGTGCTCGTGCTCGCAAACCTGAGCCGCAAACCTTGCCAAATCGACCTGCCAACAAGGGTGTCCAACAAAAAATGGCAGTTGCTGCTGACGAATGCGGACCAGCCGGCCATCGAAAAGCGCATGCGGCTGCAGCCTTATGATGCCTGGGTGTTTGAGGAAATTGCTGAGATTCTTGCAGCTGCCCGCTGATCAGAGTTGAACGGCTGGATTGATGCCCTCCTCCGGCGAGGATTCCCACACCGGAGGACAGCGGTATCTTGCGGGCTCTTCTCCTGCGAGTCTGTCCTCATCGGAGCACAGACTTTAAATGTGGGCCGTCCTCCGGCGTAGCCTCCGTTCGCCGGAGGAGAACGTGTGAGCGCCGCTCCCCGGAGTTGAGCGGCCGGATTGATGCCCTCCTCCGGCGAGGATTCCCACACCGGAGTACAGCGGTAATTTGTGGGCTCTTCTCCTGCGAGTCTGTCCTCATCGGAGTACAGACCTTAAATGTGAGGCGTCCTCCGGCGAAGCCTCCGTTCGCCGGAGGACAACAGTCTCATCTACCACCCCGAACAAAATTTCAACCGAACGCATGCCTGAGTACGAAGAAGGGGCGACCTCATTTTGAGGCCGCCCCTTCTTCGTGTATCTTGCTTATTGCGCTAAATCTTCTTCTGTGTAATGTTCCGTATCGATCAGCTCTGCCTTACAGTTCTCTTTATCGACAGAGATCGGGTTTGCCAAATAGCTCGGCACCACTTTAACGCTGAGGAACAGCATGTTTCAAAGCTTCCCATTTCCATTCCATGACTTCCGGGATGTCATCACCGTTCTCACGGATGAAACGGTTATGGAAATCAACAGTTTCCGTCATCCTTTGCGAAAAGTCTGACGCTTCTTCGCCATAGACAGCGTTGGCCGCATCCTGCGCCAAGTGGAAGCGATCCATCTCAGACAATACGCGCATGTCGAACGGTGTCGTGATGTCCCCGTTCTCACGGTAGCCATGGATGTGCAGGTTATGGTTGTGGCGATTGAAGAAGATGTCACGGATCAAGCCCTCAAAACCGTGGAAAGCAAAGACGATCGGTTTGTCCGCCGTGAAATAGGCATCAAATGCTTCATCGCTCAAGCCGCGCGGATCCACATCCGGGTGACGCAGTTTCAACAGGTCCACAATGTTGATGAAGCGGATCTTCAATGTCGGGAACTGTTTGTGCAGAATCGTGACTGCGGCAAGTGCCTCCAGGTTCGGTTCCGTTCCTGCTGCTGCGATCACGACATCCGGTTCTTCGCCTCCGCAAGTCGAAGCCCAGTCGATCACTTTCAGGCCATCTTTGACCAATACTTCCGCTTCTTCAGCCGAGTAGAATTGCGGACGCGGATGTTTCGAAGACACAATCAGATTGATCTGTTCCTCGGAAGCCATCGTTTCCGCCATCACGGCCATCAAGGAGTTCGCATCCGCCGGCAAGTATTCGCGGATGAATTCCGGTTTCTTCTCAGCCAAGTGCGTCAACAGACCCGGATCTTGGTGGGTGTAACCATTGTGGTCTTGTTGGAACACGGTCGAAGTCGCGATCAAGTTCAATGACGGATAGTGCTTGCGCCATGTCTGTTCTTTGGCTTTGCGCAACCATTTGAAATGTTGAGTGATCATCGAATCGACCACGCGCAGGAAAGCCTCGTAACTGGCGAAGAAACCATGGCGACCGGTCAGGACATACCCTTCCAGGAAACCTTCGGCCTGGTGTTCGGACAACTGCGAATCGATAACACGGCCGGATGGGGATAGCCATTCATCGTAAGCAGGATCGATCGCTTCCATCCAGACGCGGTTCGTCACCTCAAAGACTTTGTTCAGGCGGTTGGATTTGGTTTCATCCGGTCCGAAGATGCGGAAATTATCCGGATTATCCACGATCAGATCGCGCGCGAAGTTGCCGAATTCGATCATATCCTGGGCAATGACTGCGCCCGGTACGGTCGTGTCAACAGCATACTGTTTCCAATCCGGGATGATGAGCGGTTTCGGATCGATCCCGCCGTTCGTGATCGGATTCGTAGCCATCCGTCGATCGCCTTTCGGTGCCATTTCTTTCAATTCAGCCACCAGTTGGCCATCGGCAGTGAACAGCTCTTCCGGACGGTAGGACTGCATCCAATCCACCAGCGCATCGATATGTTCCATATGGTGGGCATCCACCGGAATCGGCACTTGGTGGGCACGGAACCCGCCTTCGATCGGTTCGCCGTCCCAAGTTTTCGGGCCCGTCCAGCCTTTCGGTGTGCGGAAAATGATGACCGGCCAAGCCGGCATCTTCGCTTCGGCAGCGGAGCCTTTGCGGGCTTCCGTTTGGATCGCTTTGATCTTTTCAACAGCCGTATCCAACACTTTGGCCATGATCGGATGCACGGCTTCCGGTTCGGTTCCTTCCACGAACAACGTCTCCCAGCCCATGCCGCCAAAGTACTGCGTCAGTTCTTCGTTCGACTTGCGGTCGAGGATCGTCGGGTTTGAGATCTTGCCGCCGTTCAAGTACAGGATCGGCAAAACGGCGCCGTCCGTGACCGGATTGATGAACACATTGGAGAACCAACCTGCCGCCAGCGGGCCAGTTTCAGCTTCCCCATCGCCGACGACAGTCGCCGCGATCACTTCCGGATTGTCGAAGATGGCACCTGTTGCATGGGAAAGCGAATAGCCGAGTTCGCCGCCTTCATGGATCGATCCGGGTGTTTCCGGTGCCGCATGGGAAGCAACCCCGCCGGGGAAGGAGAATTGTTTGTAGAGTTTCGTCAAGCCTTCCAGATCCTCGGTGATTTCCGGATAGATTTCCGTGTAGGAACCGTCCAGATAGGAGTTCGAAACCATGACTTGGCCGCCATGTCCCGGACCTTCGACGTAGAACATGTTCAGGTCATATTTGTTGATGACGCGGTTCAAGTGGGCATAGATGAAATTTTGTCCGGAGATCGTTCCCCAGTGGCCGATCGGATGAAGCTTCACATCGGTTTCCTCGATTGGGCGTTGCAGCAAAGGATTGTCCTTCAGGTACAGTTGCCCCACGGAGATGAAATTGGCGGCGCGCCAGAAGGCATCCACCTTGTCCAGATACGCTTTTGAATCAAATGCAGTCATTTTTATTGCTCCTTTTCATTCGTATTGTTGAAAACGCTTGCTCATAATTTCATAAATATCCTACAAAAAAGTCGGTTTGACGATTTTCTGTCAAACCGACCGATAGTTTACTCTTTTGTTAATTCGTGACAAATTTCTTTTGTAGCTCCGTAAACTTGCGTATACAGTGCATACATTTTTTGATAGGCTGCAACGTTTTCCGGGATAGGCCGGATGACATCTTTGTAGGCAACAAACACGTCCGCGCAAGCAGTTACCGTAGGGAACCATCCCAGTCCGACCGCTGCCAACATTGCGGCACCCAATCCAGGTCCCTGTTCGACTTCCAGACAGGTGATTTCGGCATCGAAAACATCTGCTTGGATCTGCAGCCAATCCGGATTTTTGGCGCCCCCGCCAACGGAAACAATCCGCTTAAAGGATTTGCCAGCCACTTTCTCCATCAATACTTGCGAATCCTTCAAGGAGAAGGTGATCCCTTCCAGTACCGCTCGTCCAAAATGTTTGATCGTATGGCTCGTGTCCATCCCGATGAAACTGCCGCGGATTTTGCTGTCAACATGCGGCGTACGTTCGCCAACGATATACGGGGTGAACAACAAGCCATCTGAACCAGGTTGGATGGCATCCAGACCTTCCAACAGTTCTTCGAACGTGCTGTCAGGCGCGAACGTATCCTTGAACCAGTTGAGGCTGTGTCCTGCCGCCAGAGTGACACCCATCGAGTAGTACCCATCCTCAATGGTGTGGTTGAACAGGTGCAATTTGCCTTGGTAATCCTGCTCAGCCGAATCCTCGAATGCGAGGAACACACCGGATGTTCCGATGCTGGCCATGCCTGTCTCAGCATTCACGATACCGGCGCCGATCGCAGCGCAGGCGTTATCCGCCCCACCCGCAAAGATTTTTACTTCCTTTTCAAAGCCGAATCGGTTCGCCAGTTCCGGCCGCAGGTTTCCTGTAGTGCCCGAAGATCCGATCAATTCAGGAAGATATGCAGCAGGAATGTGGAATTTTTCGAGAATAGCTTTGGACCATTCTTTCTTTTCCGCATCCAGAAGCAGCGTTCCGGCTGCATCCGAGTAGTCCATATGCATGGTGCCGGTCATCCAATAACCCAGATAATCCTTTGGCAACAGCATATGCCGCACCTTGTCCCAGATTTCCGGCTCGTTTTCCTGGATCCACAGAATTTTCGGCAAAGTGAATCCTTCCAACGCGATGTTTTTCGTGATCGCAAGCAGTTCTTCCCCGAAGGCATCCGTGATCGCCTTGCACTGTTTCGTTGTCCTGACGTCGTTCCACAGGATCGCATTGCGGAGGACATTATTCTCTTCATCCAGCACAACCAAGCTGTGCATCTGACCGGAGAAGCTGATTCCTTCCAAGTTTTCGGTGAAGTCCGCTACTTCATCCTTCAGCCTGTCCAGTACATATTCGCAGGCCAGAATCCATTGTCCCGGGTCCTGCTCGCTGTAGCCGGATTTCGGATGGATCAGCGGATACTCTTTTTGGGCGGAAGCTACTGCCTTGCCTTGCTCGTCCAGCAACAACCCCTTCAATGAACTTGTGCCCAAATCTATTCCTAACACATACGCCATAATTTCTGCTCCTCTTCTGTTGCATCCATCAACCGAAAGACTTCTGTATGGATTATACTAGGTAGTCGTTCAAACGGGATTTGACGAATTCAAGATGGCTTGACTCCAGTTTGATGTCACCGTTTTGCAGGGAATATTCTGTCAATGATTCCAAAGTTTCTTCATCAGACAAGATTCTTGCGCCAACGCCGTCGTTGTAGCTGGCATAGCGTTTGTCCTTCAGATCATCGAAGAAACGTTCTTCTTTCAACTTGGCAGCAGCTTTCAATCCGCGGGCAAACGTGTCCATCCCGGCAATGTGCGCCAATAACAGATCTTCCATCTCGAATGAAGAGCGGCGTACTTTGGAATCGAAGTTGATTCCGCCCGGTGCAATCCCACCGTTCTCAAGGATTTCATACATAGCCAATGTCGTATCGTAGATGTTTGTCGGGAATTCGTCTGTATCCCAGCCCAACAGCATATCGCCTTGGTTGGCATCGATTGATCCCAGTGCATCATAGCAACGGGCCACATTCATCTCATGCTCAAATGTATGTCCAGCCAATGTCGCATGGTTCGCTTCCAGATTCAGTTTGAAGTCGCCTTCCAAACCATATTTTTGGATAAAGGCCATTGTTGTTGCAGCATCGAAGTCGTATTGGTGTTTGGATGGCTCCATCGGTTTTGGTTCAATCAGGAACTGTGGTTTGTGGCCGATCTTCTCGCCGTAAGCAACTGCCATTTTGAACAAACGCGCGATGTTGTCCTGCTCGAATTTCATGTCCGTATTCAACAAGGACTCATAGCCTTCACGGCCGCCCCAGAAGACATAGTTTGCGCCGCCCAGTTTCTTGCTGATGTCCAAGCCTTTTTTGACTTGTGCCGCTGCATAGGCAAAAACTTCAGCACTATTGGAGGAAGCAGCTCCGTTCACATAACGTGGGTGGGAGAACATGTTTGCTGTGTTCCACAACAGTTTGATGCCGGTTTGATCCATCTTCTCTTTGATCAGGTCCGTGATTTCGTCGATATTATTGAAGAATTCTTCCAGCGAATCTCCTTCTGGTGCGATATCCACATCGTGGAAACAGAAGTATTCAACATCAAGTTTTTCCAAAATTTCAAAGAAAGCTTCCACACGGTTCTTTGCGGTTTCCATCGGAGTGGTGCCTGCCCACGTGCGGATGTTCGTAGGACTTCCGAAAGGATCGGACCCGTCCTGCGTCATTGTGTGCCAGTAAGCTACCCCGAAGCGCAAGTGTTCCTTCATCGTTTTGCCCATCAGCATTTCAGACGGATTGTAATGGCGGAATGCCATTGGGTTTTCTGTGGTAACGCCTTCATATTTGATTTTATCTACTGTTGAAAAATAACTCATTTCTTTTCCTCCTCAAAAATGTTATCTTGTCTTTGGGTTAGTTCGCTCAACTAACTCATGAACATAATATAAACGATTATTTTTTTGTTGTCAATAGCTTTCAGAAGATATATGATAGATAACGAAGGAAGAAGGAGTGGTTTTATTGATTCATAGCAAATATACGATCCGCGAAAACAACGAGGCAACTATTTTGAATGCCATCATCAGCCAGAAAGAAATTTCCCGCGCTGAATTATCCGTCCTTGCCGGTCTGAACAAGGCTTCCGTATCCTCAATCACCAAAAAACTGTTGGAAGACGAGTTGATTCATGAAGACCGGATCGGCGATGCAGCACGAATTGGTGGCCGGAAGCCCATCATGCTCACTTTTAATGGAAAAGCTGCGCTTACCTTTTCCTTGGATGTTGCACCCAACTACATCGAAGGGCTCATCGCATATATTGACGGAAGGGTCCTTTATGAATCCGAAATCAGAGGCATCAAAGTTTCTTCCGACAATGTCCTCGGCTACATCACGGAAATGGTTGAAAAACTGACGCAACATGCTATGGAAACTCCTCACGGCATCACGGGACTCTGCGTTGCGATCCACGGACTCGTCAATCAGGAAGAAATCATCTTTACGCCCAACTATACGTTGCAGAGCAATCTGAAAGCACAATTGGAAGAAATTTATCCCTTTTATGTATATTTGGAAAATGAAGCGAATCTGGCGGCGCTAGGTGAATATACTTTTGGATCCATTTCGGACAGTGTCGTCAGTCTGAGCATCCATACGGGCATCGGAGCCGGAATTGTCGAAAATGGGAAACTGAGGACCGGAAAAAAAGGTATAGCCGGTGAAATCGGCCATAGCATCCTCTATCCGGATGGCCGTAAATGCCCTTGCGGCAATGAAGGTTGCCTCGAACAGTACGCTTCCCATCAAGCCATCTACAGCGAATTGGAGCAGATGCTTGCGTTGCCGGACATCAATTCGTCCATAGTGATCGAGCGCTACAAAAAAGGCGATCCCGTTGTCCAAAAAACACTGCGGACCAATGCGCATTATTTGAGCATCGCCGTCAATAATCTGGCGGTGATCTACGAACCCGATCTAGTGGTGATCAACAGCTCCATCTATTCGCAAATCCCCGAGTTGATCAGCATTCTTAAAGGTGACCTCAAGGGGAAATTTTCGTGCGATACCAGTGTCGTCAGCAGCTCGCTTAAGCGGAAAGCGACCTTGTTCGGGGGTGTGGCCAAGTCCACACAAAATTTCCTGAACATCCAAAACCTGAAAATGAATACTGACAACTAAAATCAAAACCACCCGTTCGATACGAATGGGTGGTTTTGTCTAGCTCATTTATATCAGATTCAGCTTCCCTTTGTGCCTTTGTAACACTGTACCATTTTACCATCCTAACATTTTACCACTTTAACATTATGGGGGAGGCGCTCGGGTGGATATGCTTGTTCTATACCATCTTGGGGGAGAAATGTTTGTACATTGAGATATCATTTCGGTATGATAGTGTTGGAATATGAAGAAGAGGAGGTTGGGTTTTATGAGCGGATTTTTAAATAAAATACCACAAAATTATTTAGATGATATGTTAGTGCGTCTTGCCCACCACTCAGCAGGGATAGAAGGAAACACGATTTCGTTGCCGGCGACAGTCTCGATCATTTTAAATGGTACTCTCCCAATCAGTAGCGGGGCAACCGTGCGCGAATTTTATGAAATTGAAAACCATAAACAAGCCTTTTCTAACATGTTGGATCATTTGGAGAGTAACGATACGCTCTCAGTATCCATAATCAAAGAGGTCCATGCCGATTTAACCGATCGGCTTCAATATGACAAAGGCCAATTCAAAAAGAACGAGAACCAGATTGTCGGGGCAGAATTCCAGACGGCTTCACCATCGGAAACGCCATTTCTGGTCCAACAGTTAGTGGACAACCAGGAATACCGGCTAGAGAACGCAGCTACTGACGAAGAAAAATTAGAGAGCATTTTAGATACACATATCCAATTTGAACGGATCCACCCTTTTTCCGATGGTAACGGACGCACAGGGCGTGTCATTATGAATTACTCATTGCTTCAAGAGTGGTTCCCACCTCTGATTATCGAAAAAGAAACAAAGGCCACTTATATCGAGTTACTAGCTAAGCAAGATTTAGATGGTTTTATGTCTTTTGCCAAGGAAATATTAGTAAAAGAGCAGAAGCGAATGAAAGCATTCCAAAACATGGATCAAGAGCAAATCAAACAGATTGAGTGACACCGCAAAAGAGAAGAAGGATGCCCGATTCAATCGGACATCCTTCTTCTCTTTCTTCTGACCACAACCTCCTCCGGCGAACGGAGGCTACGCCGGAGGACGGCTCACATATCAGATCTGTGCTCCGATGAGGACAGACTCGCAGGAGGAGAGCGCGGGAAAAACCGACGTCCTCCGGTGGTGGGATCCTCGCCGGAGTTGAGCACCCGATCCGGTTGCTCAGCTCCGGTCAACGGCGTACGTTCTAAACAAGTACTTCCTCTTTTTTGACTGCGTTCATAACGCTGGCGGCTACGATGTCGGCTACGCCCGGAGTGAAGACATCCGGCATGATGTAGTCGACGTTCAGTTCCTCATCGCTGACGATGCTGGCGATGCCGCGCGCTGCAGCAAGCTGCATTTCGATCGTGATGTCTTTGGCACGGGCATCCAAGGCTCCGCGGAAGATTCCCGGGAAGGCGAGCACATTGTTGATTTGGTTCGGGAAGTCGCTGCGGCCTGTGCCGACGATGTAGGCACCGCCAGCTTTTGCTTCATCCGGGAAGATTTCCGGTGTCGGGTTCGCCATCGCGAAGATGACCGGTTTTTCGTTCATGGTTGCAATCCATTCTTTTTTCAGTACGCCCGGCGCGGATACGCCGACGAATACGTCCATTCCGACAACTGCATCTTCCAAAGTGCCGGTTCTGAAACTGCGGTTCGTAACTTTTGAGATTTCTACATGGCGTTCGGCCAATTCAGGATCGGTTTCGGAAATGATGCCGGTGCGGTCCACGACCATCAGGTTCTTGATGCCAGCGGAAAGGAACATTTGGCTGATGGCGATCCCTGCAGCACCGCCGCCATTGACGACCACTTGAATCTCATCGATTTTTTTGCCTGTCAGGCGCAAAGAATTGTAAAGGGCAGCCAGAACAATGATCGCGGTCCCGTGTTGGTCATCATGGAAGACCGGAATGTCCAACATCTCTTTCAAGCGGCGTTCGATTTCGAAGCAGCGAGGCGCGCTGATGTCTTCCAGGTTGATCCCGCCGAAAGAAGGTGCGATGGCTGCAACGTGCGAGATGATTTCTTCAACATCCTGCGTATTCAAGGAAATCGGCACAGCATCCACATTTCCGAAGCGTTTGAACAAGGCTGCTTTGCCTTCCATAACCGGAATGGCTGCTTCCGGTCCGATGTTGCCTAAGCCAAGAACAGCCGATCCGTCGGTTACGACGGCAACCAGGTTCTTTTTAGTGGTATAAGTATAGACGGATTCTTTGTTGTTCGCGATTTCCATGCAGACGGCTGCGACGCCCGGTGTATAGGCGATGCTCAGATCTTCCATTGTTTCGATCGGCACTTTTGAGATGACCTCCAATTTACCGCCGAATTTTTTGCTGATAGCCAATGCTTTTTCATTTACATTTGTCATAATGAACACTCTCTCTTTCTTCTCGTTTTAGTTTTTTTATGTTGTTAGAATAGGAAACGCAATAAGGATGTCATGGAAATGACGGTGATGGCTCCACCCAAACGTGTAGCTACTTGGGCAAATGGCATCAGGTTCATACGGTTGGAAGCAGATAGGATGGCGACATCCCCAGTTCCGCCCATGCCGCTTTGGCAAGCCGTTACGATGGCTGCTTCGATCGGGTTCATGTTCATTTTTCCACCGACGAAGAAACCGGTCAGGACAACGGTCAATACGACTGAAATCACGACCACGAAATACTGCCAAGAAAGCATGCCGACGACGTCTTTAAGCGGGATGTACAGCAAGCCCAAGCCGACCATCAACGGGAAAGTGAAGTTACCGGAAACGAATTTGTACAATTGTTTTGAGCCTTTTTCAACATCTTTAGGCAATAGGCTCAAGTATTTGATGCTTGCAGCGATCAGGATCATCAGGACTGGTCCCGGGAAGCCCGTAAGTCTTTCCAAAAGTCCGCCTGCGATGAAGAGTGTGCAGGCCGTCAACACGCCGGCGCCCATCAATTTGATGTCCAGCGGGCTCTTGTCTTCCTGCATGGCATCAGCCATGTCGTCGTCGCCGCCGAATTTGATCAATTGGCCCTTGCCGCTTTTCTCAGGATATTTTTCGCCTAGGCGATTCAAAATACCGGAGCAGATGATCGCGAAGAAGTTTCCGATGATGGTTGCTGGAATCAGTTGACCAACCAATTCCCCACTCGGGATACCGGTGATGGCGCTGTAGCCTAATGATAACGGCAGGATGCCTTCGCCGATTCCGCCGGCGATGATCGGTGTCACGATGTAGAAGAGCGTATGCTCAAAACCCAATCCCAACAAAGTTCCCACTGAAGTTCCGACGATCAATGCAGCGATCATCGCCACCGCCATCGGGATGATCATCCGGATCAAGCCTTGCACCAGAATCTTGCGGTGCATCCCCATAATGCTTCCGCAGACAAGACAGGCGATGTAGAAATACAGGAAGTTCGCTTCCCTCATCAGCATGTTCGCTGCATCCAGCGTATTTTGGTTGAATACATTCATGAATACCATGATCGATGGCACCATCAGCGACAGGATGGCCGATCCCCCGAAATTCTTCAATCCCGGGATGCTTGCGCCGATCCCTCCCAAAAGCCAACCCAAACTTAAGATGACCGCGAAACCGCCCAACATGTTGACGGGCAATTCGCCCAGATACGCAGAAGCTATTATAATGGCTGACATCACGAGATAAGTCGGCAACGGAATCGCGCCTACCTTCGCATTTTTAAATCTGTCGAAAACCGTCAACTCGGAAATGCCCGGGAGCTGTTCCAGCTCCAATTCTTTTGTCGTGTCTCTCACTTTCCTTCTCCTCCTTTTGATTAACCGCAATTCATGAAGCGCTTTCTTTAACCTGGTTTCATTATGCTACCGCTTACAGATTTAAAATAGATTATTTAATTAATTTAAGTGTTATTCAATTAATTAAATTGAGAACGCCTACTTTTCATTTGGTATAATGGCTGTGTAATAGGAAGGGAACATGGAGTAATGATCAAACTGAAGCAAAAATGGAAAAACCAGCGCTTATGGGTGAAGCTCACCTTCATGGTATTGGTCACGGTGGCACTGACGGTCAGCGTCCTGTACCTCTCGCTGACGAACCGCATCTATGAAGCGACGCAGACGCAGGAAGAGGAACAGCTCCTGTCCATCGCCGAAATCGTGGCCGCTCAGCCTTTGGTGATCCAAACGCTGAGCAACGGCGCCACCAATCCGGAAGTGCAAACCTATGCTAATCAGATAACCGAAACCTATCAGTTGGACTTCGTCGTGGTCATGACGATGGACCGCATCCGCCTGACCCATCCCGATCCGGAAAAGATCAATGCCCCCTTCCAGGGCGGCGATGAAGAAGCCGCACTTTCGGGACAGGAGACAACTTCGATTGCGCAAGGTACGCTAGGGCAATCGCTGCGCGCCTTCGTCCCTGTTTTCAATGCGGAAAACGTGGAAATCGGCGTCGTCGCGATCGGCATCAAGACGACAACGCTCGCTTCGATCGCCAAGAAAACGATGCAGCCCTTTACCGTAAGCTTTGCCGTCAGCCTCTTGTTCGGCATCGCCGCCGCGATATTCACGGCATTCCAGCTAAAAAACCAAATGTACAATCTGGAGCCGATCGAAATAGCCCGATTATTGGAAGAACGCAATGCAATGCTGGAGAACACGAAAGACGCCATCCTCGTCACCGACAAGGACAACCGTGTCGTCCTCTCCAATCTGGAGGCCAAAAAACTGTTCCAACGGGACGAGTTGGATGGGGCCATCGTCGGCATGCCCATCCAATCGCTGTTGCCTGTTGCGCAGGACTTGCAGCTGTTGGCCGGGAAAGACAAAACGACCGATCGGATCTATCATCAGGACGGCGTGGACTACTTGCTTTCGACTGCCCCGATCACCGTCGCCAAGAAGGTCATCGGCCAAATCATCCTGATGCGCGATGCCACGGAGCTCTATCTGCTGACGGATCAGCTTTTCAACGCGGCCACCTACACCACCACCCTGCAGACGCAATCGCATGACTTCCTGAACAAGCTGCATGTCATCTACGGCTTGGCGGACTTGGAGGAATACGAGGAACTGAACGACTACTTAGGCAAAATACTCGAGCCGGAGCAGGAATTTTCGCACCGCATGATTTTCCTGGTCAAGAATCCGGTCATCGCAGGCTTCCTGATCGGCGAACGCAGCAAATTCACGGAGCAGAACTATCCGTTCATGATCGAAGTCTATCCGGATGTGCCCCCGACCACCGACCACACGGCTGTCCAATGCTGGATCAACATCATCCGTTTCCTGGATCAATTCATTTTGGAAAACCGGTTGGCGGATGATCTGCAGATCCATTTCGGCTTCTGGAACGACCGTTTGGAGACTGTTTACGAATTACAACTGGAGCCCGCCATGAAGGCACGGCTTACCGAAGAACTGCATACACCAGTCATTTCCCAACTGCTGAAAAGAGTGGACGGACAACTGGAAATCGAAAGCAATGACCGCCGGATCAAGATTTCTTTGAAAACAGCGTACCGAAAGGAAGGAAACTGATGGTCTATCACGTATTGATTGTGGAGGACGATCCGATGGTGTTGTCCATCAATCGTCGTTATCTGGAGAAAATACCCGGCTTTATCGTATCCGGGACTTGCGGCAGCTTTGACGAGGCCATCCGTTTGACCAGCAAGCATACTTACGACCTGCTTTTGGTCGACGTCAACATCCAAGGCAAAAGCGGATTGGATTTGATTCGGGCACTGCGGAAAAGGGATTACCCGGCCGAGCTGATCATGATCACAGCGGCCGGCGAACAGGAAGCGATCCGAATCTGCCTGCAGTGCGGCATCGTCGACTACATCCTCAAACCGTTCCAGTTCAAACGCTTCGAGAAGAGCATCGAAGCTTTCGTGCAGCGCCAGGAGCTGCTGCATTCCCGCAATCCGGTCACACAAAAGCAATTGGATCAGCTCCACTCGCTGGATAAGCAACCGGATGAGAAGGACGACGAGGCCATCGACAAGGGGCTGACCCCTTCGACGCTGGCCATGATCATGGCTTGCATCGACCAACAGAAAGGCGATTTCACCGTGAACGACATCACCAGTCTGGCGAACTTGTCCCACGTTTCGGTCCGCAAGTATCTGCGCTATCTGGAGGACAAACAGGTCATCGAAATGCGGCTGGAATATGGGACAGTCGGAAGACCGACAGCATTTTACCGGAAAAAATAATTGGAGTGGCTTGGCCGGAGTTTGATGGTCGGTTTCGGTTGTCACCACCGGTGAGCGGGTCTACGCCGGTGGTGACAGTCGGATTAGTCGGTTATCTCCGGGGGGCAGTCCCTCGTCGGAGGTAATGATCGGATTTCTCCGCGAACTCCGGGGATCCGGCCCTCGCCGGAGATGACAACACCCGGCAACGAGCAAACCACAAAAAAGAGCAGCAGCGAGGCAAAAATGCCTCACTGCTGCTCTTTTTGTGTCTTATGCAATTTCCGCTTGCGTCAGCAAGCAAACAAATTGGCCCTTAGACGGACAAATCTTCTCCGTTGCTGGCGATGACTTGTTTGTACCAGTCGAAGGATTTTTTCTTCGTGCGTTTCAGCGTGCCGTTGCCTTCGTTGTCGCGGTCGACGTAGATGAAACCGTAACGTTTCTTCATTTCGCCTGTTCCTGCGCTGACAAGGTCGATACAGCCCCAGCTAGTGTAACCCAACAGATCGATGCCATCCAAGTTTACGGCATCTTTCATAGCTTCGATATGCGCCGCCATGTAGGCGATGCGGTAATCGTCTTCGACATAGCCGTTTTCATCAGGCACATCGACAGCTCCCAAGCCATTTTCAACGATGAACAATGGTTTTTGGTAGCGATCGTACATCGCATTCATCGTGATGCGCAGTCCCAATGGATCGATCTGCCAGCCCCATTCGCTCGCATCCAAGTAAGGATTTTTGACGGATTCAAAAATGTTGCCGCCTGTTTTTGCATTCACTTCAGGATCAGCAGAAGCTACGCGTGAAGAATAGTAGGAGAAGGAAATGAAATCGACTGTGTTTGCTTTCAGGATTTCTTTGTCGCCTTCCTCCATTTCGATTTTGATGCCTTCGCGCTCCAATTTTTTCAGAGCGTAAGCAGGGTATTCTCCGCGTGATTGCACATCGATGAAGAAGTAGTTTTCACGGTCTTCTTCTTGCGCTTTGAATACGTCTTTAGGGTCGCAAGTATATGGATAGTAGTTTCCTGCAGCTAACATACAGCCCACTTGGTTTTCAGGATCGACTTCATGCGCGATGCGGGTAGCGATTGCGCTGGCCATCAACTCATGATGCGCAGATTGGAATTTGACTTGTTCTTCGTTTTCGCCTTCTTCGAAGTACAGACCGGCACCCATGAATGGTGCGTGTAAAATCATATTGATTTCATTGAAAGTCAACCAATATTTAACCAGGCCTTTGTAGCGGTTGAAGATGGCATGGCACAGATTCTCATAGAATCCGACCATTTTGCGGTTGCGCCAGCCGCCGTACTCTGTGATCAAGTGCATCGGGCAATCGAAATGCGTGATTGTCACTAATGGCTCAATTCCGTATTTATGGCACTCTTTGAATAAGTCTTCATAGAATTTCAGACCTTCTTCATTCGGCTCTTGCTCGTCGCCGTTAGGGAAGATGCGTGTCCACGCGATTGATAAACGGTATGTTTTGAAGCCCATTTCGCCGAATAACGCGATGTCTTCTTTATAGCGGTGATACATGTCAATAGCTTCCAATGCAGGATAGAAATGCTCATCGTCAAAATCGAACATTTTCATTTTGCCTGTGATGACGGCCCCTCTGTCCTTGCCGACGGGAACAACGTCAACGTTCGCCAAACCACGTCCACCTTCGTTGTATCCACCTTCACATTGATTGGCAGCAGTAGCGCCGCCCCATAAAAAGTCTTCTCGTAAAGCCATTTTCCATCCTCCTAAATCTTTTTATACTAAAAAGTTGCATACAATTTCATTGCTTTCGCTTATGCAAAAGCTTTCAGCAACCGCTACCATTAATTTGAATCTTTCCGGCATCGGTTACATTAATAATACTAACACTTTTGGATGGACAATGTAAATATTGTTAGACAAGGAATCAAATTATTGTGGACTCACAGTCAAAGACGCAGCAAGGTCGTCTGGCTCAGGAAAGCATAGCGTGTTTTTCTCCGGTGAACGCCCCTCTGCCGGAGGAGGAGTTCCAAAAAGATCATCACCTCCGACCACGGCGGCTTCGCCGGAGGACAGACGCCTGTAAGACATCCAACTCCGGCCAGCAACCGCTCACCGGAGTTGAGCTACCGGAGCTAGACGATTAGACGATATTCCCGAATGCCCGAAGCGCATCCACATCCCTAAACAAAAAGACGCCCCTGTTAAGAGCGCCTTACCCGTCTTATCAGTCTGGCGGGCCGATCAGATTGGCAATCATAAACCCCACGATGGCGATAAAAAAGAACAGGCCGGGCAGTATCAACAGGAACACCAGTATTGAGCGCTCGTGGTCCTTCTTTACAGCCAGGAATCCGATTATCGAAGCCAGGATCGCAGCCGTAAAAGCAAGGTAGATCACGCTTCCTAATAAGGGGCTGTTGATCGGATTGGGATATTCGATGGTATTTCCTGTCGCATTGGAAATCTGGTTCCCTGCAACCCCCAGCACCAGGAAGGCAGCAAACAAGCCGACTGACCATTTTCCTTTCGGCGTTTTCGGAAGAATTGGATACTTCATACTGTTTCCCCTCTTTTCTGTACCAGAACAGACGCACATTACAATTGTGTTATCAAATAGTTTCCTTAACTCGATTATACGCCCCTGCAAGCGGCTCTACAATTTTTCCAAACTCGCAAAAAACCATATCGGATGGCATGTCGCGCCATACGATATGGTTCTCGTGATTATTTTGTTGCCGTCTGAAGTTCAGTGTACAGGCTGGCGCCATTCGTTTCGATGACATCCTTGTACCAATGGAAGGATTTCTTTTTGAAGCGGTTGTAGGTGCCGTTGCCGAGATCGTCAGCATCCACGTAGATGAAGCCGTAGCGTTTCGTCATCTGGGAAGTCGAAGCGCTGACGATGTCGATGCAGCCCCATGAAGTGTAGCCCAGCAGCTCAACGCCGTCCTTGATTGCCAAGTTCATCTGTTCGAAATGATCGCGGAAATAAGCGATCCGATAATCATCCACAACTGTGCCGTCTTCGGTCAGCACATCGGTCGATCCGATGCCGTTCTCGACGACGAACAGCGGAATGCGGTACGTGTCATAGAGGTCGATCAGGGAAATGCGCAGCCCTACCGGATCGACTTGCCAGCCCCACTCGGAAGTGTTCAGATACGGGTTCTTCACGCCGGTCATCAGATTGCCGCCGACTTTTTCGCGCTGGGCCGCGTTTTTCGACACGACCATCGACATGTAGTAGCTGAAGGAAAGGAAATCGACAGTGTATTCCTTCAACAGCTGCAGGTCCTCTTGGGTCCTATCGATCTTAAAGCCGTTCTCTTCGAAGTAGTTCAATACATGTTTCGGATATTCCCCGAAAATCTGCACATCCGCATAGAAATGATTGTCGCGGTTGGCTTTTTGTGCCATCAGCACCTCATCCGGATCGCAAGTCTCCGCATAGGTCATCGTCTTCGTCAGCATCGCGCCCATCTGCGCACCCGGGATGATTTCGCGCAATAATTTGGTCGCTTCCGCACTGGCCACGAACTGATGATGCAGCGCTTGGTAGATGGCTTCTTCAGCGGCTTTTTTGTCGGTGTATTTTTCTTCGATCACACCTACCGTCGTGAATGGGTGGCGGAAGACGCTGTCGATTTCATTGAAGGAGAGCCAGTAGGTCACCAGATCCTTGTACTCACGGAAGACCGTCTCGCTGAATTTGGTGAAGAAACCGACGACTTCACGCGAAACCCAGCCGTCATAATTTTCCACCAAATAAAGCGGCATTTCGTAATGCGACAGTGTTACGAGTGGCTCGATGTTGTGCGCACGCAGTGTTTCCAGCAGGTCGCGGTAATAGTCCAAGCCTTTCTGGTTCGGCTCCGCTTCGTTTCCATTCGGGAAAATCCGCGTCCAAGCGATTGAAACGCGCAGCACCTTGAAGCCCATTTCAGCGAACAAAGCAATGTCTTCCTTGTAGCGGTGGAAGAAGTCGATGCCTCTTCTTTTCGGATAATAAACGACATCATCGGTCTCCTTCGCGATGGCGATGTCCTCCAAGGAAACGTGCCATTGCGATTTGTAATCTTCAACCGAGATGCTTGGTTTGAAACGGGCGACATCGGCTACCGACATGCCCTTTCCGTCCACGTTCCAGGCACCTTCCGCCTGGTTGGCGGCGATGGCGCCGCCCCAGAGAAAATCTTTCGGATAGTAACTTTTCATTTTTATGTCCCCTTTTCTATTTTGGTAATGCTTTGCTTAGATTTTTTCTGTGGCAATTTGTTTTTCCGTTTCGGATTCGGTTTCCGTTTCCTCTACCGCAACAGTCGCTTTATTGGCAGCCAAGACGAAAGGCATGTACATCACGACGCCCAAGGCCATGATCAGCAGCTGCACGATGACGCCGTTGATGCCGTAGCCCAGGAAGGCGCCTACGCCAAGCGGCAGACCGAACGGAACATCGACAGTGTTCGGTTGCAGGAAGCCAATCTGGTTAAAGAACAGCGCAATCGCCGTGCCGATACTGGAGGCGAAGACGAAAGGAATCGCAAACACCGGGTTCAATACTAAAGGCAGACCGAAAACGACAGGTTCGCTGATCCCGAACAAACCGGGCATGAACGACACTTTAGCGACGGCCTTGTGGTCATCACGCTTGGAAGCAATCAGGATGGCGATCAGCAGCGACAAGGTCAAGCCGGCTCCGCCAGGAACGATGAATGACATCCAGAAGCCCATTGTGACAGGGTTTGTCGGTGCATTTCCGGCTTGGACAGCTGCGATGTTGTTAGCCAAAGCTGCGATCAATAACGGATTGCGGATCGGTGAAATGATCAAGCCGCCGTGGATGCCCACCAACCAGAAGATTTGGCTGACGATAACCAGCAACATGATGCCGCCTGGGCTCTGGACCAAGCTTTCCAGCGGTGCCTGCACGATTTTGTAGATGAATTCATTCATGTACATGCCGGTGAAATTCAGGAACAATTGGGCTGTAAGAGCCACGATAATCAACGTCACGAAAATCGGCAGCAGCACATTGAAGGAAGCGACAATTCCGCCCGGTACACTCGGCGGCATTTTGATGCGCAACGCGTTTACATTGGATAATTTCGTGAACAATTCGACAACCAAGACGGTCAGGATCATGCCGATGAACAGGCCGGAAGCGTTCGTGCTTGTTGCCGGCAGACCTCTGACGAGCTGTTGCACGCCGTCGACTGTTGTAGTGAAGAATTGCGGAACCACAATGACGTAAGCGATCAATGCGACCGCACTCGTGATTAATGGATTCGTATTATTGCTTTTTGCAAGATTTGAAGCTAAAAATAAAGGAATGAGCAGGGACATGATGTCCATCGTTGCGAAATTGATCGTGCTGAATGCCGGTGCCAAGGCTGTCAGGAAACTGAACGGCGCGAACTGGGCAAGTCCGGTAGTTGGGCTGGTCAACAACACGTTGAACAGCAACGCGAACGAGCCGATGATGATGAAAGGCATGTAGGCGGTGAATGCATCCTTGATGGCGCGGAGATATTTGTTCCCCTCGACCTTTTCGGCGACGACATCGATCCCTGAGCTAAGTTTGTCCATAAAACTCATTTATAATTCCTCCTTCAACTGTTTCAAGCTGCCTTGCTTATGATCAACCTGTCCTATTCGAACAGGCTTTCTCCGTTCGTTGAAATGACTTCCTGGTACCAATAGAAACTGTCCTTCTTGAGGCGCTTCAGCGAGCCGTTGCCTGCATTGTCCTTGTCGACGTAGACGAAGCCATAGCGTTTCTTCATTTCGCCGGTACCGGCGCTGACGATATCGATTGGTCCCCAGTAGGTATAGCCCATGACCGGAACGCCGTCCTTCACTGCTTCGGCCACTTCGACCAGATGCTTCTTGGTGTAATCGATGCGGTAGTCGTCATGGATCTTGTTGTCCTCCGTCACCTCATCGTTGCTGCCCATGCCGTTCTCCACGATGAACAATGGTTTTTGATAGCGGTCGTAGAGCTCGTTGCAGACATAACGCAAGCCCAGCGGATCGATCTGCCAGCCCCAAGGCGTTTCATCCAGATACGGATTCTTCTCGCCGATGATGCCGCCTGTGTTGCCCAGGATTTTCATGCCATCCTTGTAGGTCGTGCTGCGGTAATAGCTGAAAGCAAGGTAATCGCTCGGATTAGCGGCGATTTCCGCCAGATCGTTTTCGCCCATCTCGAGCTGGATGCCGTATTCTTCGAAAATGCGGTTGGCATAGGATGGATATTTCCCTCGCAGCATCACATCGCTGAAGAACAAGGAACGTCTTCGCAATGACATCGCCCCGAAGATGTCCTCCGGTTTGCAGGTGTTCGGGTAGACCGCGCTCAAGGAAAGCATGCAGCCGATTTGTGCTTCCGGCATGATTTCGTGGCAGAGTTTGTTGACCCGGGCGCTGGCGACGAACATATTGTGGGAAGCCTGATAGATAACGCGCAGCTTCTCGTTTTCGTCCGTCTCATCCAAAATCACGGCGCCTGCCGCAAACGGGATCGTGTGCATGTTGTTGATTTCGTTGAAGGTCATCCAATAGCTGACTTTGTCCTTGAAGCGTTCGAACACGGTCCGGCAATATTTCTCGAACAGCCCGATCAGCTCGCGGCTTTCCCAACCATTGTATTTCTGAACCAAGGCGTAAGGCGTTTCGTAATGCGACAAAGTCACTACCGGCTCCATGCCGCGCTTCAGCATCTCCGCAAATAGGTCATCATAGAACTGCAGCCCTTTTTCGTTCGGCTCCTCTTCCTCGCCTGTCGGAAAGATGCGCGCCCAGGAAATCGATGTCCGGAAAGCCTTGAAGCCCATCTCTTCCATATACTGCAGGTCTTCTCCGTAACGGTGGTAAAAATCGATCGCTTCATGGCTCGGATAGAACTTATCCGGATCGATTGCCTCATCCGGTTGCGACAGCACGCCATTCGTCAACACATCGGAGATGGCCAAGCCTTTGCCGTCCTCCAGATAGGCGCCTTCCGCTTGATTCGCGGCGATCGCCCCGCCCCATAAAAATCCTTTTGGAAATCTACTCATTTTTTTCCTCCTCTAATCGATTCGTTAATGCTATGATAACCATTAAGAGAACCCGCGTATATACTTCCGGACGGATTCGGAAAGCGGTTACATAATTTGTTTGCATCCTGCCGGTTGCTTGTAACGGCATTACAAGAGTAAAAATTTTGAATGAGGTGATCAGAAGGATGGACTTGCAGACGAAGCTTGCTTCGGAGTCTTTTTCCGGAACGGAAAAGGCAGTAGTGGAATATTTCATCAATCATTTTGACAGCGTCGTCGATATGACGACTTTACAAGTGGCCAAGCACACCTTCACATCGAACGCCACCGTCGTCCGGGTCTGCCAGAAGCTCGGTTACAAAGGCTTCAATGATTTCAAACTGAAATACTTGACGGAACAGAAGTCGGACTCCCCGTCAGCCGAAAAATTGGATGCCAACTTCCCGATCCAAAGCGGCGACAACGTGCAGACGATCGCGACCAACATCGCGTCCTTGAAGGAAGCCGCCATAGAAGAAACCAAAAGCCTGTTGGATTACACCAAGTTGCAGGAGGCCATCGCGCTCTTGGTGGCGGCTGAAACAATCAATGTCTACTGCTCCCATTCGACAATCGCCCATGCCAAAGAGTTCCAATACCATTGCATGCGCATCGGCAAACGCGTGATCGTCGCCAGCGGACCGGGTGAGCAGGACTATTACGCCAGCCGTTCTTCCGAGGAGAATGTGGCGATTCTGCTGTCCTACACCGGTGAAACCCATGAGACGATCGGAGATGCCCAGCTGTGCCGCTACGGCGGAACGAAGACGATTTCGATCACGTCATTCGGCCAGAACAGCCTCAGCGAAGCCTGCGACTACAATTTCTTCATCCCGCCTTGGGAAAAGTACTATTCAAAAGTCGGCCAATTCGCTTCCTCCGCCGGCTTCAGCTATATCCTTGATCTTTTTTACAGCGGCCTCTTCGAAAAGGACTACTTGGCCAACTACGAATACTTGCTGGAGCATACCGGCCGGTTGAGTATGGTCCATATCAACAAGAAGATGAACGATATTTAGAGCGCGCCAGTGGTTTTTGTTTTGTTTAATTTTGGGCGTGACTTATACTGAAGGTGTAAAATCGTCTTTGTTTTTTCTTCAAGCATCCAATCCGTTCATTTGTATGGTGGTATTTGGACTAAATAAAGGAGGAACCAAAAATGGGAAAATTTACTAGTTTCGTCAAAGGGCTGGTGATCGGCGGAGGGATTGCCCTACTGCTGTCGCCAAAGCCCGGGAAGGAAATCCGCAAAGATTTGGCCGACAAAGCCGATGAAGCGTTGGACAAAGTGATGGACTACGCCGATCAAGCCACGGAAACCGCCAAAGAGACTGCGAAAGAGGCCGTCGATCAGGTCAAAGAAAAGGCTCAGGAAACGACCGATACGGTGAAGCAAAAATTCGCCGCGAAAGCCCCTGAAGCGGAGGAAAGATTCGATGCCGAAACGGAATCACCCGTGACCGAAGTCGACGAACTCGATCCGATCGAGGAAGCGTTGAAGACCTTGTGAGTGCAAAAGAAGAGGGCAATGTCATTAACTTAAGCAACTGTAGAAAGCGAGGATGCATTCATTATGCATTCTCGCTTTTTTTGACTGTGGGGTGCAAATTGTCGAATGCTGATCGGGTATTCGACAATTTCGGTCTGACATGATGTCAAACTGTCGAATGTTTCTCGACATCCGACAATCTCGGTCCGATCTAATGCAAAATTGTCGAATGTTCCTCACCTATTCGACAATTTCGGCAACCGCGCTGAGCATTTCTTCTGAATTGTGATCTCCACCCCCACCCGCGCGTCAAAAAAGCCTATCCAGATAGATACGCTTTTACTTCGGTCGGTTCATAAAATATGCAAGATAGTTGCCTCTATATATTATGGATTCTCATATTTCTTCAGATTATCATCAATCAGATGTAGGCCTGCATATCACAAAGTCCTCACAACCGGGATGATGGGAAATACTTTAATGGCTGCCAAAGGTAAATTTCTCATCGTTTTCTAATTTGACTTTATCTAAACTGCGCTTCGTACTCACGCAAACAATTGTAAGCTTGCATATAACTTTAATCAGTTTATATGCCTCTATATTTTGGGTTATTTTCTGAAATTCAACTCCCTGCCAATCCGTTTTTTTTGATTTCCAGCTTGTATCTATGCAAATAAACGTTATTCTCCAAAAGAAACATGTGTTTTTAATCACAATTCTCTAATCCCGCCCTCGCTTGAGGCTGTTTTTTCTAATGAAAGTTTCACAATTACATTGACACAGCCCTGTGATATCGATAGAATATCAAAGATACATAACAAAATGGTGTGAATGCACTTATTGGAGGATTTGGTATTATATGGATGCAATATATAATTTTTTGGCCGACTATGTGAATGTTCTCTTATGGGACTACTTTTTGACATATGGCCTACTGTTCGCCGGATTGTACTTCTCGATCCGCTTCGGTTTCCCGCAAATCACGCGCATGTGGGAAGGTTTCAAACAAGTTTTCGGTAAAATATTCAAAAAAGATGCTTCCCAGGAAGGCTCGATGTCTTCTTTCCAAGCCCTTGCGACGGCTATAGCCGCCCAAGTCGGCACTGGCAACGTGGCGGGTGTGGCAACGGCCATCCTCGGCGGCGGACCGGGAGCCATTTTCTGGATGTGGGTGTCCGCTTTCCTCGGTATGGGTACGATCTTCAACGAAGCCATCCTGGCTCAAGTCTACCGGATGCGCGACCGCAACAAGGGAGATTTTGTCGGTGGACCGGCATTCTACCTTTCCAAAGGGGTCGGTTCCAACGCTTTGGCTAAATTCTTCTCCGTCTCACTTATCGTAGCGTTGGGATTCATCGGTAACATGGTGCAATCGAACTCGATCGCATCGGCTGTGACTACCGCCTTTGCCATTCCGGAATGGGTGACCGGCTTCCTGGTTGCTTTGGCGGCCATCCTGATTTTCGCTGGCGGAATGAAGCGCATCGCATCATTCGCCGAATTCGTCGTCCCGATCATGGCGCTTGTTTACATCGTTTCCAGTGTCGTTATTCTATTCCTCTTCCGCGATAATGTTATCCCTGCCCTCAAAATGATTTTTGTCGGAGCCTTTTCACCTCAAGCCGCAATCGGCGGTATCGCAGGAGCTTCCGTAAGAGCGGCAGTCCAAAAAGGTGTGGCACGAGGCCTATTCTCCAACGAAGCCGGAATGGGCTCGACGCCGCACGCGCATGCTGTCGCGCACGTTGATCATCCGGTCCAGCAAGGCTTGGCGGCCATGGTCGGTGTCTTCATCGATACCGTCGTCGTCTGCTCGGCTACTGCACTGATCATCTTGGTGACCGAATCCTATCTGGATCCCGCCTTGAAGGGTGCCCAAGTAACCCAAGCCGCGTTCTCGATCGCGTTCGGAGGTAGCGGTTCCGTCCTTTTGGCAATCTGCCTGACCTTCTTCGCCTTCACGACGATCATCGGCTGGTACTACTTCGGCGAATCGAACATCAAATATCTGTTCGGAACGAAAGGTGTCCTGCCTTATCAGATTCTGGTGGCGATCTTCATCTTCCTGGGTGCCTTGCAGGAAATCGATATCGTCTGGATGCTTGCCGATACGTTCAATGCCTTGATGGTCATCCCCAACTTGTTCGGTCTCTTCTACTTGTCCAATCAAGTCAAGGGAATTTTGGAGGATTACGACCGTTGCAAATTGGAAGGCCGCATCTTCTACGATTACGACGTAAAATGATTTCGAATACTTGATGCCGGTCAAGTCCTTTCCGGCGCATTCCGCTTATACTATAGTCATACAAGACAAATAGGAGGAATCAACCATGAGCCAAGCTGTTATCCAATTAGGACCCGTCACTTGCCCATCCTGCATCAAGAAAATCGAATCCGCCGTCAGCAAAATCGAGGGTGTCGAAACCGTAAAAGTGCTGTTCAACTCCAGCAAAGTCAAGGCTGCATTCGACAGCAATAAAACTTCAGCTAACGATATCAGCGAAACGATCCAAAAACTGGGTTACGAAGTCCAATCGGTCAAAGAATCCTAGATCATCAGCAGGGGTCGCCTCAATTCGAGGCGACCCCTGCTTTTTGCTGTC
This sequence comes from uncultured Trichococcus sp., assembly GCF_963675415.1. NCBI lineage: Bacteria > Bacillati > Bacillota > Bacilli > Lactobacillales > Carnobacteriaceae > Trichococcus > uncultured Trichococcus sp. The sequence goes on from NZ_OY776220.1 coordinate 1,275,900, forward strand.
AATGGTGTCCTAAAACATGGATTCCTGATGATTATCCATCTTCCCGTCCGGATTCGGGGCCAGAACCATGGATTCCCGATAGTTATCCATCTTTTCAGCTGGATCCGGGGCCAGAACCATGGATTCCCGATTGTTATCCATCTTTTCCGCGCCAACACTCCAACTAATCCGGTTATTCCTGAATCGAGGGATATCAGTTGCTTTTGAAAAATAAGCGTGCTATCATGAAAACACAAATGAAAATAAGTTGTGCGTTGAAGAGAAGAAGTACCTTTCAAGGTCATCAAAGAGAGCCTCAGTCGGTGAGAAGAGGCATGGTCAGGAAAGCGAAAATGCGTCTCGGAGCAAGATGATGCGTTAGTGTCATTTCGGTTTGTACCCGATAGCGTACAGAAGTATGGCTGGTTTTGCGTACTTCATAAGGCACAATCCGTGAGGGTCGTGCGAACAAGGGTGGATCACGAAGAGCTTTCGTCCCTGTATTCCAAGCATTTGGAGTATAGGGACGAGGGCTTTTTTACGTTCTCGGGATAGATAAATCAAAGGAGGAATTCAAATGGACATCATTTCCATTGTCATTATTTTAGCCGTATTTGTGGCACTGCTTTTCGCACTTTATCGTTTGGGCGCCAAACACATCAAGTTCTCCAAACGCGTTTTCATCGCGCTGGCTTTGGGGATCGTCTTCGGGGCCGCCATCCAGTTGCTTTTCGCACCGGACAGCACAATCACACTGACTGCCATCGATTGGATCAACATCGTCGGTAACGGTTACGTCCGCTTCCTGCAGATGCTGATCATGCCGTTGATTTTTGTGTCGATTGTGGGCGCTTTTACCCGCATCGAAGAAACCAAAAATCTGGGCAAAATCAGTGGATCCGTGCTCGGCACTTTGCTGGGCACAACCGCCATCGCTGCCCTTATCGGATGGGCATCCGTCATCCTCTTCAATCTTGACGGCGCGCAATTCACGCAAGGTTCCGCTGAAACCGCAAGGATCGAAGCCTTGACTACCCAACAGACGCAAGTCGCTGACTTGACGATTCCTGGCCAAGTGCTTAGCTTTATCCCGACCAATATCTTCCAGGATCTGGCCGGTCTGCGCAGCACGAGTACGATTGCCGTGGTAGTCTTTTCCGCTTTTGTCGGAATCGCGTATATGGGCATCAAGAAAAAACAGCCTGAAAATGCTGCTCTGTTCAATAAAGGACTGCAAGTCATCCAATCAATTGTTATGCGCATCGTTACCTTGGTCCTGCGCCTGACTCCATACGGAATCTTGGCATTGATGACCAAAATGATGGCAACATCGAATTATCAAGCCATCGTCAACCTAGGCCTGTTCGTGGTCGCTTCCTATGCCGCTTTGTTGGTTGTCCTGCTGGTGCACAGCTTGATTCTGGCAACAGTCGGCGTCAATCCGATCACCTACTTCAAGAAAGCTTTCCCTGTTTTGAGCTTCGCCTTCACTGCCCGTTCAAGCGCCGGCGCACTGCCTTTGAACGTTGAAACGCAAACGAAAGCCTTGGGTGTCGATGATGCCTCTGCCAACTTTGCCGCCAGTTTCGGACTGTCCATCGGTCAGAACGGCTGCGCGGGCGTCTACCCTGCCATGTTGGCGACCATCGTGGCGCCGACTCTGGGCATTGACGTCACCAGCATCGGTTTTGTATTGACATTGATCCTGGTCGTTACCATCAGTTCCTTCGGGGTTGCCGGTGTCGGCGGCGGAGCGACTTTCGCCGCTTTGATTGTTCTGGGCGCCATGAACTTGCCTGTCACGATTGCCGGACTTGTCATCTCCGTAGAACCAGTCATCGATATGATGCGTACTTTGACCAACGTCAATGACAGCATGTTGGCGGGCGTCGTTTCTTCCCGCAACATCGGGGAATTCGACTCCTCCATCCTGAACGACGACGCTGCCGTTGTCGATGGGGATGCCATCTAGTCTTTTCTTCTATATAATATTTTACCCTGCCGAAGGGCTCAGCTGTCTGCAATTTGCAGGCAGCTTTTTTTGTATTCGGATACCATCGAGCGGTGGCGTACATCAGGGCAAGCGCTGCGTTCCTCCGGCGAGGCTCCCCACACCGGAGAACAGCGGTAATTTGCGGACTCTCCTCCTGCAAGCAGGTTCTCATCGGAGCACAAGACTTAAATGTGGGCCGTATTCCGGCGTAGCCTATGTTCGCCGGAGGAGAACGGTTGAAGTTCTGCTGATCTAATTTCCGCATCCAAAGCTTGACCCCTATCAAGTCGTTTTCTTGCTTGATGGCGTATCATTAGGCTATAGGAAATACAAGAGGAGGTCATTAAAAATGATCAAATGGATCAATAAATACAAAAACCGCATCACCGCAGTGTCAGGTTTCCTGATCGTCATCGGCTTTGCTTTGAAAATACTTGGATATGCCGTTGCTGCCAACTACGCCCTCATTGCAGCAACAATCATCGCGGTGGTGCCGATCATGTACAAAGCCTACCTGGCGTTGCGGATGAAGGCTTTCAGCATCGAGTTGCTTGTGACAATCGCGGTCATCGGCGCGCTGTTCATCCGTGAATACACGGAGTCTTCCGTTGTGACTTTTCTGTTTCTTTTCGGTGATTTCCTGGAAGCGCGCACCTTGGAAAAGACCCGCTCCTCTCTGCGCTCCTTGGTTGATATGGCGCCTCAGGAAGCAACCGTCATGCATGGCACCAATCAAGTTTTCGTGCCGGTCGAAGAAGTTGCTGTCGGGGATCGGCTGTTCATCAAGCCCGGCGGCAAAATTCCGGTCGACGGTATCATCGTGAAGGGTCAGGCAGCCATCAACGAAGCCGCTGTGACGGGCGAAGCGATCCCGGCCAATAAATCCTTGGATGACAAAGTCTTTTCGGGGACATTGGTGGACGATGGCTTCATCGAAATGATCGCGGAAAAGGTCGGCGATGACACAACTTTCGCCAAAATCATCGAATTGGTCGAAGAGGCGCAGGAATCCAAATCCAAGGCCGAACGTTTCCTCGACGCCTTTGCCAACTTCTACACGCCTGCCATTGTGGCACTTTCCATCATCGTTTACGTTTGGACGCGCGATCTCCATCTTGCAATCACTTTCCTTGTGATCGCCTGCCCTGGTGCGCTCGTGATCGGCGCTCCGGTATCGAACGTGGCCGGCATCGGCAACGGCGCCAAATACGGCGTGCTGGTGAAAGGTGGCGAGGTCATGGATCGCTTTTCCAAAGTTGATACGCTCGTTTTCGATAAGACCGGCACGCTGACGAAAGGCAAACCGGAAGTGACCGACATCCATACCCTTAGCGCCATCGACCGCAGAGAACTGCTGCGCCTGACAGCTTCGGCGGAGCGCATTTCCGAGCATCATCTCGGACAGACAATCGTGAAATACGCACATCAACAAGGGCTGGAAACGTCTGTTGCACCGAAAGATGCGGAAGTGATCAAAGGCCACGGATTGAAAGCGACAGTTGAAGGCCACCGTCTCATCGCCGGCAACCGCAAACTGATGGCCCAGTCCGGAATTCCAATCGATGAAGCAGCAGAAAGCTACGCGATTGCACGCGAAAAAACCGGTAATACTGTCGTTTTCGCAGCCGCTAACGGCACGCTTGCCGGGCTATTCTCCATTGCTGATCAGATCCGCGAAGACGCACCGCAGGCTTTGGCCGAAATGCGCCGCAACGGCATCAAACAGATCATCATGCTCACGGGTGACAACCGCCATACCGCCCAAGCGGTCGCGGAACAATTGGGACTGGACGCCTTCCATGCCGAGCTTTTGCCGGAGGACAAAGTGCGTTTCGTCAAACAACTTCAGGCAGATGGCGCTGTCGTGGCGATGGCCGGGGACGGCATCAATGATGCACCTGCAATCGCCACCGCCGATATCGGCTTGGCCATGGGTGAAGGCGGGACTGACATCTCGATGGAGACGGCCGACGTTGTGCTGATGGCCGATAAGCTGATGCAGTTTTCCCATGCTTATTCGCTCTCAAAGGCGACCATGCGCAACATGAAACAGAACATCGCCATTGCCGTAGGGGTCGTGCTCTTCCTTTTGGCTGGCGTGTTGATGGGATCCGTCCATCTCGCCAGCGGCATGTTCATCCATGAAGCCAGCATCCTGGCCGTCATCCTGAACGCCATGCGCCTGATCGGCTTCAGCCGGAAAAATAATGCCGCCCCAAGATAAAATTCGCATGCAGCTGCCGGGTTGCGGTACAATTTAAGCAACCAAGACTGCATGTCCCATTCCGAAAAGGAGGATTTGCCAAATGAACGAACAAACTAAAACTGCCCACAACTGCAGCGCAGGGTGCACCTGCAACGCCCACCGCTCCTGCATTTCGCTTGTGCCGATCTTCAATCACCTGGAGCCGGACCAGATGGACGAAATCATGTCCGTCACGCATCCGGCGACCTACAAAAAAGGCGAACTGCTCTACCGCCCCGGCGACGCATCGGATACGCTCTACATCCTCCATTCCGGCCTGATCCGCATCTACCGGTTGGCTGAATCGGGAAAGGAACAGCTCGTGCGCTTCCTCTACCCGGGCGATTTCACCGGCGAACTGGCCCTGTTCAGCGAATCGAAGCACGAATCCTATGCCGAAGCCGTGAAGGAGACCCAAGTCTGCCGGATGAAAAGGAGCGATCTGCAGCACTTTTTGTTGAAATACCCGGCCATTTCCCTGAAACTGCTGCAGGAATTCTCCAACCGTCTGGAAAAGTCGGAAAGGCAGACGACCTACGTGGCGACAGAAAAAGTCGAATCCCGCTTGGCCCTTTATCTTGCCGAACTGGCTACGAAGGACGGCGACACCATCACTTTGCCGATGTCAAAGAAGGATCTGGCCTCCTACCTCGGAACGACACCGGAAACGATCAGCCGGAAGATGGGCTCATTGGAGGACCATCACCTCATCAAACAGTTGAGCCACCGGGAAATCGTCATCCTCGATCTCGATGGTTTGTTGTTCCTGTAAAACCGCTAGCGACCGTCTCGTAATGAGACGGTTTTTTGATTTGCAAGCGCGCGAATCGGCAGATGTCGGTTGTTGGGATAGCTAAGCATTGCGATTACCTGACAGATGTGGGTTCTCTCGGTTGTTTGCATCGCGCAGCGAGCGGTTCACCCGACAGATCGGCGTTCTCTCGAGTATTTGCATCGCGAAGCAGGCGGTTCGCCCGACAAATATACAATCCACTCACTTTTTACCGGATCACAACCATATTCCAGAAGCGCGCTTTATGGTAGAATAGGCTTACGAAAAAGGGAGGAATTTTGATGACAGAAAAAATGAAGCAAGGGCTTTTATTGACCTTTGCAGCGGTTGTCGGCTTCGTGATCGGCTACCTGAATCCGGCGACTTCCCAAGCACTCTTGTCAGCCATCGGTTGGATTGCGGGGATCGGCATGTTCTTCCTCTTCCGACGTTCCAATAAAAACCCGTCCCGCGATTATACAGCAAGCTGGGCCTATATTTTGATCCGCATGCTGCTGTTCTTCATCATCGGCGCGGCTTTGGGCAGCATGATCCCTTACTATCAACAGATCATGGCTTTGCAGCAGCAATAGTCCATCTATTCATTATAAATAAACAACCAAAAGGAGTATGTATGCAAATGGATTACGTCGCCATTGACTTTGAAACTGCAAACAGCCGTGGTGACAGCGTCTGTTCCATTGGCTTGAGCCGCTTTTCCGACGGGAAGGAAATCGACCGCTACTATGCGCTCATCAATCCGCGGCAATATTTCAGCCGCGGGAATATCCAAATCCACGGCATAACCGAGGCAATGGTCGCCAGGGAACCTTCCTTCGACGAACTTTATCCTGACATCCGTTCCTTCATCGGGGAAGACCCGCTCGTGGCCCACTTTGCCCAATTCGATATGAGCTGCCTGCAGCAAACGATCGAAACCTACAAACTGCCGAAGATGCAGAATGAATTTTTCTGTTCCTGCAAGATGGCCCAGCGCATGTTGGATTTGCATAATAACCGCTTGCCGACCGTTCTGGACTACTTCGGCATGACGATCGATAACCACCATAATGCCGTGGAGGATGCGGTCGCCTGCGGGCTGATCACCAGCAAAATGCTGGCGCAATACGACTACGATATCCAAGGGTTTCTGGACGAATACCAATACCGGATGGGAAAATTATTCTCGCATGCTTTCGGAGTGGCGAAAGGCGGCAAAAGTTCCCCTGCCAAACGATCAAAAACAGCCGCACCGCTAAAGCCGAAAAGCTTGCTGTTCGATAAGGAACACGTCTTTTACGACAAGCACGTCTGCTTTACCGGCCGTTTCCGGAAACTGAAACGAAACGATCTGGCTCAGCTCGTCGTCGATGTCGGCGGCCATTTCGATGCCAACCTGAGCTACGAAACCATCTATCTGGTCGTCGCCGACAGCGATTGGCGCAAAATCGGCACCCCGAGCGAGAGCCGCAAAATCCAATCCGTCCGCGAACTGCAAGGCAGCGGCCACAATCTGACGCTGCTGTCGGAATCGGATTTCCTGCGCATTTTTTTGAAGAATTGAGGTGACGACAGATGAATATCTTCAGCAAAATGGACAATTTAGTAAGCTTGACCGAAAATGAGAAAATTTTGGTTGCATATATAAAAGAAAATCCCGAGGCTTTCGTGAAGATGACTTCCTCGGAAATCAGCGAAGCCAGCTTCATTTCGAACGCAACGATTTACCGGTTGTGCAAAAAACTGGACTTGGCCGGGCTTTCCGAGTTGAAGATACTAGTTTCCGCTTCGATGGGCGACTATCTGAAGGAACGTACGACGCTGGATTTCAACTATCCGATCCACTCCAACGAAACCCAATATCAGATCACGCGGACGATGCAGGAACTTTATGAACAGACCGTGGTGTCCTCGCTCAACAACTTGGATCTGGAACAATTGCGGCAGGCGGCTGCCTTGATGAAAAAGATGCCAGCGATCGACCTTTATACCTCCGCCGGGAATCTGTTTTTCGCCGAGAACTTCAAGTTCCAGATGCAGGAAATCGGCAGATTCGTCAACGTCCCGATCGAGGAGTATCATCAACGCCTGACGGCGGCCGCCAGCGATCCTTCGCATCTTTCCATCGTTGTTTCATACGGTGGCAGAGGCACGGTCATTCCCGAAATCGTGAAGATACTGAAGAATAACCGATCACCCATCCTCTTGATCACATCGACTGATGACATCCCTTTCGCAAACGCCGCCACATACCACCTGTACATGAGCTCGAACGAAAGCCACTACAACAAGATATCTTCCTTTTCGACTAGGCTTTCTTTGCTGTTCTTGCTGGACTGCCTCTATACCAGCTATTTCAAACTCGACTACGAGCGCAATGTCACACTGAAGATGGATTATTACAAAAAGATCAGCCGAAGCAACTGGTGATAATCATCGGAAAAGTTGCTCCGTCTGAAAAGATCCTCTCACTGTTCAAAGCGTACGGATGCAAGTTGTGAGAGATTTCTTTCATTCAGGGCTCGGCATCTTTTTCCACAAATAGTTATGGCTTATACTGAATGCATCCATAAAAGAGGATTCTTCATTTCTTAATGAAATCCTCCCGGCGTGAGATCGCTCAGTCAGTAAACGTCGGAAAAAATGACTCCATCCTCGGGAAAAATTGCCCATCTGCATACTGCCATATGCAACGGAGCGTTCTTCTCTGCGAAACCCGGACAAATTTGTCCGGGTTTTTGTGCTTCTTACGGCAAAAAGCGGAAGCGAGTCAGTCTCGTTTCCGCTTTTCTTTTTTGCTACTCTTTGCTGATCACTACTTGTTTCTCTTTGTTGCCAAGAAATTCATTCAGGAAGGCCGCAGCCAGTATCAGCACGCCTCCCGCCAATTGCACGGGTGACAAGTCTTCTTTCAGGAACACCGCCGAAACTACAATCGCCGTCACCGGATCGACGTAGCTGAGCACAGCGAATGTCTGGCTCTCGACCGCCTGGGCACCCGCAAACATCAGCACGTAGGCGATCCCCGTGTGGATGATCCCCAAAACCAACAGACTGGTGATGGAGCCTCCAGTCAATTGTCCCAAACCGAAACCGGAAGTCAGTGCGACGTAGGGGGTCAGGATTCCGGTTGCGATGACGAGCGTCAAAGCAGTCAACGGGATTCCCCCAAGGCCCGCGATTTTTTTGTTGGACATGATGGCCACCGCATAGAAAAACGCTGCAGCCAACCCGAAACCGATCCCGACCGGATGATTGTACGCCCCCGCATTGGGGCTCACGCCGATGATCAGGAACATCCCCAGCATCGCCAAGAGGACACAAGCGATCTTCTTTGCGGTCAGGGATTCCTTGAAGACGAACGGCGCCAACAGCGTCATGAAAATCGGTTGGAAGTAATAGCTCAACGTCGCATTCGATACCGTCGTGTAGCGGAAAGCTTCAAACAGCAGAATCCAGTTCATGCCTACCGCAAAACCCGAAAGCAACAGGAACTTGGCGTTTTTTCTGACCAATGCCAAAGGGATCTTTTCCTTGCGCACCACCAATGTCCCCCAGAGGAACAGGCTTCCCAAAGCGCCCCTGAAGAAGGCGACCTGATTGGAGGCCAAGTCGATATTCTTAACGAAGATGCTGATTGTCCCGAATATCAGCATCGACAGCATCACTTTCCCTTTCCCTTTCAACACAACCCCACGCCTTCCCTTAATTGATGAAAATAGTATACCCATCATATCACAGAGTTTACCGGCCGGGATGCTTTCCTCGCAAAAAAATACGGAACGCGCAGCCATCTGCGTTCCGTTATATGCCTACCGCTTATCATAGATTCTGTACAGCGCTTCCCCCAGCCGATCGAGCGTGTCTTCGATCACTTTGGTCGGCGCCGCCAGATTGATGCGTTCATAGCCTTCGCCTTCTTCCCCGAAGATGTAGCCTTCATCGGTAAAGAACTGGGCTTCTTCGCGCATGAACCGTTCCAGTTCTTCCGCCGATAATCCCAGTGCTTTGAAATTCACCCATTGCAGATAAGTCCCTTCAACCAAGGGTGCGGTTATTTTTGGGAAATTTGCAGCAAAGAAATCGCGCACCAGATGCTGGTTCCTGTCGATGACCGGAATTAGATGGTCGAGCCACTGCTCCGCTTCATTATAGGCGATCCGGCAACCTTCCAGCCCTAGCGTCCCGACCATACCGCAGGCGACACTTCCGAGCGCATCGGACATTTTCTTGCGCAAAGCCTCATTTTGAATGATGATGTTGGAAGTGCACAGCCCAGCAAGATTGAAAGTCTTGGAAGGCGAAGTGCAGGTGATCGTCCTTTCCGCCACCGCGTGGGAAAGTGTCTGGAAAACTTTATGTTCGTAACCGGGCATGATCAGGTCGTGATGGATTTCATCCGCAACGATGATCATGTCATAGCGCAGCACGATATCCGCTAAACGGGCCAGCTCTTCTTCCGTCCAGACCCTTCCGACCGGATTATGCGGGCTGCAGAATATGATCAGCTTGTTCTCCTTCTTGCGGCAGAGGTGCTCAAGCCCTTTGAAGTCGATCGTATAGTCGTCCGCGCGATTCAAGAGAGGATTCCTGACGATTTTCCGTCCCGCGTTTTCGATGGCCCCGAAGAAAGGATAATAGACCGGTGTCATGATGATGACTCCCTCTCCCGGTTGGGTATAGGCCCTGACCGCCGCATAAAAGGCAGAGACGACGCCAGGACTGGTCAGAATCCAGTCCTTCTCCACCTCAAAATTGTGCCTGCGTCGTTGCCAATCGATGACTGCTTGGTAATAGCCTTCAGTGGGCACGCTGTACCCCAATATGCTGTCTTCCAGATATTCCTGTAAGCCTTTGGTGATTTCCGGCGCAGTCCTGAATTCCATGTCCGCCACCGTAAGAGGCACCACATCATCGGCTACATCCGGCATCCATTGATACATCTGTTGCCATTTCACGGACCCTTTGTCTTTTCTGCTGATGACCGATTCGAAATCATATATTTTTTTGTTTCCTTCAATCTCCATCCCGTACACCATACTATCTCTCCTCTCCTCTTTGCGTGAGATTTAGTCACACGAAAGTCGGATCAGCACCTCACTTTGGGGTGCAATTCAATTATGACACTAACTATAACGGCATTCCCAGCTCTTGTCGAATTTTTCATAACAAAATTGGTCACAAAACCTTACATGAGATTAAAACCCAACCCCAAAGCCCTAAATAACAGCGATTTCCCGACGTCACTATTCCTTACATGCCTATTGGCACAAAAAATAAGCCCCGGTTACACCGCATGTGCGCAACTGGGACTTCGAAAACATTCTTTCAGGAAGACTTACTTGAATTCAATGAATAGGTAAAGATCTCCGCCGACGAAATCCGGCATGCGTTCCAAGGAATTGACCAAAATAGTCATTCTGATGCGGTCATTTTCGGTGGTAATCGTCGCATCCTCGATTGTCAGATTCCCTTTATCGAAGCCGGAAGTCGGAGACTGCTCAAAAATGGTATCGTACACTTCCCGGGTATTGTAGGCAATCAGTTCCTGTCCTGCCGCATCCTTCAAAGTCAGAATATAGTACTCGTCATCCAGTCTCTTTTCCAATTGGTATTGTTGGCCATTCGCTTCAAAATCAGTAGTTTCGGCAGGGCTCGATTCGACCTGAGAGTAGTAAAGATACTGGTGCACCATGACATCGAAGCCCTCAATTCCAACGACGGGATCGGCATCCCAGTTCAGATAGACAAACTCGCCCTCCCCTCGCGGGTACTCCGTTTCGGAATAGGTCATGTCGAATCCGTAGGTATCGCTGAAATCGCTGTAGACATTGAAGTCGCTCGGCAGGTAGGCCACCTCTTTATTGTAGCCCATGTTTTCGATGTAGGAAGCGACCTTGGTGATGACGATCTTATCGTTGAGGGAAACATCACTTTTCGGAACGATTGCATTGTTCACCAACATATCATTTTCCATTAGTTTCCGTTCCAAAAAGCTGATCTGGTTGTTCTTGCTGACGGTAAAGGCGTCGATCGGCGGAATGATGGAAATTGCCGACAGCGCAAGCAAGGCGATGGCAATCAAACCATTATGCTTCGGTTTCATGAAACTGAAGATTACGCCAGCTATCGTCGCGAAGATGCCGAACAGGATGACATAGTAGCGACCATGCGTGACGCCCATCTCCCTGATTTTCAGGAAGGAGGCGATGGTCTGGAAGACGACGATCGGAATCAGGATTTTAGGGAAAATCTTGCGGAACAGATCAGCAAATTTATTCTCGAGATTGCAGGCGAGGATATAGACGATGATGACGATGATCGCATAGGAAACAAGCAGCGGTTCCAGAAGATTGTCTGTCCAGAATTCCCCTCCGATGTTCATGACGACATAGACCACGAGAATCAACGTATAAATGGCCGTCAAAGGGATGATGATGTAGGAAATCAGAACTTCCAAGAAACGCGGCACCATAAATTGGCGATCCAGCGTTTCCCCGCGCTTCGCCCACGCCTCATCCGGAATCAATTCTTCACGTTTGCCTGGATACAGCGGCGTCATCGACAAGAAATAAATCGGCGCGAACAAGGAGCCGACGATATTCAGAAGATGCGTGAGAATCTTATAATCGACGTTGAAGAGAAGATAATCAGTGGCGTAAAAAATGGCGCTGATACCGGCTGCCAACACTGCTGAAAAAAGCACGGTCGTAAAGAAGGCTTTCAGAGCCGACAAAAAACTCCGGTGGAAAGGCACCTTCACACTTTTGATAGATGGTATCCAAATAAAAGCGATCATGAGAGCGAACAGTGCCACACCCGTTTTGACACTTATGGCGATATTGTACTGCGTCTGCGGTCCGACCGCGAAGTAATAACCGGTCGTAAGCAACACAGCTCCGCCCATCAGCAGATAGCGGGCATTCAATTGCGTAAAGAACCTTTCGTAAACCATTTGGCCGACGATGCTCAGCATGGCTCCGACTAAAAAAGTGAACAGATAGCGGGCATAATCCTCGCGAGGATTTTCGATCATGAAGCTGTTCAACACTGCGACCGCAATCAAAAAAACCACTGTCAGTGGATAACGACTGATGGAACGCCCCATTCCTTTGTAGGCTTTCCAAAATGCGTCTTTGAATTTCATTTTTGCCACTCCTTTCAGGCATTCGGATGATCGGATAGCATTCTCTTTTTCCGAAACCTTCCCCCTTCCAGCTCCTATCCTTTGCACCCGCTTTGTTTCTAAATGTATTCCCGATGAAATCGTACAGTTTGCTTATCTTAATTATGGATATCCAGACGCACCTTTGTCAAATTTTGCGATACCTTCACGGCCGTCGCAGCAAAAAATCCGACACTCAAAAAAGAGCATAGCTTTCCGCTATGCCCTCGCTCTTACTCTTTGAACGGACCCGTCTTTGCATCTTTCATCGCCAACTGGATGTAATCGATGGAAGCGTTGAGTTTGGTCGTTTCCCACTCATTCAACGCAATGCTGAATTGTTTTTCCACACCATTGCGGCCGATCAGGCAAGGCATACTCAAGGCCACATCGCCGTCATGGCCGTACTGCCCGCGCAGAATCGTGCAGACGGGATGGACGCTTTTTTCATCCAACAGGACCGCTTGCGCCAAGGTGATGGCGGCTTGCGCAACCCCGGCGTTCGTCCAGCCTTTTCCGTTCAGGACATCATAGGCCGACTTCACGACCGCCTCGCCGATTGCTTCGGGATCCAATGTCTCCACTTCCGGGAAATGACTTGCGAACTCATCATAACGGATGCCGTTTATGGCCAGCCGGCTCACTACCGGAAAGGCAGTGAATCCGTGCTCGCCCATCATGTAGCCGGTCACACTCTTAGGATCGACGCCGAACTGTTGCGAAATCACTTTGCGCAGCCGGGCCGAATCCAGCATCGTGCCGGTTCCGAAAATCCGGCCTTCCGGATAATCGAATTCGCTGGCCGCGATATAGGTCACTGTGTCCAATGGATTCGTGATCAGAATGATGATGGCCTCTTTTGTATATTTGGTGATTTCCGCCATGACTTCACGGATGACCGCCGCGTTTTTCCCGGTCAAGGAGGCGCGATCCGGGATGGCGTCCGGATTGTTGTCATCCTTCAGCACACTCGGTCCGGCGGCGATGATGATCACGTCCGCATCTGCGCAATCAGCGTAATCCCCCGCGTGCACATCCACATTGGACATATAGGTCAATGCGGTCGCATGCGCCTGGTCCAAGGCTTCCCCATGGGCAACATCCTCCAGGATATCGATTGTCGCGATTTCCGCAAATAACCGCAATTTCATCGCGTCAGCCAACACGTAGGAACCTACGTGACCCACACCCACCACAACAAGTTTATTTTTGTGCATCTTTTCCCCTCCAGTTCTCATCATACTTTCATCTTAGCACCTTTTCGGCGATTTATCACAAGTATTTCGCGAAAACGAACAAGCTTGGGCTAGCTTGCAATAATCCACCGGTCCGAGTACTATGGAAGCAACATCATCAAGAGGAGCAAAAGTCTAATGGAAAAGTTTGTGGAAGCTTTAAAACAAAAAATTCGCAGTAAAGAAGGTTTGTCTCCCAAGATGCAGGATATTCTGGATGCTTGCGTGGTGCTGTTCTCTACGAAAGGATTTTCCAACACCAGCACAAAGGATATCGCAAAAGCAGCCAATGTTGCTGAAGGAACCATCTACAAGCACTTCGGGACCAAGGAAAACCTGCTGTATGCTACGATTTTCCCGATTCTGCGCGACATCATCTCAGCGGAAGCGCTCGCCCAAGTGCAGCAGTTCCGCAATTCTGCAGAGAATGCACCATTTGAGCGGTTCGTGGAATTCATCGTGCGCAAAGATGTCCTGATGCCGGAAGAGCATTTCCAGTCGGGAAAGATTTTCCTTACTGAAATGATGTACGACAAACAGCGTTGCCAAGAGTTCATCACCATGATCCCCAAAGACCTGATAGAAGGCATTTACGCGATACTCGATGGCTACAAAGAAAAAAACGAAATCGTCGATTGGCCGAACCCTGTCATTTGGCAATACATCATGAGCATCCTGTTCGGCAATCATCTGACCCATTACGTCCTTTTCACGGATACAAAACGCGACAAAGAAGCCGAAATCGCTTATCTGACCCAACAGATCGTCAAAGGCCTGAAACCTGACAGTCACTAGAATTGACAGCCTATTGCCGAATCGCTATACTTGAATAATCGCACAGTGAGTAAATGCTCACTCATCGTCATTTTTCAAAATAATAAGGAGGCATACCCTAACTATGGCTTTTGTCGAACTAAAAAATCTGAATAAATTTTATCCCATCAGCGGAGCGGAAGATTTCCAGGCGCTGAAGGACGTCAACCTGTCCTTGGACAAGGGCGAGTTGGTCTCAATCGTCGGGGAGTCCGGCAGCGGAAAATCGACCTTGATGAACCTGTTGGGCGGGCTGGACAGCCAATTCTCAGGCGAAATAACCATTGACGGCCAAAAAATGAGCACGTTCAAGGAAAAAGATTTCGTGAATTACCACAAAGAAAAGATCGGCTTCGTTTTCCAGAGTTTCAACCTCGTCTCCCACCTCAGTGTGCTGGATAACGTCACGTTGGCAATGACGCTGTCGAACGTCGACAAAAAAGCACGGGTCGCAAGGGCGAGAGAAGTCCTGAAGCAACTTGGCCTTGAAGATCAATACAAAAAGAAACCGAGCCAGTTATCCGGTGGGCAAAAACAGCGTGTGGCCATCGCCCGCGCACTCGTCAACGATCCGGATATCATCATTGCCGATGAGCCTACCGGAGCTCTGGACTCGCAGACGACGGATCAGGTTTTGGACATCATCCAGGACATCGCCAAAACCGGCAAACTCGTCATCATGGTCACCCACTCGGAGAAGGTAGCGGCCCGCTCCACACGCGTCGTTACGATCGATGACGGAAAAATTATCGGCGATGTCCATCAGGGCGAGATTGCCTTGCACGACAACGCATTTGAACTGCAGCAGAAAAGCAAGAGCAAAAATCTCACTTTTTTTGCGGCGATCCGTTTGGCCCTTCTTAATATGAAGGAAAAGTTGGCCCGAAACATCCTGATTGCGCTTGGCGGCAGCATCGGCATCATGAGCATCATCGTGATGCTGTCCCTTGGTGAAGGCGTCAATGACTATCTGACCGAAACGATGAACGCCAACGTCAATCCGCTTGTCAGCGAAGTGCGGATGCCCATCGTGATGGAAACCAACGCTAGCGAAAATACCGATTCTTCGGTGATGATCATGACTCCCGCCGGTGCGGAGATCCCTGCCGGATCCGCGCCATCGGGGCCTCCTGCCGGGGTGACGCAATCCGACCCGTTCGGAGAAGAAGATCTGGAAAAACTGCGGAATATTCCGCATGTGGCTGAAGTCAATCTGGCCTACTCTTCGCTTACGATCGGCAGCGATAACGTCATATATGAAGGGGAAAAATATGCCTTCATGAACTTCGGGACAACCTCCGGAATGACCGATTCCAACATCCTCTACGGTGCGTTCCCTGAAGAAGGCGAAATCCTGATCACAGAAGGTGTCGCCAATCAGATGGCTGCTACTGCGGAAGAAGCCATCGGAAAAGAAGTGACCCTGGATGTTACCGTAGACGGTGAGTCGTTGGAAAAAAATTACGTCATCAGCGGTATTTATACAGCCGGCCAAACAATTGGGGCATTCGAATCCGTTTATATGTCAACCGAATCCTTCGAAACTTTGACTGCTGAGAACGATCTCGAAGTGGAACCGAACGTTGTTTACTTGGTATCCGATGATCCTGAAAACACCCAAGCCATCAAAGATGAAGTAGCCGCTTTGGGTTACCGCGGTTCTTCGGCGGATGCCCTGGCTTCCACTTTCACCCAGATGCTGGATATCTTCACCTACATCCTTTCCGGGGTTGCCGGCATCTCCTTGTTCGTGTCCGCCATCATGATTTTGACGGTGCTCTATATCAGCGTTGTGGAACGCACACAAGAAATCGGCGTCATCAAAGCGATCGGCGGCCGGAAGAAAGATATCCGCCGCATCTTCGTTTCCGAATCCTTCCTGATCGGCCTCTTCAGCGGATTGCTGGGCGTAGGCATCGCCTACCTCATCACTGTTGTCGGAAACATTGTTGTGGAGAATCTGTTTGACACGGCCATCCTGAATATGACACCGGCGTTCGCAGTATTCGGTATTGTCACCAGCGTGATCATCAGCATGGTGGCCGGCCTGATGCCAGCCCAAAAAGCAGCCGGCCTAGACCCAGTAGAAG
Organism: uncultured Trichococcus sp.; assembly: GCF_963675415.1. Classification (NCBI taxonomy): domain Bacteria; kingdom Bacillati; phylum Bacillota; class Bacilli; order Lactobacillales; family Carnobacteriaceae; genus Trichococcus; species uncultured Trichococcus sp. The sequence goes on from NZ_OY776220.1 coordinate 1,292,192, forward strand.
CCCTAAGACACGATTAAAAAAGGATACGATGAATCCCGTTTAGAAATCGAGCACTAAGAGGAAATACCCACCGCGACCCGGTTTTGGTCGAGGTGGGTATTTCAGCTTAGGCGGAGAACTCTAGGATTCAGAACTCAACTACAGGATACGATGGATTGCGGTAGGGGTGAGCACTAAGAGCAACCAAAAGAAGCAGCCGGATTTTGCCGGCTGCTTCTTTTTATTTATTCTCCAAGCCGGATCTGCGCATAAAAGGCGTTCATCTGGTCGGCCAACTCATCCTCCTGCATTTCATGGAAGACGCTCATCACATTGTACAGGTACCGCAACAACCAATCAAACGCTTCCTTCTTCAGGGTAATTCCTTCCTTCAATTCTTCCTCAATCTCTTTATGCAATGCATCGACCCAATGATCCCCAAGAACAATCCTCACCCGTTGGAACTGCTCCCGGAAAAGCTGCTCGGTGGAAACTTCGCCTTCCCCCGGCATCCACTTGTTCTGGTTGGCGCTACGGTAATAACGAGGAATGAAATGTTTGAAATAAGGATCGGATTGCTGCAACAAGAAAAAAGCTGCTTCATATTTCCGATCGGTTATATAGCTGTCCAACAAATAGGAAACCAAAATGTCCCGAAAATCGATCGACAATTTGCGGACAACCAAATCCTTGTAAGTATCATTGATGGGCACAATGTCCAACTTCGTGTATAACGGCTGCCGGCTTGCCCCCACCACTAATTCTTCGCGTTCCAGCAGCTTGTGCGCCTCTTCTTTCGCCTTGGCATGCATACCCCGGGAGCGAAAAACGACGAAACGGACCCACTTCAGCAATGCGCCTTCTTCAGCAGTCAGCTGAATGTCCGGATTACCATCCAAAACTGCCGCAAAATTCTCCAGTTTCCGGACGGTATCCGCATAATCATGATGCTCCCACTGGATATAGCTCGCCTCACCCTTTTCGTATCGGAAGCTGATGAAAATCAGCTGCAGCCACAGTTTTTTTATGTCAGAATAACTGACGCGATAATGTAACTGTTGCCGGAACACTTCTTCCATCTGTGTTTTGATTCTGGCCGGATCCCAATCCGATCCGATTGCCTCAGCTTCAAACAACTGAACGAGTTCAATCGATTTCCTGACATTATATTTGTTTTCTGTCATTAATTTGTTTACAATAGGTCTGAGAATAAGGTGCGACAACTTCGCTTGATTCTTGAAATAAGGGAAGACAAAATAATCTTCATTGAATCTTTTCCGCAAAATCCCTGAGTGCAAAGGTTGGTGACCGAGGGGCCCGATTATCGGCGAAAAGTCCTTCAACTCATATTCCCCTTCCATGAATTCCAGATTCGCATGATTGAAAGGATAACCCGCAGGAAAGTTTTGTTTGTAATAGAAGATATACCATTCATGTGCTTCTTGTTCGTTCAGCAGCAGCCGATCCACAGCGATGTCCTCATCCGCAAACCGCTTCGCGAAACGTTGCGCCTCATGGGATAAGCGACAATATTGTTGCGTATGCAGGAAATCATGCAACGTATGCTCATTCACTGACACTTTTTCAGCCAGCACATAGTCATAAAGCGCGCAATAATACTCAAAAAACAGATCGTAATCACCTTTCATCTCTTGCACCTCCGGACCGTAATCCCTTACAACTCTAAATCCATTTTACCATATTGCTCATAAAACGAAGCAAGAAAGCCTGTGCGCTTGATAAAATCGGCTGCCAAATACTGAAAATTGTTAGATTACCTGTAAGCTGAAACAAACAATCTACATAGAATTTATTGAAATTTACACAAATTCTGTTCAGTTGATATAAAAATGTTCAGTTATTGGATGACGTTTTCGCCCGATGATGCTATACTATACATGAAATGACGTTCGTCTTATTTATGTACAAACACGCTACAACATCTGATGATTCCCATTGTATAAGGATTTTACCGAAAGAACCCCTTCCCTTTATCTCCCGTCCATCACTTTTTGATCAGAAGAAATCACAGCAACCGAAAAAACAAATATTTTTACATCAGTTATATTGCGATTTTAAACTGACGCCTTTCATCGAAAACGCCTTTAAATAATCATTTAAGTGAAAATCGATGCAACTATTTTGTTTTTTGTTCAGTTTTTAATAAACAAAAACAGCCTTTTTGTCGATTATGTTCAGACAGTTTTTCCGTTATCCCGGGAACGAAAATTCACATTGAAGCAGCCATTAAATTGCATGCCAAAAATGGACAGCGATCCTTCAGCCTGATACTTTTTTTATAATCAGCCGTGATGAGGAGGGGCAGCGCGGATTCCTCAGTCCATATGCTTTAATGGCAAAATATTTGTCCTCTCTGTCGCATCAATAAATTGGTTTCGTTAACGGCAACATACTTTCCGCAATAAAATTATCATTTTTAGCCTACCGTTTGTACATGTCAGATTAAATTACATACATATTACAAATAAGCCTTTTTATGACAAGGATTAAATTTTGATATTTTTATAAAATATACTAGACAAACAAAAAAAATAGTATATTATTATTGTTATTGGCTCGTTCGGATGATATGGAATTTGAGTCAATTAATTTTCAAATTGTCGAACCGTTGCTATCAGATAGATTACGTTAGGAGGATAACTATGTATACCATGTCCAACATAAAAAACCTCTCCTTGAAGATTGTACTCGCTGAAAAGAATACAATCACAGCCGCCCAACCTACTAACTACCAAAAATTCCCTTATGTTAAACTTTTCTACGTTACATCTGGGGATGTTTCTTTAATAATGAAAGAAACGACGGAAAAGCTTTCAAAAGATCAATTGATCTTATTGAATCCAAATGTAGAGTATTATTGGGACCTGACAGGAGATAAAGCTGCAGAAATCATCGAAGTCGGCATCCACGGCTTAGAGTTCTCAAAAATCGGGGACGCAGAAAGCGATTTCTCTTATTACCGCCACAACGACGGTGAAAAAGAAACCGCAACCTTCCTGAATTTATTGCTGGATGAAATGAGTACACGCAACCAAGGCTACGAAGAGGTCAGCAAACGCTTCGTCGAGATCATCCTGATCCACTTATTGCGTCTGGAAGAATTCTCGATCCGGAACTCACTGAACAAGAAGAACCACAAAGAAATCCAAACGGTCAAGAATTACATGAAAGTGAATTACCACAAGAACATCACGTTGGATGACTTGGTGGATCTGGTCCACATCAACAAATTCTACTTGATCCGTATCTTCAAGCAGGAAGTCGGTATGTCGCCGATCGACTACTTGATCCATATCCGTATCGATGAAGCGCAAAAAATGTTGCGCAACACCAATATCGCAATCGCCGATATTGCGCACTTGGTTGGCTTCCAGTCACCTTCGCACTTCTCGAAAACATTCCGGGAATTGTCGAACTGCACGCCTTCACAGTACCGTCGTCAAGGAAACCAATAATACAACAAAAAGAAGAAGCCGCTGCTTATGCGGCTTCTTCTTTTTGTTCATCCAATGCCCGCAAATAGTTTGCTGCCTCGCGGGGACTGCGGAAATGCTGGACCGTAATGCCGTCAGGCGCCTGATCCAATGAGGCGATCAAACCCGGGCGGTTGTTTTTGTTGAAGTTCCAGATGAATTGCATGAATTCCCAATCGAAGCGCTCCGGGCAGCCTTCTCCCATATCGGGACGGGTGCGTTTGCGGTTCATAAGGACCCGTTTCATCGCGCGGTAAAGGCACAACCTTCTTGGGTAATCGAAAAAGAAGACCGTATCGGCCCGCTCCAGCCGTATCGGCAGGCTCCGCTGGTAATTGCCATCGATTATCCATTTTTCGTCTTTGACCAGTTCTTTTTGGATCCGGTCCTGTTCCGCATCAGAGCGCAATTCCCAATCAGGCAGCCAAAATAGTTTATCGAGGTGATGCAACGGATTGCCCGTCAATTGCTGTAGCTTGCGCGAAAAAGTGGACTTTCCCGACCCGCTGCACCCGATGACAACGATCCGCTTCATTATCTTCCCACTTTCGTTGGCTTTCATCTTTGCCAAACAACCCACTCCATTCGAACGAGACATTTTCTTCTATCAACCAGTTTACCACAGCAGAAATGCAGTGAACAGTAACTGATGTGCCTCCGCAAGTAATGGTATACTGGAATTAAAAAAAACGGAAGGAACGATGCAAGATGATACGCAAAGCCCGAAAAGAGGATTGTTCGGAACTCTACGACCTGATCCACGAAATCTTTGTGGATATGGAATTGCCGCTGCTCGACCTGTTGGAGCCGGATGTCCTGAAAGCCGCGATGGTCAGAGCTATGGGGGAGGATATCTACCGGTTCAGTTACCGGAATGGCCTCGTCTATGAAGAAAACGGTGAAATCCTCGGCTGTTGCTTCGGCTATCCGGGAGCAACCGAACCCATCATCGATGCCTCACTCCGGACCGCTTTTGAGGAAATGCGCGTCACAGCTCCCAGACTTTTCCCCGACAGCGAAACGTTTGCCGGAGAATGGTATTTGGATTCCATCGTGACGAAGCAGTCAGCTCGTGGAAAAGGTGTCGCTTACCAATTGCTGCAAGCCTTGCCGACACTCGCGTCAGCCGCAGGCGAAACCGTCATCGGCCTGAATTGCGAAAAGGACAATCTGCAGGCAAAAAAACTTTACGAAAAAGTCGGCTTCCGGACCGTTTCCGAGCGGACTTTGAGCGGGCATGTCTATGACCATATGCAGTGGGACCTCAAAGGAATATCCTTTATCAAATAAAAAATCAGTCGCCGTTTGTAAAGCAGTCCCGCTATTTATTTAAAAATAATGAAAAAAATATTATAAATAAAGCAAAGCATAGAGTTACTAATAATCCTAATTTTTTTCGTCTGTTCTCCATGTGTCTACCCTCTTTTTTGACTGTTCTAATAAACATATACCAGTTAAACGCTATTCCCAACATTAATAATATTCCTCCAAAAATATAAGTATTCTTGCTTACATTTTCAGAGTAACCTAATAAGAAAATAAAAACTAAGGAAATGAGCACTATTCCAAATATCAAATTAACGATTGTATAAAGTGATTTTTTCATACGTCCTACCTCCAAATATTCAGTGTCACCTAAAATGGCACCTCTTGGATTATCTTAATGTTTCAATCAGGTCTTTTTTAGCAGCTGCTGAAGCAGGCATGACAGAAAAAATCAAACCGATCCCAGTCGATACACTTATGGCTAAAAACACAGTGAAAAATTCAATTGAAATTGGAATATCAATCATAGAGCCAATTATATATGCAAAACTGATCCCTACGATATAGCCCACAATCCCTCCAAACAAGGTCAGTGTGATGCCCTCCAAAAGAAATTGCATCCGAATGGAATTTTGGGTCGCTCCCAGCGCACGTCGAATCCCAATCTCCTTTGTTCTTTCTGAGACAGAAATGTACATCATATTCATGACACCTACACCTGCAATAAATAGTGATATGCCAGCAACTGCTGAAATAAATACGGTGATCGTGCGGAGAATTTTACTGATCCCGTCCGTTAATAAGGCGGTATCGAATACTTGATACTCACCAAAAGCTTTCATTGCGCCCTTTTCCTCGAGTTGTTCAATCACATCCGTTGTCACGGAACTAGGAGACACCCCTTTTTCTAAGGTTATGGTCAAGGAAGATTTTTCAGCAGTCTCATTAAAATAGTTCAGATATGTTTTTTTGGGAATTTGAATGTTGCTTTCTGGCATCGAAAATAGGCTTTCTGACTCCGTGCCTTGATAAATCCCGATTATTTTGAATAAATGGCCATCTAATTCAATGCCACAATCCAATGCGTTTTCAGCACTTCCATACATCTCTTTTGCGGTAACGGAATCTATCATAGCCACTTTATCCAGTGTTTCATTTTCATACGATGTTAGCTGACGTCCGACAATGGGATCCTTACCTAGATTATTTATTAAAGAAACTTGTTTATTCTCTTTTTTGCCTTTGATGTAAATGCCTTTATAAATGTTCGCATAATCTGGGTCAGGGTAATTTGCGGATTTCACTCCCGCAACTTGCTTTACGGTTGCAATGTCCACATCTGTGAAATAATCTAAACTACTAGAGTTCAGACTATCACTACTTGGAGCATAATTTACTTGTATGTTCACTTCATCAGATTCACCATTCGTTAAATTCTTTAACGTTTCTTTCTCAAATCCGCGACCGATTGATAAAATAGTGATGACGGAGGCAATCCCAATAACAATGCCAAATATTGTTAACAGGCTTCGTTTTCTGTTTTTTAAGATTGCTTTAGTAGCAGTTCGCCAATTAACGTATATGTTCATTGGCGTAACGCCTTATCTTCAATAATCTCACCATCGCGAATACTTATTAATCTTGAACAATAAGGGACCATATCAGGGTTATGTGTAACGAGAATAATCGTAACCTGATCTTGGGTATTCAAATCCACAAATAACTTCATAATTTCCTCAGAAGTATGCGAATCCAATGCCCCCGTTGGCTCATCCGCGATGAGGAATTTAGGTTGGTTAATCAACGCTCTGGCAATTGCCACGCGCTGCTGTTGACCGCCAGATAATTTTTTCAGGTATTTATCCGCCTTATCGGCTAGGCCAACTTTTTTCAAAACAGCCATTACCTTTTCTTCTGTTTGATGAAATTTATAGCCATTATAAAGCAAGGGTAATTCAACATTTTCAAAAACAGTATTATTTTCGATCAAGCTGAAATTTTGAAACACAAAGCCCACAGTTTGATTCCGGATTTTTGAGAGGATTTCATCGGAAGAAGTCAATAAAGCCTTTCCTTCAAATAAGTACTGTCCTTCAAATTGTTTATCGATGAATCCTAGTAAATTAATTAAGGTTGATTTGCCCGATCCCGATGGACCCATAATGGCAATCATTTCACCTGGAGCAATCGCCAGATTAATATTTTTTAGGACATGCAGGCTTTCTTCATCGTTCTTATAGTATTTATTCACATTAACCAAACTGATCATCTAATTCACCATCACTTCTTGGCCGTCTTTTAAATCTTGGGACGGATTGGAAATAATTCGATCTTTTTCTTTTAATCCCTCTGTGACAACAAAAACACCGTCTCTATTTTCTGACAGGATTGGCTGTTTTTTGACAGTTCCTTTGGAATAGACAAAAACATACTGCTTATCCTCTTCGTTCAGGATTGCCTTTTCGGGTATACGCAGTTCATTAACGGGTACATAAATTTGGCAACTATACCCATATTGTAAATTTTCTGATGGTTTTACTTTGAAGGAATAATTTGCCACATTAGATTGTGCCGTCGCAGTCCCCTCAGTAGCCGTAGACTCCGGCAATATACTGACTTCTGTAATCGTACCTGCAATTTTTTTATTACTGTTCAGCAATTGGATTTCCACAGCTTGATCTGTTGCTAAGTATCTGTAATCATATTCTGAAACTAACGCTTTTATGATTGTGTCCTTACCTAAAATCTTAATAACGGGAACACTCGCATTTGTTTTCCCTTTCGGTTCCACAATGGCGGTTCCGTCAGTTGTTGCTACTACATTTGTTGTAATTTTATTCTTGGCAAGTTCGATATTTTGAGTGGAAGTGGATAAATCTAAGTTTGCGGAATCTAGTGCTTGCTGCGCTTGTGAGATGACTTCTTCCTGAGAAGAGATAGCTTCTTTATACTGATCCATTTTAGCTTGTTCTTCTTGGCGAATGGCTTGCCCTTCCATTGAATCGGCATCTGCATTATTGAATTTACTTAATGCTTCATTCAAACTATTTTGAATATTTTGTTTTTTTGCATACGTGTTGTCTAGATTTTCTTGTGCATTGTTCACCGCTAAAGTTAGTTTGTCGAGCGTTTGTTGCTGTTCCGTTATTTGATCTTGTAGGGTTTCGTTTTGATAGACCAAGACTACCGTGTCTGCACTGATTTCTTGATTATTGGATACTAAAATATCGGAAACCTGACCCTTTGTCTGATCAAAATAGAATTCCTCAACATTTTGAGCCGAGACGGATCCGTTAAAAATTAAATCATCGGCTTTTTTTATCGTTACCGCGTCATAGGAAGCCACTGCAGGTTCCTGCTGCTGTTTTTGTTTGAAAAAAAATGCCGTACTGATCGCTAAAATGGCGATCACTCCCCATACGGCACTAAAGATTATGCGCTTCTTTTTGGATAGTGGATTCATTTTAAAGCCTTTTTTAATGTCGTGCTCTTCCTTTAGCTTGTCTCTCTTCATTTCTACGCCTCTGTTTCGGCTTTAAATAGGTAGATTATGGACAAAATCGCTGGTAGGGAAACAAGCGCTTGTAGACCAATACTTACGATCGAGATCATGCTGGCAAATTCGGTAAATCCTTGAATTTCTATTTTGGGAGTGAACAGCAAGGAATAGATGATCCCGGTTACGATCCAAAATAAATGGAGGTAGTAAGGTGTTTTTGCAGTTGGGACGCCTTCTTTCAGCTTTTTATGTGCAGATATGAGCATAATCAGGATTGTAATCGAGATGATTACGCCGATAACGGCATAAGCTTTTGTTCCTATACTATTTGCTTGTTCATATAATTGCGTGGCTGAAGATCCGTAAACAGCTTCTGTGTAGAGTGCTTTGTCAGGATTTAAGACTCCCGCTAGCCCTACAATTGACGTAAGCAGCCCCAGAGCTTTTAAAACTAATAACACCATATTCCAATTTTTAGCCTTTTTAAGGTAATTCTTTTTGTCTTTTGTCTTCATTTTAGATTACACACCTTTTCATCAAGAATTTTTATTAGTAGTTGGTACTAAAGAACCTGGATCCTGAACATACAAATTTAAACAGCTATTGTTAGCGTTACCGTAACGGCATTTTTAACTTGTTCGATAAACACTCTTTGGGTGTACAAATAGAAAAACCCAATCTGATATGGTTAAGTTACTATACTACAACCACAGAAAAGGGCTCTCTCAATGTATGCACGTCTAATTGCATTGGCACTTTTATAGAGTCTATTTTTGAGTATTGGTGTTATATCAATTTTAGTATATTTTTACCACAGAAAATTTTTAATAGAATCAAGAAAGAACAACCTTTTTGGATGCTGTAATTTCTCTCCAAGAGACTATTATTGTTAGTATGTAATTCGGATAATTACTTTTTTTAACTTTAAAACAAAATATGTTTCCCCTAAAAATATTTTGTCTCTTCCCATTCCGTATGATACCAACTGCAATCAATCTGTTTATGATTGATCACCCCTTCAGCAATACATCCCTTACAATTATCAGATAAAGGACAATCATTACAATTTTCTTTATTAGGCATACCAATACTTTTAAATTTATTACTATATTTCGAAGAATATTCAACTATAGTTCCTTGGGTTAAAGAATAGATAGGATAGTCAATCATCAAACAAGGATGGACAAACCCATCAGGATCTACTCTAATAAGTCTGGATCCAGCACCACAATGATTTTGAGAATGAAAATTATGATCTTCTTCTAACTGGACTTTGAAATTTTCATCCTCTACATTATGACTTAGTTCACTAATCCATTCATCAACTATATATTTTTTTTGGATATCAGAATTAAAACCATTTTTTAAACTTCTTCCAGCATCAATTAATACACTCAACCTATGCCTTTTTACACCCAAGTCTTTTAGTTTTCGAGATAATTCGAACACCTCTTCTTTATCCTGATTTATTAACGTTGTAACCACGTCTATGTTGTAACCTATATCAGATAATCTAGAAATAAAATTGATTGAACGTTTATAAGCATTACTACGTCCTCGAATAGAATTATGCTGATTATTTAATCCATCTATACTGACTTGAATACCAGCAATCTTTTTTTTATTTTCTTCGAAAAAGTCAAATATTTTTTCATTTCTATAAAATCCACTAGTTAAAATAGTAACCACAATATCATTTTTTATAAATTCTTGGACTATTTCTTCAAATTGAGGATGGTATAATGGGTCTCCACCAGTTAATTGAACGTACAAAATCCCTTGGCTTTTCATTTCTAATGATACTTTTTTAATTAAATCTAAACTTATTGACTCAGTTCTTTTCATCGAACACTCTCTGTAACAGTGTTTGCAAAATAAAGGGCATTTATAAGTTATTTCAATAGTTATGACAGTAGGTATCCAGAATTTTTTTGAACCGGTTGTCAGCGTCAAGTAGAATTGAACAGTTAACGCCAATTAATTTTGAACACTTTCGCTCACAAACATGCTCTGGCGATGTTTCATGCGGTAGCTAGCTTCATTCATGTGAACGACCTCCGCTCTATGCAGAATACGGTCTAGGATAGCCATTGCGACTCCCTCATCTCCCAATAATTCTCCCCATTGGTCGGGGCTCTTATTTGAGGTCAAGATGATTGAACTCCTTTCATATAGATGATTGATCAAATGAAAAAACAGGGTAGCTTCCCTTTGATCCATTGCCATATACATCAAATCATCAATGATCACTAAATCAGACGCTCGAATCCGATTGAGCTGTACCTGCGATTTTCGCGTGAATTCTTCAGTTTTCAGAAGGGAGAGTAGTTCTCCCATTGTCACGAATGTCACCTGAAACCCCTTCTGGATGGCCTCCATGCCTAAGGCAATGGATAAGTGCGTTTTCCCCACACCGCTCGGACCCAAAAAGATGAGATTATACTGCTGCTCAAGCCAAGTAAGCTCTTGGAGCTGGGTAAGCTGCCGTTTGCTCAGAGAAGTCTGATCTGATAAGTCGAATTCCGTCAGTGTTTTGTGGTACGGGAACTTAGCCCATTTCAATCGTTTCTGAACACTTTTTTCCTCGCGCTTTCTTAATTCGAAGCACACAATCTCCTGTACCAGTTCCCGGTAGGTCCAGGAGGCCTGTTCGGCTTTACGGAACAGCTCGGGCAACTCGCTCGCAGTTTCCACCAATCGCAGCTGTCGGAACTGGCTTTGCAGCGCGTCCATGCTATCGTTCATGAAGCTGCACCTCCCAGAATTTCCGTATAGGTACTCATGGGGTGCGTCTCTACGGTGATGTCAGCACTGTCCGATCGGACCGCTTTTACTGGTGGAACAGGTGGCGTCTCTTTCCGAGGGGCAGCCAAGTATTTAGCCACATCCGTAAAGTCATTCGCACTCATCAGATTTTCGGACATACACTTCTGTAGGGCCTCATCAATGACAGTAGGGTATTCGAGGGCCGCTTTCTGCAGAACGGCCAGTTGGTCTCTTTTATAGCGCGGATACTTCTCCATCAAGATATCGATGTACCGTGAGGCAAGCTCCAAATCTTTGAACTGCTGCGCAACGGTTTCCTTATAGCTTTGAATGCCTTTGGAACGGTCGCGGCAGTGGTTTTTATTTTTAATCAGTTTGCCGGTTGAAGTTTCCAGAGGATGGTTCGCCAGAATTTCCCCATCGGGCTGTTTTCTGATCACAAGCCGTTTTTGATCGTTCTTATCTTCCTTGATTTCAATAGCCACTGTATTCAGGCCTTTCGGTCTGTAAGTGCCTAGGGGCACGGAATAACGGTTGGATTTATAAAAAACCGTATTGTCCTTGTTTACCGTTCTTGTTATACTTGAACCGGTGATACTCTCGGTTGAGAGTAGTTTAGAGACTGGTTTTAAGTGTTGCTTTTCGAGGAGAAACACTTCTACTGGTCTCTTTTTTGTCGTTCCATGAACCCTTTGGTTACCTGTTCTTTCCAACCAGGCTAAACAGCGCTCATTCCAGTTCTCGATTGTCGTATAAATGCGGCTATCGGCGAAATTTCGTTTCACATACTTTACCGTACTCTCCACTTTTCCTTTGGATTCCGGGTCGGCTTTGCGGCATAAATGGACCCTGAACTTCCGTTGCTGCTTATACGCTTGAAATTCAGCAGTTAGGACCATGTCTCCAGCGTGCTCGCTCACAGTGATAAGATGATCCTGATCATAAACAATTTCTTCAGGCATGCCACCAAAGTATTCGAAGGCATTCTCATGACTACGAATGGCATCACGTGTCGTAAAAGGGCGGTTTTGCCATTCCACATAGCGGTAGCGTGAATGGGAAAGTAAGAAACAAATGCAGTATAATTTGATTTCTCTTTGATCCTGCGTCTTTTGACGGGTTTCGCCCCAATCGACTTGCACCTGTTTTCCCATCGGCTGTTCTTCAACGGCCTCGTATTGCCTCACAACTTTAGTCTTAGCTATCTGATATTCTTCGCGTATTTGATTCACATATAACCGCATCGTGCTTTCACCAACGGTGAAGTCGGGGAATTTCTCGAGCAGCCAATCCTGTATTTGAGACGCATTCAGATGCGGATACTCTTGAAGCCAAGCGACAATCCAATCCTTGTAGGGATCCAATTTCTTCTTCCGGGAGCCTAAAGAATTGACCCATTCGAAAGCTTCTTCCGGTGTCATCTCCAGGTAGGTATAAACCGTTGTACGGGATATCTTTAACTGCCTTGCGATTTGTTGGATGGAAAAGTCCCGCTCCTTCATCTGTTGAATTTCCAAATATAACATTAACTTCTTCTTCACCTTTCGTCCTCCAATAACCTAAGATACCTTTAAAAGTATACAGGATTGGAGATATTCTTTGGCGAAAGTGTTCAATCTTATTCATCGAAAACTGTTCAACTTAGTTTAGCACTGACACCGGTGACTTTTATTTCTTTATACTCCGCTGTGTTTATTAAGTCTATATCTTTATTTAATGAGGAGAGATTAATAAATTCTTTAACAATATTAAAGGTTTCTTTGAATGGTTGGTTATATTTTTTGGACAGTAGAGTAGAAATATCATTGATGTTGTTATTTCCATCACATAATTGAAATATTTCCGAGGCAGTTGTGTTTTGCAAGACATTCCTACACAATATTGCAAAGAAAAAGTACACACATTTGCGCCTGAAATTTTTCTCTGATTATTTTGGTCTTGATAGAGCGTTTTTGAGCCGGAAGCTCTCTCCGGTGAAGCTTAAAATGTGTGCGTGATGAATCAAGCGGTCCACCAATGCCGCCGTCAAACGTGTATCGATAAACACCTTATTCCATTGGCTGAACTCCAAATTACTGGTGATGATGATACTTTTCGTTTCATACCAATCACTGATCAGCTGGAAGAGTAACTCGGCACCTTCCTTAGTGAACGGCACATAGCCCATCTCATCTAGGATAACCAACTTCACCTTGTCAAAGCGGTGCTTGAAGATCTCCAACGTGTTGTTCTTCCATTGGCGTTCCAATTCTCCCACCAATTCAGAGACTCGCCAGAAGCGTGGTTCAACACCAGCATGCGTGGCCATTTGGCCAAGAGCACAAGCTAAATGCGTCTTACCAGTTCCTGGGGTACCCACGAAAACGGCGTTTTCTTTTTGGCGGATAAAGGAGAGGCTGATTAACTCTTCCTTTGTGGTCGGATTTGGCAGCGTGATATGATCATGCCAGTCGTAGTTGTCTAAAGTCCGGCGTACAGGGAATTTGGCCTGTTTGAAGAGCCGAGCCGTCTTTAGTTCTTCCCGGCACTTCAATTCATTCTCCAACAGGAATAGCAACCAATCTTCTTTGGTTTCAAAGCCCTCCGTTCCAATGACTCTAGGAATATGAGAGAGCCGCAACTGCTTACAGACCTCTTCTAAACGATCGGTTTCCATCAACTCGCCGCCTCCCCATTAGATGACTTGAGAAATGCATCATAGTCATTCCAATCCACATCATAGGCATCCGCTTCTTTCGAAGAACCGATAAGGTCGTAGAAGTTCTGATCAATACCTAACATATCGTTGGTGACGAGAAAAACGAGAAGCTGATCTACACGCTTTGCCTGTTCTTTCCAATCGGGATGGCTGAGATAGAGCTTGATGCGTTCGGGTAGATATTTCCAGTAACGAGAGTAATGCATCGCACGCAATTTGCGCCGCCAATCGAGTAGTATTGCTTGCCAGTCAATCGCTCGTTTCTTCATCATGTAGGGCCGGGGGCCTTCAGCGATAATTTCACCATCCGTGCTAACCAGTTGATAGGAGTCAAAGCGAAGCAGCCCGTAGATGATGGAATGGTTCCGGGCGCGAGGAACATGGATTCGCTCGCCATCCAGCTTGATTTCGTTGTACTTATTGGCTTTTACTTCGATTTCCTTGAAGACTGGATATGCGACATCGGGCAATGCCAAAAGATCCGTTTTTTCCTCAAGCCAGAGTTCACTGATAAGTACATGTTTCTCATAATGAACGCGTTCCCTGTCTTTCGCTAATTGAACCGCCAATGCCTCATTAAAGCTTGCGAAGTCCTTCATGATTGGAGTGGCCGGAAAGAAGTTGTAGCGAACATAGCCGACTTTATTTTCTACGCTGCCTTTTTCATTTCCGCTTCTAGGGTTGCACACCTGTGTCTCAAACCCATAATGCGTAGCGAACTGCAGGAAACCATCCGTTAACACTGCTGGTTCCGTCTTCGACTTTACTTGCGTTACTGCCGTAGACATATTATCAATGCGAATTTTTCGTGGGACGCCGCCAACTTGTCGGAATAGCTCCTTCATTCCTTCAAGTAGACACTCTTGATTCTCCGCTGGTAATGCCACCGCAAATCCGCCGTTACTATAAGGAAAAGACATCACGAGTGCTTTGATATCCTTAAAGGCTCCTTCATGGCAGACCTCCATGGTGCCAAAATCCAGCTGCGCTTCCGCCGGAGGATGTTCCAAACGCTCAAAGCCCTGATCTTCATTGGCTTCAACGTAGTGAGTGGCTTTCCAGTCCCTAACGAAATCACAAACCGTGCGATACGAACCGGGGAACCCCTGGTTCTTCAATTCTTTAGTCATAAAGTCAACGGTCCTACGCTTCTTCTTCGGGAGCTTAGAATCTTCAGAAAGCCAGAGAGCAACGATGCCTCCCCAGTGTTCCACATACATCATGCCCGTTTTCTTTCGGACCTTCGGCTCAGGTAAAAGATCCTCATCTGCATACTTTTTTGCGGTGCGCCAGTTGATTTCCAATTCGTCAGCTATGTGTTGAATAGATTTATCGTGATTGTTTCGTAGATTTCTGATAGTATTAATATCGGTCATTGCGAGCATTCCCTTTCTTACCTCCAGTTACAGTGTCGGAACTATAACTTTAGAGGAATTTCAGGACGCCCGCAATGGCTTTTTATTTTACCCTAAGCTGCTTGCGGAGCTATGTACTTTTGCGCTGCAATTGTATGTACGTTTATCTTGCCACAAACAGCAGTCTCATTAATTTGCTTTAAGAAAAACGTATTTCCTATTTTTCTTATAATTCCAGCAGATCCAGGGTACTCTATTATTTTTCTTGGCTTCTTTAATAGTGGGTACATATTCCCTCCTTATATTTATAAAAAAAGCTAGAACGTGAGTTCTAGCTTCTTCCTTTTTTATAAAGCTATCATAGCAGCTCCACAGGTTGGTAATAGTGGCACCCAAGCTGCGAAGCCACCATTAAAGAAACATGTTGCAACATTTTGATCTAAATATTGTGGTTTCTCCATAATAATTTCCTCCTTCTCATTTTTTTATAAAAAACATTGAGTTAGTTAATATCTTAGTTAAAACTAAGGTAACTACAATGTTAATTAGAATAATAAATAAAACATACAATATATATATGTAAACATTAGAAAAAACACCAAAATATATATATATAATTAAAGCTAGCGATCCAATAAATAATGCCAGTAGCATTGATACAAAATCGCTTGTTTTTTCATCCTGTAAAATAGTTGAGATTAATAATACAATATCTCCCATCAAAAATGTAATTAATGGCAGTAAAATGAATATTTCAACATTAAATAAATATAGTAATTGACTATCCGTTTTGTACATAATGATAAACATCGTTAAGATTTGAAATAATTGGAATACAGTACCGATCAATACCGCAAACAAAACTTTGCCTATTATGATATTACTGCAATGAAAATTAGACAGGAGCAACATTGGTAAGGTAGTTTCCTTCTTTTCCCTCGTAATCGAATCTTTTATTAAAATTGTTGCGAAAAAACCTGAGAATAAAAAACTGCAGAGTATGTTTAGTTCGGGATTTAATACGCCTGATGTTCCATTTTTTATAGCTATAAATATGGAGGAAACAAAGGGTAAAATCATTACTATTAAAAATTTTATAGAGGTGTGTTTTAATTCGTACCATTCCTTTTTAAGAATAGAAGATATTTCAAAAAAGACGCCTTTATTCAACACTTTCACCAGCCTTCTCCATGTATAATTTATTAATATCAATATTATCAATGACACCATTGAAAGTTATGCGACCTTCATTGATAATCAAAACATTTGAAGTAACCTCTTGGATAAACTCAAGATTATGGCTGTTGATAATGACAGTTTTTCTTTGATTATTTAAATCATTTATTATTCCCCTAAGGATTGTTAACATTTCCGGATCCAACCCATTTGTTGGTTCGTCAAAATAGTAAAGATCCGCATCGCTGATCAACATCAGACCAATTGCAACTCTTTTTTTTAACCCTTGAGATAACCGGTTAGCCAATTCATTTTTATATTTATGCAGTCCTATTTTTCTAAGAAGAGCATTGAGCGTATCTTCTGTTAAATCCATTTTTAACAGGGAGGCTTTAAACATAAAATTTTGTGAAACCGTAAGGTAATTGTAGTATCCCCCAAACTCAGGCAAGTATTCATAATGATCAAATGTATTGTGAATAATGCCATTTTCTGATGAAATTAATCCCATCACCAAGTAACTGAGCGTTGTTTTCCCGGCACCATTGTGTCCTAATACTCCCCAGCATTCACCGTCTTCAATCTGCCAATTAATATTGGATAAAACAGGTTTCGTTTTTTGATAACAAAAATTGATATTTTCTAAATTAAGCATCTCTATTCTCCAATCCATAAACTACACTAGCACTTATTCTGTTTTATTATTGATAAACTCCAACAATTCAAATATTCCAAATGGTATTATAATGCAATAAATTTCATCATCAATTCTAAAATACATTTTATCTATGATAAATTGATGATTATTATTGTTATTATTATTAAAACCAAAAAATAGTAATTCATCATTATTCAAAGAGGAGTTAAAACAGCTTGAAATAAGAGGGGTATTATTATATATAACAATATCTCGTTCTAACTCCATACTGTTCTCATTACAGACTATGAAAGACTTCGCTAAAAGTATGTCGTTCCTCGTAAAAACTTCAATGCTAGTGAAATTTGGAGAGTATTCCATGTTAGATGCTTTGGAATATGATTTTTTATTAATGAATAAATCTAATTTTTTTAAATTTTCAATCACATAAGGAAATAGCAAGTATTGCGAATTCAAAAGAATAATACTCTCTACAAGCTGATTTTTTGCTAATTCGCTTATTTTAAAAGGAAATTTTAAGTTGGCAAAATCATAATTTTTGATATTTTTGACTTCAGAATTTTGGAATATTTTTAACCAATCAACTAACAGATTGTATTCTAATTCATTTCCTATTTTTATTTCTAAAGGGACGTTAAAGATTTTTTCTTTGAATAAATAGTAAAATATTCTTTTGGTAGGTGGCATATTAGAATCTAAATACTTTACCTCAAATAAGTGTGATGTTGGTTTTTGATGTGGTAACTCAAGTGATTTATTTTTATATGATTCTGACATCTCAAGACAATCCTTAGCAATAATATTAAATCTATTAAAAATATCTATTAAATACTCTGTGGTAGCCCCAGAGTAATAAGGCAAACAAAGACTCTTTATTTCACTATCCGACTCACTATTAGTCGTTATTGAAAGAACTCTTGAGAGAACAGATTCACTCTTATTATCAGTTTTTATTTTTTTCTCTATCAAGATTAAATGTGCATTGAAATAGTATTCATCTAAATAAGAAAAGAAATTTGGTAAAGTTCTATCCACTTAAATCTCCTCTCTTTCTTAAACAGATTGTTGGTGATCCAACTGCTACATCTATTAATTGATTATTTTTGACACAGTACGCATGTGTTTTCTTTAAATCATTACCGAGGTAACAAATTCGCATTAAACTTTCTTTCGATCCTCCAAATAAAATTAAATTTTCTATTCTTGCGACAGGAATACAGTTATCATATAAAATGCCTCTGTAAGAAGTTGGTAATCACCTGTTCTAACATCGACACCACCCCCAAAAATTTGTTGTATTTTTATGTATTTTTGATATTTATCATTTAAACTAAATTTAAAGTTATTAGAATTTTCAACAAACGTACACCGCATTCTAGGTATTGCATTAAATGATAAATTTTCTTTTCTAGCAAAGCCATTATTTACCCTCATAGAATCAATTATCTTACCATTTTTTACCAATTCTAATTTTGAAATTTCAATTCCTAAATCATCTAATTTGTTCAATCCTACAACATTTTCCACCCCACTGATATCATCTGTTACAGATAGAAATTCACAATATACTTGTTCATCTTTTTTATAAAGGGATAGATTATCTTCTTCCAATAAATGACCTACCGTTTCATGAATAAAATATCCACCTATTCCTGGAGGGAACACTATATCATAATCATAAATATTAATATTTTTTATTTCGCTTAATGAGATTATTTCATTAAACTCTTTTCTTTTAGAATAAACTAATTTCTTAAAACCATCTAAATCAAAAATTTTATCAATTGCATAATCTTCATATGAAACTATATTGCCGGACAATAAAATCAATCTAAAATATGATACTTGTCTACTCTCTGAAATACTTCCAAATAATAAGTCTTCATTCTTAATAAAGATAAACACTTTTATTTCTATATCTATACTCTCAAGAAACTTTTTTAACTTTAAAATATTTTCGTCAAGATACTCTAGTCCCATAGAAAAATAATTTTTTACTAAGGTATCAGATTCACAATCTAAAAAGCTGTTTTTTTTTGTTTTATACAAGGGTACAATATCTTTTGTGATACCGTACTTAGACAGATTAATTATTACCTTGTGAGAATATTGAAAGGTCATTTCATTCAAATCATCTACTCCTTAGAATACTGTTAAAAAATGTATCATCATTAAATTTCTGATCCGCAAATACACTAACTCAAAAAATTTTAAGTACAATGATTTGTATTTTATTAATATATATTACGCAGTAATCTTGTAGTTCTGATTTCCCTATCAACATTTCAAACCCTTATTTTTCAATATTTATAATTCTTCTGAACGGCTACATACATCTCACTTCAAGGGATTTTTTCTGTGTTTTTTTCCCATGCCAAATTACAGGCTACAACTACAAAGATTCTATTTTCTTCATGTATGGCTTTTTCTATTGATATGTTTCCTATTATTAATAGGAGTTGATGTTTTTCATTTAATACTCAAATAGAGTCAGGATGAATACTAATATAATTGCAGAAAACCAAAATATAATAGTTTGTCGTTCATATATTTTACATATTCTGATATACTGATAAAGTCAAACGCTCCCAATATATCATGACAAAAGAATGGAACGCTGACAGACTGTTGGAAACCTACAATTGTACTCTTTTCTGCCACGCCATAAATTTCTTTTTCAGATCTTTGTGTACCCATTCACAAGAAATTATAAAATTAAGAAAATCAAAAATCCCCACATAGAAATGCCTCCTAAATAATATTGTTATAAGGAGTATATTTTTATATGGGTGATTAACGGCAAAATGACACGAACAAGAAACTTTCGTTGCAAAGATGAGACATTTCACAGTGCTGATAAAAGGAGTTCTTATGGAAATTTATGAAGCAGTAGCAACTCTTAGAAAAGATAAGAATATAAAAATTGAAGAAGCGATTGGCAACAGTATGTCTAGAGCCAGCTTTAATCGTTATATTAACGGAAAAACTGATTTGTATACCTCGCATTTTTTGGAACTATTGGAAAAATTACATATTAGCTTGGAAGAAATTGAATTTATGTGTAATGGGTATACGGACAACGTTGAAAAACAATTAATGAAAGAATTGAAACATGCGTTTGAAGATCAGAATATTCATGAGCTTAATTTTATACTGCAGCACTGTCGGAACGAGTATGACATCGACAAAAATGTATTACATAATCATTTGGCTTCACTGACAGAGATCCTGCTGGCAAGGCTTGAACACAAAATTATAGATCTTAAAGAGAATGAATTATATAAATACCTAGTCAAAACGGAAACATGGACGCGGTACGAACTTGTCATGTTCAATAATTCTTTGTTCTATTTTGATGCCGAAGCTTTAAAACAAATATTGCCAAAAGCAATCAACAAACTAGCTTACTATAAAGAAATAAATCCTTATGCAAACGAAGGCTTCAGGCTACTAATAAACGCCATCATTGCATTCATCAGTAAAAATGAAATTCATCAGGCGCTAATATATATTCGTATATTGGAAAAACATCCATTGAATGAAGATCAAGCTTATGAAGCTCTCTTACAGAAATTTTTGATTGGGGTTAAACTCATTTTGATTGACGACTCCAAGGGTGATGAAGTAGTTAAGGATTGTATTCAGGCTATGCAATTCTTAAATATGGAAAAGATGGCAACTATGTCTACTGGACTCATAGAACATATATTAGAAAACAAACAAAAAAATCAGCCGCAGTGATTAAACACTGCAGCTGATTTTTTATTGTTTCAGGTCAAAAAGAAAGGTGGATCCTTTCCCCGGAGTGCTTTCGACCGACAAAGCGATGCCGTGGCGATCGGCTATTTGCTTGGCGACGGCCAAACCCAGACCGGTGCCTTTCTTGTTGCTTTCTTCGTTTGATTTGAAGAACTTTTCAAAGATGTATGGTTGATCCTTTTCTGGGATCCCCGGCCCGTTGTCGCTGACAGCTAATCGGCAGCCTTCCCCCAACGTACTCAACGTGATCCGGATTTCGCTCTTTTCCGCTGAAAATTTGACGGCGTTCTCCATCACGGCAAGCAGCATCTGCCGCAGCCGGGTATAATCCCCCATCAGCATGAACGCCAGCGGCTCTTTCGAGAAAGTCAGCGTAATTCCCTTTTCCCTGGCGATATAGCGCACGGAACGGATGGCATTCTCGACGACATCCACAAAATTCAAGGAACTCATTTCCATCTGATAGTCCGGGTTCTGCAGCCGTGACAGTTCCAGCAGATCATTGATCATCCGCTCCAGATGGATGCTTTCGGTCAGCATCTGCTGGTGGTATTCATCGATTTTGGCGGGATCCTCGACGACATGATCGCTCAAGGCCTCCAAAGAGCCGCGGATGACCGTGACCGGCGTGCGCAATTCATGGGAAATACTCGTGATGAAATCCTTCCGCATCTTATCCAGTTTGGCGCTCTCTTGCGCGGCTTCCGCCAACTTGTCCGCCAGAATATCGATGTTGGCAGCGAGCGAGCCCATTTCATCATTTTGGATGATCCCCGTATGCGCTTCGTAATGGTTATCTGCCAACTGTTGTGTCGTTTCTTCCATCCTCTTCAGCGGCTGGATGAACCGTTTCGCCAACAGGACCGCTATCCCGACCGCGGCGATCAAAGCCAAAGCCAAACTGATCCCCAAAGTCGAAAATCCCGACTGCACGGCAGCTTGCATGTTTGCGATATAGTCGTGCAAAAGGACCGCAGCGATGACCTCCCCTTCTGCGGAGAGCACCGGCGCCCCGACCGTGATGGAGGTATCCTCCAATAACGGGCTGAAGCCTTCGCTGAAGGCGACTTCCCCTTCGAATACCTCATCGACAAGCGCAAGCGCAGCGCTTGGTAGTTCGGCATAGGTGATTTCTTTTTTGCCGGTCCCGACACTGATCGTCTCTGCGGATTGGTCGACGATCCACACCTCGCCCATCGCGATATCCTGAATGGCCGTGATGTAAGTGTTGTATCCGCTCGTATTGTTGCGCCCGGTTGTCCCCGTGGCCCCAATTTGTGCGAGCAGGGCAGTTCCTGTTTGTTTACCGTTGGCACTGCCCTTTGCAGTGGCCGCAGCCTCATCTAAGGCGGTACTGCCATCTTCCAAATAATCCGCCACGCCGGCAGCGATCGCCTCAGCCCGTTCCTGCATATCCGCCCGGTAAATTTGTTCGGTATGCCGGGTGAACAGCAGCAGGAAGGCCCCTCCGACAACCAAGGAAAACAGCAGGATGACGGACGTGAAATAGAGGACCAGCTTGCGGGTGATTTTATATTTCATCCGAACTCACCTCAAATTTGTAGCCGACGCCCCAAACGGTTTTGATATCCCAGGATGGATGAGGTATTTGATCGACTTTTGCCCGCAGCCGTTTGATGTGCGAGTCCACCGTCCGATTATCTCCGAAATAGTCGTAGCCCCAGACGCTGTCCAACAGATTGTCGCGGCTGAACACCTTGTTCGTGTTCGTCGCCAAAATCCAAAGCAGCTCGATCTCTTTTTTCGTGAGATGGATTTGCTGCCCGGAGATCTTTACGATGAACTCATCCAATCGGATCTCCAAATCTTCATGGACGTAGAGTTTATGATGGTCCTGATTGTCCGGCGTCTGATCCAACCGCCGCAGGATCGCCCGGATGCGCGCCATCACTTCACCCGGCGAAAAAGGCTTGACGATGTAGTCGTCTGCGCCGATGTCCAATCCCATGATCCGTTCAAAATCTTCCCCTCTGGCGGTCACCATGATGATGGGAACCGAGGAAACTTTCCGGATTTCCCTGCACACTTCGAAGCCATCCTTTTTCGGCATCATCACATCCAGCAGAATCAGATCGAATTTACCTTTCTCGAATTCCTGCAGCGCCTGTTCGCCATCATAGGCGACGACCGCCTCGTAGCCATCCTTTTCTGAATACTCCTTCAATATGGATGTTATCTGTTTATTATCATCCGCAATCAATAGCTTTACCATCGTACTCCCTCCTCGGGGAAATCATACTTAAAAAAATATGGCAAGATTATGTTGTCACCCCGATAATACCATACAAATGTGCCGTAAAAAACACGCTTCTGCCATACTTTTTGATTATTCTTAGGTCAAGCAAGAAAAACAAAAAAAACATTCCAGGGGGAAACAAAAATGAACAAGACAAGAATCATGACTATCCTATCCGTTGCAGGCTTATTTGTAGGAGGTGCCGCACCGGTACTGGCAGCGAGCGACACGGCAGCCCAGAACGGCACGATGACCCAAGAGCAAATCAAGTCAGGTGAATGCACAAATGAAGGCGCAAAAAAACAAGGCAATGAAGAGGCAACCATGAAACGCGCACGCGAGAAAAGCGGCACGTGCGACGGAACTGGCACGCAAGCCAATCAGAACGGTAACCAATATGCCACTGGCGAAATGGATGGCGACGGCAACCAAAACGGCACTGGCGGAACAGACAGCAACGGTAACCAATACGCCACGGGTGAAACAGACGGTGACGGCAATCAATACGGCACGGATGAAACGGACAATGACGGCAAAAATGGCGTACGCGATCAATCTTGCCAAGCTGAATAACAGATAACCAGCCACGTAAATCGCATTGCACTTCGACATGAAGGCACAGCAACAAAAAGGGACGGTCTCGTAATGAGATCGCCCCTTTTTTGTGGTTTGATGGTTTGATTGTCTTTTCTGGAGTTCGGATTCGTGGTGAGATTCCCCGCCAAAATGGTTTTGACGGGGAATCTCGTGTTGTCCGTGGACGTTTCTCCCCGCCAAGGTGATTTTGGCGGGTTTTTTGACCGTATTTTGACCTGATTTTCCCCGCCAAAGGGTTTTTGGCGGGTTATTTCAAGCTTAGCTTCAATTCCCGAACAACCCATTCACGCCATAAGCTGCGACTGCCAACATCAGCATATAGGCAATAAAAAGAACATCGTTACCCGAATAGCCGATTTCATAATAATAGGTCCGGCTCTCATTACCGGAAAACCGCTTTGCTTCCATTGCCACGGCGATGCGATGCGCGCGCCGGATGCTGCCTGAAAGCAGCGGGATCGTGTAGACCTTCATCTTGAAAAGGATACCCTGTAAACCCGTCACCCTTTCGCTGCCGCGCACCTTGCGGGCATTGCGGATCGTTTCGAATTCCTCCGTCATGATCGGAATCAACCGCAGCGCAGCCATGAAGCTGTAGGCATATTTCGGATCCAGGCGCAGCTGCTGCATCAGCGAATAAAATAAATTGACCGGACGGGTCGTCAATGCGAAGGTCAAGCCCAAAACGGCGAAGACCATGGCGCGCAGTCCTATCAGCATGCCCCGCAAAAAACTCTCCTCGGTGATGCGGATCAGCCCCCATTCGAACCAAAGCGTTTCGCCTTTCCCGAACATGATCATGGCGCTGGCTGTCGACACGAAAATGGCGCAGAAAGGAATCAACAACAACAAGATCCGCTTCAACGGCTGTCCCGTGAACAGCAGGAACAGGACCAAAAGCCCACTGCCGATGAATGCCATAATCTCAAGGTTGCGGACAAACATTACAGCGATGCAGAGCAGCAGCGCCATGCCTAATTTCAAGCTAGGATTGACACGGTGAAGCCAGGTTTCTTTCGCTTGTTCCCATCCCTTCATCCGCACAATCCCCCTTCCAATCGCAAATCAGCGGAGAATGCAGTCTGCATGTCCGTAGCCGATCCGGTGGTATCCTTGATTTCACCATCAGCAACCGTCCAAAACGTCGTCCCATAGCTCTGGGAGAGCACTTCATCGTGCGTCACCATCAGGATGACGGTGCCCTTTTTCCGGTAACTTTCCAAAAATTTCAGCAAAGCAAAAGTGTTTTTGGAATCCAGCCCGAAAGTCGGTTCATCCAAAAGGATCACTCGCTGCCCTTGGATGATCGTCGCCGCTACACTCAGACGCCGCTTTTGCCCCATCGAAAGTTGGAAAGGATTTTTTTCCCGCTGTCCGCTCAACTGGAAGAGTTCCAGATATTCCTCCACAAGCTTCTCGATATCTGAATTTCCCTTGCCGTCCAGCCGGAGCGAATAAGCCATCTCTTCGTAGACCGTATTCGCCACGAACTGGTACTCCGGATTCTGGAAAACAAAAGCCACCCGTTCAGCCAGCTTCTTCACTTTTTTGATCGGCTTTCCCTCCAGTTCGTAGTGCCCGCTCGTTTTGATGAACTGCATGACGGCATGGAGGAAGGTGCTTTTTCCGGCTCCGTTTTGGCCGCGGATGATGATCCATTCACCCGGATAGGCCGCCAACCCGGCCCCTTGGATTTTCGTTTCCCCATTGCGGACCCCCTTGAAATCGCGCAGTTCCAGCAGCGGACTTTGCAATCTAAAGGCCTTCTGCTTTCGTTGCAACGGCGTTTCTGCCAGATGCCGGTCCCACACCCCCGGAAACCAGATACCCTGCTCCTGCATTTCATCCTTGTGGGCCGAGAAGATTGCTGCGTTCGGTCCATCGGCGATGATGCGGCCGGATGCATCGAACAATACGAGGCGTTCGGCGAATGCCAGGACATGATCGATTTTGTGCTCCACAATGACGACCGTTTTGTCCTTGCAGACTTCCTGCAGGACCTCCCAGATCGCTTCCGTCCCTTCCGGATCGAGCATGGCGGAGGGCTCATCCAAAAAGAGCACCTCCGGATTCAAGGTCAACACCGAGGCGATTGCCAGCCGCTGCTTCATCCCCCCGGAAAGGCTTGCGATGGGGATATGGCTGTCCGCCAATTCCAAGCCCACCTGCCGGAGCGCAAAGTCTATTTTGGCAGCCATCTCTTCGCGCGGAACCGAGAGATTTTCGAGCACGAAAGCGAGCTCCTCATCGACGTAGGGCATGCAGAATTGGCTGTCCGGATCCTGGAAAACATAGCCCCAGGAAGCCGGCGTCACAAGCTTATCGGCTTTCATCGGCACTTCGATCGATTGCGGAATCAGCCCGCTCAAAACCTGCAGCAGCGTGGATTTTCCGCAGCCGGATGGACCCAAAAGCAGCACTTTTTCACCTTCAGCGACCGAAAAGGAAAGGTCACTGAACAACAACTCGGCATCCCCGGGAAATTTCAGCTTCAGCTTTTCCACATACGCTTGCTGCTCCATTTCCGCCATCCTCCTTAATCCATATCTGTGAAATCTTCAGTCGAAAGCGGACGGACAAGGTTCGTCACGCCGGTATCCTCCAAGACTTCCGCCAAGTAGTAGGCCAGCACCCCGGCAAAGAAAATTGAACCGGCAAAACGGGCCAGCAAATACAGCGCCAAGTTCCAAGCAGCCAACTCAGCGATCTGCCCGTTCAACGCATCCACCACTAGCGAGCCCACGCAAGATGCCGAAGCTGCCAAAGCGGCAACCTTCAGGTCAAAACGTTTGTAACGGAAGGCCATGAACACCAATTCCGCAAACAATCCCTGCACCACACCGGAAAGCAAGACGGTCAGACCCCAAGGCGAACCCAAAAGGAATTCGCCTGAAGCTGCAGCGATTTCCGCCAACAGCGCCACACCCGGTTTGCGGATGATGAAATAGGCGACTGTGCCGGCGATGAACCACATGCCGTACAGCAGCTGATCAAGATGCAGACCCAACGGCTGCACCGCGTAATAAACCGTTCCCCACAGGATGTAGACGATCCCGAAAGCGATGGCGATGACGATCGTCACCAAAATATCTGTAAGCTTCAATTCTTTTTTCATTTTCTCTGTCTCCTCTTTGAGTTTGATTTTGTCGCTCAGTTCTCCAATGGTACCGGCCATGTTTCCATGCGATAGGCCATTTCCCAAAACGCGTATTCGTACTGGCTGCTGATGATGAAATGTTCTTTCATCCTTTCGCGGTCCGCTTCGGTTGCAGATGCAGCGATCTTATCCAGATGCGCAATCTGTTCATCCACCCGGTCCTGAAAATCCTTACCGCCATAAGTAGCGATCCATTCCTGATAGATCGGTTCTTCAGGTGCCGCGTCAATGAAGGCGTCCCCGATCTCGGCATAGAGCCAGTAGCAAGGCAATACAGCGGCGATGACATCCCCCAAATGCCCAGAGTGGCCGGCGTGATAAAGGTGGGAGGTGTAGGCATACGCGGTCGGCGCAGGCTTGAAAAGCTCTTTTTCCTCCGCCGTGATGCCCAGCCTTTTCGAAAACTGTTCATGCAGACCGATTTCGGCGCTGTAGGTATGCTTCGCGAAATCGGCGAACTGGTTGGTCGTTTCGATGTCCGGTGCTTTGGCCGCGCCTAGTGCCAAAATTTTGGCGAAACGCGTCAGGTAATAGGAATCCTGTTGGATGTAGAATCGGAAATTCTCCAACGGCAAGCTGCCGTCCCCGATCCCTTTCACGAACGGATGCTCCATGCTGGCTGCCCAGATCGGTTCGACCGCTTGGCGGATTTGTGCTGAAAATGTCATTGTTGTCCCTCCATATGCTGTGAGCGCTCCGCCAGGGTCCCGACTCATCCGGGCGGCCGCTCTTGATTTTTGCAAACAAAAAAACCACTCTCTTCCCAACGGAAAAAAGTGGTTGTATGTTCCTTATGCAATAGGGACTTACTTAGCCAAAAGAGGCTGCCACTTCCCTACGCTGGTACAAACCAGATCAGGTTCTAAGGGTCTCGAAGTCCTACTTCGATCTCAGCTTTTTGGCGGACAGTCATCCGCCGGTAAAGCACCCCTAGTGGTAAAAAGAATATTCAGTTCATTTGCTGTTGTTCTAATCGTATCATAATTTTTCCGGAAGTCAACTCGTTCTGTTGCACGAAACGTTAGCGTTTCTTGTGTCTATTCACCATATGCAACCAACAACGCTTGTCCGTCTGCTTCAAAAACCTGCAGTGCCTGCAATGCCAAATCTTTGTTCAGCATATTGTTCAGGACATCCGGAGGGATCGTGGCAGTATGGGCGCCCGACTCCAAAGAATCGATGACTTGTTGGGAATTTTTGAAGCTCGCTGCCATGATTTTGGTCTTGTAGCCTCTGGCATCGATGAACGTCCGCATCGAACGGATCGCTTTGAATGGATCGATCGCATTGTTCAGCATCCTGTTCACATACGGTGCCAGATAGTCGCATCCGGCTGCAGCGGCCAGGATCCCCTGGTCCGCAGAGTAGATCAGCGTGCCCAGGATCGCTCTTTTCGAATCATCCTTTTTCACTTTGTTGATTGTTTCCAATCCTGCTTGTGTAACGGGAATCTTTATCGAAAGTCGGTGATTTGCATCAAATGTCTTTATTGCTTCATAATCGGCAAACATTTCTTCAGAAGTCGTACCCAGCAATTGCACAAAAAGTTCCGTCGGCTCCAAAGCCAATAAATCTTGTAATTGTTTGAAGCGACTGCCGGAACCAGTCGACAAAATCGTCGGGTTGGTGGTGACTCCTTTCAGAAATCCGCTTTTCAAAAAACTTCCGATTGCTTTGATGTCGTTCGAATCTATGTACATACGCCACTACCCCACAGTTTCAGTGATTTTGATGATGGTGCCTTCCGCGATTTCGTTCACTGTTTTGTTTTCAACATACAGTGAGCCTGCCAATTCAGCGACTGTTTCTCCGCTGAAGTTGATGGTGATGTGCCCCAGATCCCTGAGGTTTTTGTTGACCACATTACCCACTGCTGTGACGCGATAACTATCGTCGCCGATAACCAACGCGTGTCCTAGTTGAATATCCTGCTCCAGTGCATTTTGTTCGATCAGGAAGCAATAAGGCCGCAATGCTTCCGGAGCATCGTCTCCGAACAATACCATCATATCCTCAGCTAAAAACTCCTTAGCGTTAGGTCCGATTTCTGTGACTACCGTTGAATAAATTGACATTTTTCTTCACCTTTTCCGATTATTAGTTTTTAACCAAGGGCTGAACGAACCCGTTCAGCTTTTCTTTTTCTTAATACAATCCGAAGCTTGCTAACCAAGCGACGAATACGCGGGGCACACCGTTCAGGAATCGAGAATAAAGAACGGATGGTACGCCGACTTCTACTGTTTTGGCTTCTGCTTCCTGCAAGCCTAACCCGACTGGAATGAAATCGCAAGCATTTTGTGTGTTGATGGCGAACAAAGCTGGTAAAGCTAAGCTTGGTTCGATATTGCCTTTACCGATTTCAACACCAATCAATGTTCCGATAACTTGCGCGATTACGGCGCCAGGTCCCAATAGAGGAGAAAGGATAGGCAAGGAGCAGATGAAGCCGATGACCATCAATCCCCAGACATTGCCGGCCAATGGAATCATCAGTTTCGCGAACATATTACCGATTCCGCTGCCCTGGATGATACCGATCAGCATCGCTACAAAGGCCATGAACGGGATGATTGTCTGCAAAACTGTCTGCACCGCTTCACGGGCTGATTGCAGCATGATCGCGATCCCTTTACCTGCAGCCAAACCGATTTTTGCCACCACGCTGCCTTTTTCGGCATTTTGTTGCGTCAGTTTTTTGTCTGTAGTATAAGCGACTTTCTCTTCTGCCACTGGTTCTGCAGTTGCTGCGCTTGCTGCCGCTACATTTGCTGTCTCGCCAGTGACTTGGATCTGATTCAAACCAACATTTGAAACGTAAATTTCTTCGGTGATGTATTTAGCCAAAGGACCTGATTTGCCGGTGGCAACGACATTGATTGTCGGGATGCCTTTTTGAGGATAGATGCCGCATCTCAATGTTCCTCCGCAGTCGATGATGGCCAAAGCTGTTTCATCATCCGGAATGGATGTTTTGAATCCATTTACAGCTTCCATCCCTGAAAGTTCAGCGATTCGGTCGACGATGGCAGGTTTTTCTCCGCCGCCTACGATGTAGATGAATTTATGTTTTTGTTCTGTCGGTGTGATGATCAGTGGTCCGCCCCAGCCGCCGGAACCTTTTTCGACTTTGATGCTGTTATATTTTGTCATAATGAATACCCCTCTCGTTCTCATGCATTCTATTTGTTTTATGCAACATCTTCTTGGTCGTTATTATTGAACTTTCGCGGTTTTGCTCAATTGAATGCCCGTCTTTTTGCAGACATAAGCCGTCGTGAAGTCGGTTACATATGCGCCTACAGCATTCATCACAAGCCCGACAAGCAGATAACGGATAGCCAGTGGTGTGGTGCTCAAGCCTAACGTTTCAACACCTGAAGCGATTCCCAGGAATACGAACAATTCGCCTGCATTGATGTGCGGGAAAAGGCCGTTACTCGTATGGTTGTATTGCGCAAGTGCCGCATAGAAACTTGGCTTATAGAATTCCGGCAAAAATCTCCCTAAGGTGAATGATGCGGGATTCCCCAACATGAAGGCTGCCAAGAAAGGTAGGATACAGTTTCTGACCAAGGAATATTTAGAGAAGCGTTGTGCGAGGCCGTTGATTTTTTCCTCACCGATCAGCTTGATCACAACGTTCATGAATACCATCAGCATCAAGACGATTGGGACGATGCCGGTCATCCAGCTCATAAATGTATTTGCACCTAATTGAAATAGTCCGATAAAGCTTTCTGCACCTTTGACTAAAAAGTCCATATTTAACACTCCTTATTTTATGTATTATTTCTTACTCGATTTATCCGAACTTGATGTTTGTAATTTTTTTGGTCAGTTCCTTAAATGGCGATTCTTTCTCCGGAATGATTTCTCCGTTTATGAACATTCGGTAATTAGTGACCGCATTCATGATGGTTTTGCGGGTGATCTTGATTTCAGCCAGCACATCCGGATCCTCTGCCTTGATGGCTTCGATCAGTCTGCCGTTGAACTTGTTGTACGGTTTGAACCTGGCCAAGATTGTCGTCCCCTGCAGCTTTTTGCCTCTGACGATGACGCCTTTTTCATCCAGCTGGAACATGATGATCGTTCCGGAAGTCAGCTTCCCTGCCCGTTTGCCTATCGCAACTCTGCCGTCCGCCTTCAATTCGTTGTATTCATTGCCGAAATGCCTGATCTGAAAAAAACCCAGTGCGCTTTGGATCAAAAAAGCGCTGACAACCAGAATGCCCAATGCAAGCATATTATTCATCTATTTCGTACCTCTTTTCTCCAGCATCTCAATAAGACCTTGTGCATCATCCACTTTTTTCAGATCATCGATCAAAGTCGGATCATTGATGACCTTAAAGACAAAATCGTATACTTGCATCAAGATTCTCTCTTGCTGCTCAGAAATTTTCTCGGGTGTCACTAGAAATAACATCAAGGAAAACGCATCGTTGCGGTTGGCCATCGTGATGTTCCCCAGGACAAACACCAACTTGTTGACGTTAGGGTCGGTCAAATGGGGGAAAGCTACCTTGTTTTCATAAATCATTGTGTGTCTTTCTTCTTTTTCGACGAATCGGTCCAGAATATCATCGGACAAGCGGTATCTTCTGGAAAGATAGGACATGATCTCTTCCACGTAATCAAAGTAACCCATCTGGCCTTTCAGATTGACGAGGTGATAACTGATATTTTCGTTTGTCAGGTATTTGATATTGTATTGATCTTTTTCCACCGCATAGATTTTTTGGGCTAAGTCGTCCGGGCTGACTAACCTGTCGATTTTGATGACAGGGACTTCGGTGTCCACGGAAATCTCTTCGGTTGTGAACAGCAGCCGGAACCGCTTCAATTTTTCTTTCGGCAGGCTGTCGGTATTGATGTGAACGATATTCATCTCATTCCCGACGATTTCTTTGATCTGTCTGCTGATCAGTTCGAAACTCCCTCTTCCAAGGTTTGTGATGATGCCGACATCCTTTGTGCTTTTGCCTTTGGAATCGTTCGCTTGCCTTTCGTCCAGCATCAGTGCGTAATAGACAGCCAGATAACTGATGTCGTCCGCGCTTGCACGCAACTGGTAAAGGCGATTCAGTTCCGAAAGCGAAATCTTCGCCAGCTCGAAGGCCAAAGGATATTTGAGCTTGATCTGCTCCAGATACAGATCCGTGTTCGGGATCCGGAAGACCAGCCTGTTTATCAAGAACAGCAGATGGTATTTGACTTTATCGAAGAAGGCTTCTTCATCGATTTCGATCATGACTTGGTCCCGTACCGTCTTCAGCATGCTGGAAACGACTTGCCTCAGTACCTCTTCGTTCTCGGTATTTTCTGATCCTTTTACGTAAGCCGAATTCCTCGTGTTGATCGGGAAAGCAAGAAAAGCAATTTCATGGTCATTCAATGAAACTTCAAATTTCTCTTGCAGCAGTTGGACATAAGCGATGATGTTTGCCGAATCCGCCTCAAAGTTTTTGTACATCGGAATCTCGGAAGCTATCGTATGCCCATGCGCCAATCTGTTAACGCTTACGGCCAGCGCCTTATGAAGTAATTCTTTCGCCTGCTCATCCAGCTTGTAGTCCCGGACGAGTCCGTCAAGCGCAGCTTGGATTTCTTGGTCCGGCAGAAAGGTCATCTGCAGCAGCTCGAAGACTTCATAGATGAGCACCAGGCGGGTGCCGAATTCGCTGCACTGGAAGGTGATGCCTTTGTTCGGGATTCCGACGATTTTCGCATTGTATTTCTCCAAAAGCTGCTTCAGCTTTTTAAGGTCATTATTCACCGTGCTCCTGCTTACGCTCATTTCTTCGGAGAGGTCTCCGATATTCAGGTACTCCTCTGTGCATATCAAGCGGTACAACAGATACGCGATCCTGCATTCTACCTTATTGAAGTCTTGATGGATATTGTACTGAAGTGTGTTGAATATGTTCGCCCCCTCCTTTCTGACGATGCCTACTTGCGATTCATCCTTGTACCGGATTGTTAAGAGCCCTTCGTAGACATCGTTCAATTCCGAAATGATCGTTTTGATTTGGTATCTATTTTTTCCCGACGCTTCCTCAAGACTTTGAAGATCCGTTTCTTTATTTGAAAGTAAACTTCTCAGCAAAACTTCTCTATCGCTTGCCGTTGACATGTCAACGCCCCCATACTATCCTCTAGATTTCCCGCCTGTAATGTTGATTGTTGTCCCAGTGATATAAGCGGATTTGTTGGATGATAAGAATGCCACCAAGTAGCCGATTTCATCCAATTTTCCGACGCGTCCCAGTGGAATGCTCTTTTCATAGCCTGTGTCCAACTGCTCAACCGGTATGTTTCTTGTGTAAGCCAATGCTTCATTGTAGGCAGGAGTTGTCAATCC
The DNA here is from genome assembly GCF_963675415.1 of uncultured Trichococcus sp. Taxonomy (NCBI): domain Bacteria; kingdom Bacillati; phylum Bacillota; class Bacilli; order Lactobacillales; family Carnobacteriaceae; genus Trichococcus; species uncultured Trichococcus sp. The sequence continues at coordinate 1,325,220 of NZ_OY776220.1, forward strand.
TGTTTTTTCATTGATCCCCGGTGCGATGCCGACGACTTTGATGCCAAATTTACCAAGTTCTTTTGCCCATGAACGCGTATAAGAATTCGTAGCGCCTTTTGTTGCTGAATAGATGCTTTGACCGACCGAACCTTCCATGCCGGATTCGGAAGAGATATTGATGATCGTGCCTTCCACTTTGTTCTTCAGCATGTTTCTGACGACGGCTTGGGTAGTGAATACCATTCCTTTTTGATTGACTGCTGTCATTTTGTTGAATGAATCTTCATCAATTTCGTATTTTCTTTCGTCACTGTAGACATCCACCAATAAACGCGGCAAGTTCATACCTGCATTATTGACCAAAACATCGATTTTGCCAAATTTCTCAACAGCTTTTTCGACCATCGCCTCGATGCTCTCGATCGAAGTTACATCTGTTTTCACATTCAGTTTACCATAAACGTTTGTTCCCGTTTCAACACTTAAATCCGCCACAACGACGTTTGCGCCTTGTTGTTTCAAGTGATCCGCGATGTGTAAGCCGATACCTGAATTGCCTCCTGTAACGATAACCGTTTTTCCGTCTAATTCCAACCAGTTGTTTGCCATAATTTTTTGTATCCCCTTTCAATCTCTATAGTCCAGAGTATAGACCAAATAAAAAAAAAATTAATACAGTCCTCGGACCGGAAAAGGTGTCCATTTTTTGAACTAATTCAATTGCTGGCATTTAGAGGGAGATGGTGAAAATCATATTTGATGGTCTGATTCCTGGAAAAGCGCGCCACGAATGGGAAAAAGTGATTATTTACGCCTGCGGTTTCCAGAGCAGCAAAACTTTATCCAATGAAAAAAGTGAATTAGTGCAACCATCCCTTCACTGCAGTGCGATTATCTTTGAACTAATCGGACCCTGCAAAGTCGAAAAAAAACAGCAGGAGAAAGGTAAACTGCGCAACTTCTCAGTAACTTAATTAAGCACGCCTCTTTGACGTACTTAATTAAGTACGCTATAATGATGCAAGAAACTAAAAACAGGGGAGGGAGATCCTATGCCGATCGTAAATCCAAGCCAGGCCCGCAAAATCTTTTATCAATTACTGAAAGATGTCAACGAAACCCATGAACCCATCTACATATCAGGCAAAAAGGAAGAAAGCGAAGCGGTTATGGTCAGCAAAAAAGATTGGGATGCTATTCAAGAAACGCTGTACCTTCAATCTTCCGGAGTAGCTGATATCATCCACCAACGTGAAAAAGAACATGAATTTGTTGCACTGGAGGATATCGATTGGGATACTCTGTAAAAATAGCAAAATCCGCTATGAAAGACCTAAAAAATTTAAAATCCGCTCATTTAGATCAAAAATTCATCGGATTGATGGAAATCTTAAAAGAAAACCCCTTCCAAAATCCACCGCCTTATGAAAAATTGGTCGGAAATTTGGATGATAAATATTCACGACGGTTAAATATCCAACATCGGGTAGTCTATTCTGTTGACATTGCCAAAAAAGAAGTCATTATTTGGTCTGCTTGGACACATTACGAAAGATAGTCGCTGCCGCATCAAGGCAGCTACTATCTTTTTTTCTGAAACTTCGCATCAGGATTGGATTAGCGGGCGTTCCGGCACGTTCCTCCGGTGAACGAAGGCTTCGCCGGAGTTCCGATCGTATTTTCTTGCGTTCTCCGATAAGAAGAGCTTCGTCGGAGTTGCGGTTGAAATTACCGGTGTTCTCCGATAGCCGTCCGTCTTACCGGAGCTGAGGACAGATCCCACCGCGCTACTCCGGTGAGCACAAGCAACCCCAAACCAGAAACGCAAAAAAAGCAGCATAGAATCCCCGAAAGGACTCCACACTGCTCAAATCTATGTATTGGACTAGATGCTGCAGTTTACTCAACCGTAACGGATTTAGCCAAGTTTCTTGGCTTGTCGACGTCATAGCCACGGTGAAGCGTTGCGTAGTAAGCCATCAGTTGGGTCGGAACGACTGTCATCAGTGGCGCCAACGCGGGGTGAACAGCAGGCAAGATGATTTGGTCATTTTCGTTGGCCAAACCTTCCATTGCAAATACGCAAGTGTTTGCGCCGCGCGAACGCACTTCTTCGACGTTTCCGCGGGTATGGCTGGCAACATCAGCTTGGGTAATGATAGCCAAGACCGGTGTTCCTTCTTCGATCAAGGCGATTGTGCCGTGCTTCAATTCTCCGGCAGCAAAACCTTCTGTTTGGATATAAGAAATTTCTTTCAGTTTCAATGCAGCTTCCATCGATACGAAGTAATCCAGACCGCGTCCGATGTAGAAAGCATTGCGGGTGTTCGGCAAGTAGATGTCAGCCAAGGCAGCGATGCGCTCTTTGTCATCGATGACCGCTTCCATCGCATTTGCGACGATCCCTAATTCATGGACCATGTCGATTCCCATATCATGACCCGTTCTCGCGCCTAACGCATCCGACAAGACAGCCAGGACAGCGATTTGTGCCGTATAAGCTTTCGTTGAAGCGACTGCGATCTCAGGACCTGCATGCAGCAGCAACGTGTAGTCCGCTTCACGCGACAAGGTCGAGCCAGCCACGTTTGTGATCGTCAAAGCTGGGTATCCCCATTCTTTTACTTTCACCAATACTTGGCGGCTGTCCGCAGTCTCCCCACTTTGGGTAAGGAAGATGAAGAACGGCTTGCCTGTCAACAACGGCGGGTTGTAGGAGAATTCGCTGGCGACATGCACTTCTGTCGGGATCTGTGCGATTTTTTCCAGATAATGTTTGCCTACCCAACCGGAATGGTAGCTCGTCCCGCAAGCCACGACGTGGATGCGGTCAGCATCCAACATAGCGGTGACCAATTCTTCAGGAACGGTCAAGCGGCCTTCTGCGTTTTGGTATTTTTGGATGATGTTACGCATAACAGCAGGCTGCTCATCGATTTCTTTCAACATGTAGTAAGGGTATGTCCCTTTTTCCAGGTCGCTGGCATCGATTTGGGCCGTATACGGATTACGTGTGACTGTTTTTCCGTCCAATTTTTCGATTGTGACGCCATCAGCCGTCAATGTGATCATTTCGCCGTCATGGATCTCCACATATTGGTTCGTGATCTGAACTGTAGCCATCGCATCGCTGGCAACGACATTGAAGTCATCGCCCAAGCCGATCAACAACGGGCTTTTGTTTTTGGCTGCGTAAAGGACATTCGGAGCTTGTGCATCGACCAACGCGAAAGCGTAAGAGCCTCTTACGATCGCTAAAGCGCGGCGCAAAGCTTCTTTTCCGTCCAGGTTTCCTTCGGCAGCGATTTTTTCGATCAGCTGCACAACGATTTCCGTATCTGTTTGGCTGACGAAAGTAACATCCTGCAGATACTCATCTTTGATTTCTTTGAAGTTTTCGATGACCCCGTTATGGACCAAAGTAAAACGTCCATCCGCAGATTGGTGCGGATGCGCATTCTCTGCGCTCGGCACGCCATGCGTTGCCCATCTTGTGTGTCCGATTCCTGTATGGGCATCTACCTGTCTGTCGACGATTGCGCGCAAATCCGCGATGCGGCCTTTTTCCTTGAATACATGACCTTGGTTTTCAGCGTCTACGACAAAAATACCGGCTGAATCATAACCACGGTATTCCAATTTTTCTAATCCATGCAACAATACCTCTTGTACATTGCCTTGTCCTACATATCCAACTATTCCACACATAAGCGTAAAAATCCCCTTTGTTATCTCGATTTTTTCTGGGTGTGGGGATTGATCTCTGTAAGACCGTTTCGGGCTCTGAAGCCGCAAAAGGGTCTTTTTTACTTCAATCCTGTAGACTACACTTGCCTTGGGTCATCCGCCGAATCCTTCGATAAACCCAATCCTCGTCACTTCAGGGCCGATGTTCCTGTGCTCCCTGAAGTCTGGCGCTATCCATTTGCTTGTTCCTCTATCCTCCTAGCTTTATATTTTCCAGAATATATGCATTTTATCCTACAAGCAGTGACATTGTCAAAGCGTTTTTCGACCGGTTTCACTTGTAACGCCGGTTTGAAGCACTATTTAAGAAAAACTTATACTCGTTGTGCCGTTTGATTTCATCAAGATGTCTCAAACGACGGCTTGACCGGCACAACGCGTATACATGATGGTTAACTGTTTCTCAGGATTACGCTACCTTATAGGCGTATTTCTCGACGTTCTGTTTGATGCTGCCCAAGATTTTTTGATTGTCTATCCCGGTTACTTCCGAAATGATTTTATCCAAGCCTTTTTGCAGGATCATTTCCTTCAGTTCTTGGCACTGTTCATCTTCCGGGTCGAAGTAATTGAAGACCATGCCGATCGTCTCCAGCAAATGGAAAGGCATCTCATCGAGTTGGGTCAATTCAACCATCGGACGGATGAAGCGCTCATGATTGCCCAATTTTCTTAAAGGCGTGCGCGCCACACGGGAAATCGCGTCGGAAATGTATTTGTTTTGGAAACGGCCGATGATTTTTTCGATATATTTCTCATGCTCGGCTTCATCGAATCCCCATTTCTTGATCAACAATTTACCGGTTTCATGCAATACAGAACGCAGTTGGATAACGACCAGATTGTCCTGCATCGCTTCATCGATGGTTTCATAGCCTTGCAGAGCGCCTGTGTAGGCTACCGTAGCGTGTCCTGTATTGACGCTGAACAGCTTGCGTTCGATATAAGGCTCCAGATCGTTCACATAGGCAACGCCTTCCAGGCGGATCGGGCTTTTGCAGGCTGTCCCTTGTACAACCCACTCGCTGAAGGGCTCCACTTGCACAAAGAGCGGATCCGCATGTTGTTGCATCGGAACGATCCGATCCACCGCTGCATCCGGGAAGCCGACATACGCATCAAGGTAAGCCGTGTCCGTGCAATATTTCTTGACTTCCCCCGCCAGGAATGTCGATCCGCCGATCATGTTTTCGCAGGCGATGATGTCGATGGGCTGCTGGATGTTCCGGGCTGCGCGCGCCGTGATCCCTTCTGCGATCAATTGCGCGATTCTAGGCAGAATATTCGGCCCGATGGCAGTCGTTAAGATATCCGCTGCAACGATCGCTTCCACAACTTTTTCTGCCTCTTTGGCATTATTGAGCCCAGTGACGTTCTCGATTTGGATCTGTTTGCGTGACTCATCCGCCAACTCGATCGTATAGCCGCCACGCGTTTTTAAAGCTTCGATGATTGTATCGTTCACATCCACAAAAGTGATGGCGTACCCGTTGTGATTCAAAATTTCTCCGATAAAGCCGCGGCCGATATTTCCGGCACCAAAGTGTACTGCTTTCATTTTCATCTCTCCCTATGCAATGGCTAAGCTGCCAGTGATTTCATCTTTTGTCAAAGCGTCCGCTAAAGTGACGACGTTATCCACGTCGCTGCAATACAGCGCGATTTTTTGGATCAATTCCAAGTGGTCATCCCCGACTCCTGCGATGCCGAACAGAACGGTTGCCACTTTTTCTTCCCGCTCGTCGCCGAAATCGACCCCGTCAGGCACTTGCACAACACAAATGCCTGATTTTTTCACGTGCTCTTTGGCTGCATCGGTACCATGGGGAATCGCGATGAAATTCCCCATATACACCGACAACATCCGATCCCGTTGCACCATAGCCTCCACATAATCCGAATCCACACAGCCTGCGTCCACTAATTTTTGGCCGCAGAAACGGATGGCTTCTTCTTTTGACGCGAACGCTTTATTCAAAACGATCATTTCTGTATCTAAATTATTCATCTTATTCATCCTCTCTTTACGCTGTTTGCTTCAAATTGGCGACGACGCTCTCGTATTTCGATGTCGTGATCAGACTGTCCACTGACAGATGAACCGCTGCAGGCACTTTTTGTTGGGCCGCTTGTGTCAGACTGTTCTTGCTGATGACCAATGTTTGCGGAGATGCTTTCAGCTCGTTGATGTGCATTTTTCTTAAAGGTATATCCAAGGCTTCCCTCTCCAAAATCCGTTCCACTACTTTTTGTCCCATCGTGGCGGAGCCTTTGCGGTCATCATGGACCAAGACGATTTCATTGATGTTCGCCAAGTCAACATCAAGGCGCGATGCTGCAGGTGCAACGACGGTTTCTTTCAGATTGGTGCCGGCCAGCGTAGCTACGATTTCATCGTATTTTGGCGAATTCAGGAAATTCTCGATCGCTACGAAAGTTGCATTCGGTGCTTTCTGTTGGGCCCGGTTCTTCAGTTCTTCCTGAGTCACGATCAACGTGTTGGCTGCATCCGTCAGATTATTGATGGCGCGGTTGGTTACATCTTGCGGTAATCCGGCCGCGTTGATTTTTTTGCGCAGGATAGAAGCTCCCATTGCGCTTGAACCCATCCCTGCATCGCAAGCAAAAATGATGTGTTGGATGCCTGACATGTTTGTCAGACTTGTTTGTCCAGCTGAGCCCTTTGCGCTTAATTTTGCGGCTTGGGTCGCTTTGACACTTTCTTCAAAATTATCGACTGCTTCTTTGGAGTCTGCCTTCAAAATGACCGTTGCTACCGCAAAAGATGCTGCCGCACCAGCGACGACTCCCAAAATGACGGGCAGGTAAGAACCCATCGGCGTCATAGCCAAAATCGCGATGATCGAACCTGGTGAAGCCGGAGCCCGCAAACCAGCGCCTAAAAGTTGGAACACAAAGCTGCCGGAAACGCCGCCCGAGATGACTGCCAGGAATAACAGCGGTTTCATCATGACGTAAGGGAAATAGATTTCGTGGATCCCACCCAAGAAATGGATGATCATCGCACCCGGAGCTGTCGATTTCGCTGAGCCTTTGCCGAATAGAGTGAAAGCCAACAACACGCCCAAACCAGGACCAGGATTTGCTTCAAGCAGGAAGAGGATCGAACGGCCTGTCTCGCTGACTTGTTCCGTTCCCAATGGTGTCAAAATTCCGTGGTTGATTGCATTGTTCAGGAAAAGAATTTTTGCTGGTTCGATGAAGATATTCGTTAAAGGAATCAATTGTGCGTTCAGGATTGTTTCAACCCCGGCTGCCATTGCTTGCGTCAAACGGTCAACCACTGGACCGATTGCCTGGAACCCTACAAGTGCCAATGCGAATCCGATCAAGCCTGCCGAGAAATTGTTGACCAGCATTTCAAAACCGGTCTTGATTTTGCTCTGGAAAATGGCATCAAATTTCTTGATCGTGAAACCGCCCAACGGTCCCATGATCATGGCACCCATGATCATCGGAATTTCCGTTCCTACGATCACACCCATTGTGGCGATGGCCCCGACTACAGCACCGCGATCGCCTGCAATCACTTTACCTCCTGTATAACCGACCAACAGAGGAATTAAATACGTAAGCATCGGACCGACCATCGAAGCGAAGGATTCATTCGGCAAATAGCCATCCGGGATGAATAATGCCGTCAAAACTCCCCAGGCGATGAGCGCCCCTATATTCGGCATCACCATGCTTGAGAGCGTACTGCCTAACTTTTGAACCTTTGCCTTCAGCGAGGCTTGTTGTGTCTGTTCCATCTTTTTGTTTCTCCCTTCAAACTGTTTCTTTTGATGTCTTTATTGTATGCGCTTCCCTGGTTGGTTTATAGTCGTGCTTTGGCACGTTTATTTGTGCCATGTCTTGATTCGCGTATCCGGAGTGCCGTTGCTGTTGCCGGTATCGGTATCTGCTCTACTCTTCTTCGGGGAACGGAGGCTTCGCCGGAGTTCGGCCCACATTCTGCTTGTGTTCTCCGATAAGCATGGCTTCATCGGAGTTAAGTAGCAGTATTACCGGCGTTCTCCGGGGAACGGACTCTTTACCGGAGCTGCCCCCTCATTCCTCATTCCTTCCTTCTCCTCCGGTTAGCGGGCGCACAAAAAAAGCAAGCAGCCTCCCACCGAATAGGATGCTGCTTGCTTTTTGAACTGATATTAACTTGTGTCTGTTAGCTGTTCTGGAGAATGTTTTTGACCGCCCGCAAATCTTTGGCATCGCTCAACGCCATCACGTTTTCGATATCCGAGCAGAAAAAAGCGATGTCCTGCAAAGCTTCCAATTGCTTTTCCTTCAAGGCCACCACAAAAAGGATAGTCGCGATTTGCGGTTCCTTGTCATTCCCGAAGTTCACGCCGTCGGGCACCTGAATCAAGCAGATGCCTTCTTCTTCAATATAGGGCTGCCCCTCGCTGTCCCCGTGAGGCAAGGCAACAAAATTGCCGACGTAGACACTCACTTTACGGTGGCGCGCCAGCATCGATTGGATGTAAGGCGGGGACACCAACCCTTGCACCACCAGAAATTCTCCGGCGGCGACAATTGCGGCTTCGGCTGTGTTGTAGGTTTGATCCAACAGAATATGCTCATCCTTGATTGTAATCATACGGACTCCTCACTTCCTTGCTGCTTCACTTTTTGACTTCTTCGATCAGGAGGGCGGACAACAATTGGTAGATGATGGCTTCATTGCCGGAATTGAAAATCTCCATACCCAAATCGTTCATGATGATCGCTCCACTGATTTTCCCCAGCATCTTAGCGACATTCTCTTCGATCGGATCGGGGGCCAGCATGACCAGCATCCGTGTCAAAGTCATCGTTTCTTTGTCCATGCCGACTATTTCCAGCGGCGTCTGCAGATCAAAGACACAAAAACAAGGCTGAAGAACAGCGGCATGGGAGGCATGGAACAAAGCGAAATGGGTATTGGGTATCCCGATCGGCGCTTGCTGATAGCGGTTCATCAGTTTATCCCGGACTTTTTCCGGGTCCGCTACGATTTCAGTTGAAATATTTCTCACTGCCAAAGCGACAGTTTCGGAAACGTCGGCGCTGTTTTCCAGCGTCTTGACGAAAAAGTGCTTCAGCAACTGGTTGATTTCATCGATGAAGGTCATGACTTCCTGATAGTCGTCATTTTCGGGCAGGCTCGGCTTCGCTGCGGGTTGAACATGCCGCTTCGTATGATCGATTGCACGGAACGCTTCTTTGAGTTGCTTGATTTCGTCCTCCAAAAGCAATGGGGAAATCAATAAGTATTTCCCGCTGTACCCCGGCAACAATGAAGTGGAGATGGTCAAATCATACTTCTCTTCCAGATTCAGTTTCCCGAGATCGGCTATGCGAAAAAAGACGATCTCATTGATGAAAGGAAAATGTTTCCGCAAGCGCATTTCCAACATCCGCGTCGAAGCCAAGCCGCTCGGGGAAATGCCGGCAATATCCACCGCGATGACTTTCGGGCTGCGTTCCAGGGAATTGGCGAAATGCAGCACCATATAGGCGATTTCCTCTTCGGAGAATTCCTGCTGCGGGAACACCTTCGGCAAGGCCTTGCGGATCGCACCCGCAACTTCCGAGTATTGCCCCATGATCCGCTCCAGGATGGGATTATTGAGGCTTCCTTGATTCAGGATGGCGCGGCTCAACGCCGCGGAAAGATGCGTCAAGAGCATTTTATAGAGATTGCTGTCCTCAAAGAAATTGACTTCGGCATCCTGACTGACGTTCTCGATCAATTGCTTCACCTGGTACGCCAAGCGCGGATCGAAGCTTTCGGTAAAAAAATCATTATCCAAGTCACTGAAAAAATCACCCAACAGATTAGCGAAGAAGACGACTTCGCTGACCGCATACAATTGTTTCGTATGGGCTGCGATTTTGGCAAAAATTTGCTTCGACAAATCCAAAAGCTCCTTATTGATTTGCCCCGCATAGGATTCTTCCACCAGTCGGCGGCCTCGCGGAACGCGATCCATGGAAATCGTCAGCATCAAAATCAAAAATTCCAGTTTCCGATCACTCAAGTCGGAAAAGCGGGGCTCGACGATTTCCCGAACCAATTTTTGAGCAAAAAGCAGCTGCTCCTGATTGACGAATTGCATAAAGAAACTTTCTTTATCTTCCAATTCCGAAAAGTGAAAGAAGTGGTACTCATTGATCTCGATTCCCAGAATATTGGCCAACAGAAGCCGGCGATACTTTTCGCTGCCTACAAGTTCATAGCCACGATTTCTCGCGATCGTTAAGGGCAGCCGCGCCAAACGCAGCTCCAACTGTTTGATGTCGGCAAAAAATGTGGTGTTGCTGATCAGGTATTCGTCCAGAAACGTCTGCATGCTGATCGGCTCGTCACTGTTCAACATCTGCAGCAAAATGGCATGCTGGCGTTCCGTGGCGGATAATTCGGAAGGTTCATCCTCAGAAACGGCGGAGAGGATTTCTGCTTTTGCGGCATCCTCGGCAATCAATCGGAAACGGCCCCGGCTCGCTTTTTCCAGCTTTGCGCCGATGGATTCCAAAGAAAGCTCGAGATTTGCCAACTCGCGGTAGACCGTACGCTTGCTGACTTTCAGCAGGCTCATCAAGCGTTCCACGGTAACCGGTGAGGCGGAATGCAGCAATTCTTTTAAAATGATGGTCTCTCTAGGAGTTAGAAACATCTGACAAGTCTCCCCTTAATAGTTTCTCGTATTTATTCGTTGCGATAAGATGTTCGACGATCAGCAGCGGAGCCTTCGGCAGATCGTTCTCAGCAGCAAAGGCTTCAGTGACGATATACAGATTCTGTTGGTCCGCAATCAGCTGTTCCAGCGGCTGCTTTTCGATATCGACCCTGATATTTTGCTTTTCCGCCAGATTCCGGAACGCTTGCGCTGCCATCGTCTGCGAACCCCGCACACCATCCGCATACAAAAAGACGACCTTTTGATACGGCAGTGTTTCCCCTAGCGCCCCCGGGATCCCTTTTAGTTCTTGTTCATCGGTCAGCAGTGCCACAACTTTCGCATACTCTTCTTGGTCCAAAAAATTTCCGATTGTGACAAGTTGTGCGTGAGGGGCTTGGATTTCGGCCAAATGCTTCAGCTCATTTTGGGTGATAAGCAAAAGATGGGGATCATCGTTCACGTGGTATATGGACGTGTAGTCCACCGGGATCGAAATTCCGCTCGCTTCCAATTGCTGCCGCATCAAGCTGGCTCCCATGGCGCTTGAACCCATCCCTGCATCGCATGCGAATAAAATTTTCCGGATTTCCGTCACTTTCGTCACCTTTTCTGAAATTTCTTTTTTTGTCTGGTCTTTCCTGATCACAAGGGCAGCAATCAAAAAACTTACCAGTGTGCTTCCTGCAATGCCGCTGGCAACTCCCAGCAGCATCTCTTGCGGCGTATTCGCCAAAATCACCACAATCGACCCAGGCGAAGCCGGAACTTTCAGCCCCACTTGAAACAACTCAAAAACCAGCGTGCCGCTCATCCCGCCTATAATGACAGCCGCAAACAACAACGGATTCAGTAAAACAAACGGGAAATAAATTTCGTGGATCCCGCCGAACAGATGGATCATGAAAGCACCACTGGCTGTGGCCTTCAAATCCTTCTTGCTGAACAAGATGAAAGCCAACAGAATGCCCAAGCCCGGACCGGGATTGGTTTCAATCAAAAACAAAATCGATGTTCCCGCATCCCCCGCCTGTTCAATCCCCAACGGCGTCAAGATGCCGTGGTTGAGCGTGTTGTTCAAGAACAAGACCTTCAACGGCTCTATAAAAAGGTTGGTGAACAACAGCAGATTCCGCTGGATCAGCCAGCCGACAAACAGCCCGATCTGTTTCGTTACGCCCGCAATGAACGGACCGATAAAAACAAGACTCAAATAGCCGAACAGCATGCCGATGATTCCCGCCGAAAAATTACGGACCAACATCTCGTAACCCGCTTTGACTTTAGGCAAAAGATATTTATCGAACAGAAAAACGTTCCAGCCGATCAACGGTCCGATTACCATGGCACCCAGAATTTGCGGATCTTCTGATTCCACGAGCATTCCGATCACCGCAACGGCCGCCACGACCCCGGCACGTTGCTCGATCAATCGTCCCCCGGTATAAGCAATCAGCACAGGGAGGAGAAATTGAATCATGAGGTGATCCATTTCCAGAAAAGAATTTTGGAGCGGACCCTGAAGATATTGGATCAGCGTCGTAATGATTCCCCACGTGATGAAGACACTCACGTTCGGCATGATCATTCCGCTGAGGTAATGACCAACCCGCCTTATTTTCGGCAATTCAAAAAGGTCTTCCTGTAAATAAGATCGTTTTGGTTTTATCATGATCGCACCTCCCCATCATTAACCTGCCGATTTCGCACCACGTTGGTTTCGCTTACATTATAACCATAAACGTACAGTTGTGTATATTTGCAATTATTGTTCTGAATGACGGCCCCGAATAACTCATCGGTTCTATGATTCATCATCAACCGCTAAACAAAAAACGCCGTGAAACACTACCATTGCAGTGTTCCACGACTCTAAACCATTTACAGGCTCTATCTCTTAGATGCCGATTTCCGCTTTTACGACATCTACGATGCGCATAACGTACTCATGGCATTTTTCATCCGTTTCAGCTTCAGCCATAACGCGCAACAACGGTTCTGTTCCGCTCGGACGCACCAAAATGCGGCCTTTTCCTGCCATTTCGGCTTCAACTTCTTCGATGACAGCTTTCACAGCCGGAATTTCCATTACGCCATCTTTCTCGGAGACGCGTACGTTCACCAATTCTTGCGGGTAAAGCGTCACTTCGTCAGCCAATTCGGAAAGTTTTTTGCCGGTCTGTTTCATGACATTCAACAATTGGATACCTGTCAAAAGGCCATCCCCGGTCGTGTTCATATCCAGGAAAACAACGTGTCCCGATTGCTCGCCGCCCAAATTGTAGCCATTTTTGCGCATCTCTTCCACGACATAACGGTCGCCGACTTGCGTCTTCAAGGCAGTCATGCCTTCAGCTTCCACAGCCAAATGGAAGCCCAGGTTGCTCATGACAGTCGAGACAATTGTGTTTTGATTCAATTTATTCCGCTCTTTCAAGTATTTACCGCAGATGAACATGATTCGGTCACCGTCAATGATGCGCCCATTCTCATCCACAGCGATACAGCGGTCGGCGTCTCCGTCGAATGCCAAGCCGACATCCGCTTTCTTCTCGACGACGAATTTGCCCAGGACATCCGGATGTGTCGAACCGACGCCTTTGTTGATGTTGATTCCGTCGGGATTTGCGCCCATCGTGAAGAAATCCGTTTCCAGATCCGCAAAAAGGCGATTGACGACCGGTGATGCTGCCCCGTTTGCCGCATCCAGGCAGACTGTGATGCCGGAAAGGTCATCCGGGATGGTCGTCTGCAGGTATTGTGCATATTTCAGGACGCCTTCCGGATATTCATCCACTGTGCCCAATCCGTCTGCCGAAGGTCTTGGCAAATCATCGCCTGCTTGGTCCAAATAAGCTTCGATTTCGTATTCTTGTTCATCTGACAGTTTGAACCCGTCAGCCCCGAAGAATTTGATGCCGTTGTCCCCTGCGGGATTGTGCGATGCGGAGATCATGACCCCGGCTACAGCACCTTGGATGCGTGTCAGATAAGCGACGCCGGGTGTCGGGATGACTCCCAATTGCAGCACTTCGATACCGACTGACAATAAGCCGGAAACCAATGCATATTCCAACAATTGACCTGAAATTCTCGTATCACGCGCAACCAGCACTAGCGGATGTGCGATATCTTTGGCGTGTTGTCTTAAGACATATCCTCCAAAACGGCCTAATTTGAAAGCTAATTCCGGTGTCAATTCGCTGTTCGCAACGCCTCTGACACCGTCTGTCCCAAAATATTTACCCATTACCTGTAATCTCCTTTAGATTTTTCATTTATTTTCTTTGCATGGATTTGTTTAATTTTATGAGCTGCTCTCCGATTGACCCGCTTCGCTGTCCAGACTATCCGATTCCGAAGAAGCGATAGCGCTGCTCTCATCGGCGGAAACGGAGGATTCTCCTTCATCAGCCGTCGTATCCGGATCGGCTGCAGCCTCAGCAGCATCCGATAGGCGGATGTTTACCTTGATTGTAGTCGGTGTAGCCGTCAAAGCGGCATTCGGAACTGGGATTGTGATGGTTTGGGTTGTGTTGCTCTCTACTCCTGTGACGCTTACCGGCAGAATCACTTCATCAATCTCGGCGAGCAGAGCCTTATCGCCCGTCAAGGTCACACTGGCTTCCCCATCCACTTCGATCGTATAGATTTTACCTTCAAGCGGAACACCGATCTGTTGGATGACCAGCGGCACTTCTTTCCCGTATAAAGAAATAGGAATCTTGACGGAAATTTCTTGCGGATCGACGGAAACATTCAACTTATTCCCACTTGCGTCCACTACTTGTACTACAGTATTCATATTCACAGTATTTGTCAAGCCATTTTCAGCCGCAACCGTTACGTAAACACTATCCACTCGGCTTATGGTCGAGGCTGGTCCGGTCAACGTTACCGTGTCCGTACTCAGTTCCGCAACGCCTGCTTGATATTGCGGATCGACCAATGATTCATCGAAGCGGACTTCCACTGGGCTTTCGATGGCAACCCGCTCTTCAATGACGACATTCACACGCGATGGTGTAATCGAATAATCGATTTCGTTCGAAAGATTTTCGGCCGTCAACTGGATTGTATGGTTGCCCGGCCCCAGATCATCCAGATTTTCTGTGACGATCCGGTAATCCGCCGCGGAAATCGTCTGCACGAGTACGCTCTCCGGCCCGGTCAGCGTCAATACCACCGTTTCCGGCAATCCTGAAATGAAATACGCATCCGTATCGATGTTCACTTGGATCGGGACATTCGAAATGGTTTCCCGTTTGCTGGTGCTGATGGAACTGTTGCTGGTGCTCGTGGACCAGCCATAATTTTCCGAGTAGACATAGGCGAACAATAATAAGGAAATCAGGAAGGAGATTCCTCTGACGACCCACTTGTTTTCCAAAAACTTATCCTCTTGCTGCTTCCTCATTCAGAACCACCCCACTTCGTATTATCAAAGAAATCCTGGATGAAATTGGTAGTCTTTTCTTCCTCTTCTTCAACAACCAGTTGGCTGGTCAAATAGGCGACAAAATCATCGCGGTTCATTTCGCGCAACAAACTCGTCTTATGGGCAATGCTGACGCCCCCGGTTTCTTCCGAAACGATGATGGTGATGGCATCGCTGACTTCACCCAGTCCGATTGCGGCACGGTGCCTTGTTCCCAGTTCCTTCGGGATGAAGGAACTTTCTGATAACGGCAGATAACTGGCTGCGGTCGCGATTTTGTAGTCTTGGATGATGACCGCTCCATCGTGCAAAGGCGTGTTGGGGATAAAAATATTGATCAGCAACTGGTTGGTTACCTCTCCGCCGATCCTTATCCCCGTGGCAGCGTACTCATCCAGCTGATCTTGCTGCTCGATGGATATCAATGCTCCGATTTTTCGTTTTGCCATATATTGGACAGCCTTGTCCAACTCCGTTACCAAGCGTTCGCTCTTATTGACCGACCGTTTGGCTTTCTTTCTGAACCCTGTCTTTCCCAGATGCTCCAATCCTTTTCGGATTTCCGGCTGAAATACGACAATGACCGCCACGACACCCCATTGGATGACGCGGTTCATAATCCAATCTATGGTCTGCAACTGAAGCGTGACTGCAGCCAGTTTGATCAGCACGATGATTCCGATCCCTTTCAGCAATTGAATGGAACGCGTACCTTTTAAAATCATGATCAACTTGTAGACGAGATACCATACCAACAGGATATCCACTATATCAAAGGCATTGCTCCAGGTGATCACTTCTCCCCAATCGATTGACACATGCGCACCTCCACGTTCAAAGTTATATCGTCAATTATATCACAAATAATCTGACCGAACGGCATTGTTTCCTTGAGAAAGCGCTTCAGGAGCGTTACAATGGAAGCAGATGGGCGATCGATCACGCATGAAGCATATCGTTTGCAAATGCGGCTCACTTTGCTATACTTAGTTTATAATGATTACAATGAAATAATTAATTTAAATTAGGAGGAATTCAAATGAGTATCGATTTTAAAGATCATGGCAAGAAACCTTACGTAGTGAACATCGAAGACGCAACCCTGCAGAACGAGAATTACCGCACAACAATCTGGACCGGTGAAAAATTACAGGTGACCGTGATGACGATCCAACCGAACGATGATATCGGATTGGAAGTTCACCATGGCATCGACCAATTCATCCGCATTGAAGAAGGGGATGGCCTTTGCGTGATGGGCGACTCAGAGGATGATCTGTATTTCGAACAAAAAGTTTCCGACGATGACGCTGTCTTTGTGCCTGCCGACAAATGGCACAACATCACCAACACAGGCGACAAGCCACTCAAGCTATATACGATCTATGCAGGTCCTGACCACTTGTCAGGAACCGTCCACCCGACCCACGAAGATGCAAAAAACGACCCAAACGAACATTAATAAGGAAAAGCGGAACGGGTTCGTTCAGCCCTGAAAGAAATTTAGGAAATCGTGCTGCGCAACGTTCCCTACGGTCACCTTGTACTGGTAGTCTAAGGGATGAAGCCCTAAGACTACCATGCAAATGAGCATCGCAGAGCGCAATGGGTCAGATTTATCTAATTTCCGAAGGGCTAACCCGTGAAGCTAGTGTAGTGTAGCGTTGACAAATAAGTAAGCTGTTGAGTTTGAATCTGTTAGAGTTGCTTTCGTTGTGCAGTATAATAAAAATAAACGGCGGTGGCTTAAAATGGGCAGAAACAAGAAGTACGTTATCTCATTAACAGATGATGAAGTACGCAGATTAAAAAGCATTCTGCGTAAGAAAACGACTACTCGGACCATAAAATGCAGATGCCAAATTTTATTAGACCTCGATGAAGCGCATGGAAAACCATCTACCCATCAACAATGCGTCAAATCTATCGGTGTTTGTTTCGCGACTGTGCACAATGTAATCAAGTACTACATTGACGGTGGTGTTGAAAAAGTTCTATCCGTCGGTAGAAGTGTCAATTCGGATAATGCCCGTCGGAAAATCGATGGACGCGCGGAAGCAAAACTCATTGAAATGGCCTGCGGCCCAGCTCCAGAAGGTCGTTCCAGATGGACCCTTCGCCTTCTGGAAGAGAAAGCAAAAGTTGAACTTGAAATTCCGGTTGGCAAGGATGCCATCGGAAGGACCTTAAAAAAAACGAATTACGACCTCACAAAAAACAATACTGGTGCATCCCGTCAAAAGAAAACGCAGCATTCGTAGCGTGCATGGAAGATGTCCTCGACGTATATGAGTTACCTTACGATCCTCAACACCCGGTCGTTTGTATGGACGAAAAACCCTATCAACTTTTGGGTGAATCAAGGGAACCTCTTCCTATGCGAAAAGGCAGTGACCAAAAAATTGATTCTGAATATGTGCGAGAAGGCACTTGTAGCATTTTTATCTTCACTGAACCACTTGGTGGAGTCCGACACGTGAACGTCCGCAAGCAGCGAACCTCAGTAGATTGGGCCGAGGAGATTCAATACCTTGTAGATATTGGTTATCCCGAGGTTGAAAAAATCACTTTGGTTATGGATAATCTCAATACACATACACTCGCTTCACTCTACAGAGCATTTCCGCCCGAAGAGGCACGCAGGATCGTCCGCCGCCTAGAGATTCATTTCACGCCATTACATGGCAGTTGGTTGAATATTGCCGAAATAGAATTAAACGTTATGACCAGGCAATGTTTACACCGCAGAATTGATGACCTCGAAAAACTCCGTTCGGAGTTGACTGCATGGGAGCGGGAACGGAATACCCGATCATCAAAAATCCGTTGGCATTTTACAAATAATCATGCCCGAGAAAAGATGGCTTCGTTGTATCCCAAAATTGAAAAATCAAATATTTGATACGAAGTGAGTATGTCGATCTTTTCTCTAAATATCAACGCTACACTACACTAGCCATCATTATTGGTTGCATGGACCCTTTTGACAAACCTATGGAACACCTACGGTGATGCACATTAACTTCTATTGGAGTACATTATTTTGACATAAGCAAAACGAGCCCAGGAAATATTCCCGGGCTCGTTTTTTCGTGATGATAACAATCAATCGACCAGTTTCGCCAATTGTTCTTCGGGCAAGTAGAACGATACTTTGCCGCATTGTGGGCAAGCAGCTGCTTCCAAAGCAACTTTCCCTTGTCCGTTCAATGTTTTTCCCTTCGCCAACTCGACAAGATAAACCCCTTGCGAATACAAACCTAAGCCTTCAATCAAATCAACGTTGCAATCTGTGCATTTAGCCATTGTAATTCCCCCGCTTTCTCTTCGATAATTGTCTATTATTTTGGAACAACCACTTCATCCATCATATCACGTTTTGCTGATGAAACATTTTTCCAAATTATGAACTTTTATCATTTTCCGCCAGAAGACTCCCACCTCTAGGAATGAAAAGGGCACAGCCCAATGAGTAGGTGGGAGATGAATGGCGGTAGGCGTCAGCCTATTCTTTTCGAAAAATCTTGCTGTTAAAGAAGGCCCTCCCACTCGACCAAGAACAAACGTTCGTGTATAATAGGTGGCAGAAGGAGGTGACTGGCAATGATGATCCACAAAGCCTACAAGTTTCGGATCTACCCCAATCAGGAACAACAAATCCTGATTGCCAAGACCATCGGCTGTTCCCGTTTCGTGTTCAACCGCTTCCTGTCCGAATGGAACAAAAGCTATAAGGAAACAGGAAAAGGACTGAGCTACAACGCTTGTTCCGCCAAGTTGACGTTGCTGAAAAAAGAAGAGGGGACACTCTGGCTGAAAGAGGTCGACAGTACCGCCCTCCAATCTTCCTTGCGGAATCTATCGGACAGCTACGACCGCTTCTTCAAGAAACAGAACAGCTACCCCCACTACAAGAGCAAAAAGAATCCGGTGCAGTCGTACACGACCAAGCATACGAACGGAAATATCGCGATTGTCGGGAACAAGTTGAAACTTCCTAAATTGGGGCTGGTCACATTCGCCAAGAGCCGGGAACCCGAAGGGCGTATCCTGAACGCCACCATTCGGCGCAATCCGTCCGGAAAATATTTCGTGTCCATCTTGTGCGAAGTCGAAACCCACCCCACCCCCAAAACAAATACTACCGTTGGCGTGGATGTCGGATTGAAAGACTTTGCCATCCTATCGGATGAGGACAAAACCGTCTTCGAGAATCCGAAGTTTTTCCGAACAATGGAAAAGAAATTGGTTAAGGAGCAGAAAATACTGTCCCGCCGCATGGAGCAAGCCTGCAAGGACGGCAAGAAGCTGTTCGAGGCGAAGAACTACCAGAAGCAGAAACGCAAGGTCGCCTGTATCCACGAGGATATCACTAATAAACGGAACGATTACCTGCATAAAATCTCCACCGACATCATCAAAAACCACGATGTGATCGGGATTGAGGATTTGCAGGTATCCAACATGGTCAAGAACCGAAAACTTTCGAAAGCCATCAGCGAAGTCAGCTGGTCGCAATTCCGCACAATGCTGGAGTATAAAGCGAATTGGTATGGGAAAGAAGTCGTTGTTGTAGCAAAAAACTTCCCTTCCAGCCAGCTATGTTCCTGTTGCGGCTACCAAAACAAAGACGTGAAGAGTCTCCGTGTGCGCAAGTGGACTTGCCCCGAATGCGGGAGCCATCACGACCGGGATTTCAACGCAAGCACAAACTTGAAGCAGGAAGCCATGCGTATTTTAGCTTCCAGAACCGTGGGGGCCACGGGGTTAGCCTAACGAGAATCTGACCGATAGGTCGGAGTTTTTAGGAATCTCCCACCTCTAAGCATAAGCATAGGTGGGAGTAGTTCAACTCAGGGAAAGAAGAAACCCACGCCTCAGAATACAAAAAGACGCCGCCAAAATCATCAAAAATGATTTTGGCGGCGCATCTATAGAGAAACTATGCGTTTCCAATGAGCTTCATTAGCTCGTATGACTGGGCTAGCTGGATTCGAACCAACGAATGACAGAGTCAAAGTCTGTTGCCTTACCGCTTGGCGATAGCCCAATGGTGGAGGGAGGCAGATTCGAACTGCCGAACCCGAAGGAGCGGATTTACAGTCCGCCGCGTTTAGCCACTTCGCTATCCCTCCATTAGCTTCCCTTGAAAGCTGACCAATATATAATATAACAGCGGCAATCGATTTTCAAGAGGTTCTTTTTAATTTTTAATATATTTTAATGTGGTGTCAACTCTGAAAGAAACCCAAACTTTTCCACTTACAGGTTCCCCGAACGGAAAATGGAAATCAGCAACCAGATGCTGAACAGACCGGCGATCACAAAGCCTCCTTGCCCCAGGAATTGCCCTCCCGGCGTTCCTGACATGATGGCTGATGACAGCAGCAACCCGGCAACAATCAAAGAGATGACGACGCGATTGGACATCTTTTTGACATCCTTCCACTTGTCATCCAGTTGGTCGACATCGATCCGCAGCATGGTCCTGCCGCTTGCCGTCTGCTTCAGCAGAGCCAGCAGGCTGCTTGGGATTTCGCTGCTGTCCTTGATGAAGGCATACCCCCTCAAAGCCAGCTTCTCCGCAGAAAATTTCTGCATCAGCGTCGTCAGCGTAAAACTTTCCTTCAGATAGTCCTTCGCGATCAAAATCAGGTTCAACTCAGGGGAAATTTCCAGAAAAACGCCTTCCAGTATCGACAAAGACTTCGCGAGGATCGTCAGGTCGCTCGGAATGGCGATGTTATGCCGTTTGAACATTCTGATGAAATCGGTGATGAAGGTCCCCAGGTTCACGTTCAGCATATTGTTGGAAAGGTACATATCGAACAGCATCTCGACATCGGCGTGCAGATTGCGTTTGTCGACCCGTCCTTTCGGCGTTCCCAATTCCAGACAGACTTTCACCATCCGGTCCAGATCTTTCGAGGCCAATCCTTGGAGGATATCGTTCAGCGATTTTTTCGTGGTCTCCGACAGATCCCCCATGATTCCGAAATCGATGAAATAGATTTTGCCTTCTTTGATGATCAGGTTGCCGGGATGGGGATCCCCATGGAAAAAGCCGTCGTGGAATACTTGTTTCAGATAGGCCAGCATCAACTTTCGGCTGGTGTCGTCCAAATCATAGCCAAGCAAATCCAACTGTTCGCGGTGGGTGATTTTGGTGCCTTCGATGTACTCTTCCACCAGTACCCTGCGCGTCGTAAGCCCGGAATAGATTTTCGGGACGCCGATGCAGGCGATATTGGTGTTGAGGTCCCTGAAGCGTTGCAGCAGTTGCCCCTCATTGCGGAAATCCAGTTCAATCAAGGTGTTCGCCTTCACCTGCTCCAACGCTTCCTTGGGATCGACTACCTCAACCAGTTCCCGCGGGATTTTTCTGCTTAGGCGGATCAGGATATCCAAATCCCGGATCAAGAGGTCATCGATGATCGGGCGCTGCACCTTCACGACCACTTCCTCACCTGTCCGGAGAACCGCCCGATGGACCTGGGCAATCGATGCGCTGGCGAGCGGTTTTTCGTCGATGGACAGGAAGGCTTCGCCTAATGACAGTTTGGTTTCTTCCATAAAGATGCGTTCGACTTCCGCAAACGGGAATTCCGGCGCTTTGTCCTGCAGATGAGCCAACTCTTCAACGAAGGCCTGCGGCAGAATATCGATGCGGGTGGAAAGGATCTGGCCGATTTTGATGAAGCTCGGTCCCAGTTTTTCGAAAGCAAGACGAAGGTTTTCCGGGTCCTGATCTTTCCGGCTCGGCTTCACTTGATTATGGTAAAGGAATTGAAGCCCGTAAGAGGACAGGATCCGGACTATTTCACGCAACCGTTCGTCTCTTGCCATCCTGACCCCTCCCTTCATCTTTTGCGCTTGCTTATTTGTTCAACAATTGATCCAGTTTGGCGTTTATCGCATCCATCTTGGCTTCCAGCGCCTGCACATCCTCTTTTTTGGCGAACGGCAACTTATCCAGCTCCGCTTTCGTCGCCGGCACGATGCCCGATGCTTTGCGGGTCAACTCCGTCTGCAGTTCTTTTCCTTCCTGGACCGTAACACGCCCTTTTTCGACCATCTCATTGATCAGCTTTTCAGCTTTCTCGATCGAAGTGGAAGTCATGCCGACACCTGCTAAGAAAATCTTCTTTAATTCATCCATTTTAATCTCTCCTTTGATTGTTGAAATGGGAAAATCCGGAAAATCTTAGTGCTCATGTAAATGTTCATGTTCCGAGTGGTTGTGTTCGTCCTCTTTATTGCGGCGGATGCTGAATTGTTCAGGCACCGGATCGTACCCGCCTTTAACGAAAGGATGGCATCTGAGAATGCGTGCGATTCCCATCAGGCTGCCCTTGATTGCGCCATGTTTTTGGATGGCTTGGACCGCATAGTTCGAGCAGGTCGGATAATACCGGCAGCTCGGCGGGAACAGCGGGGATATCACTTTCTGGTAACCACGTATCAACCCTATAAAAATTTTCTTCATGGCGGCTTCCTTTCTGGCTTTATACTGCTATTTTACCCTTTTTTCGCCTAAAATAAAATAATACCGTTTGCTGAAGATAAAAGGACTTTCGCTGCCGCTATTTTTTTTTGGAACTATTTGGTAGAATACCTATATATCGGCACTTGCCGAAATGCATATATAAAAAGAGGTTGAGCTGAAATGCAAACACAAAAAAATAAAACCTACCGCATCGCCATTCTCGGCATTCTGTCCGCGTTCATCATTATTCAGACATTCGTTCCCTTCCTGGGCAATATCCCGATTCCGCCATTGAATCCGACCATCATCCACATCACGGTCATCGTTGCCGCTTTTGTCCTGAGCACGAAGGACGGCATGCTCGTCGGGCTTGTCTGGGGATTGGCGCGCATGTTCAAAGCCTATACGCTGCCGGCTTCCCCGTTGGATCTGCTGCTCTGGACCAATCCGATCATCGCAGTCGTTCCGCGTGTCATGGTAGGGCTTGTCGCAGGACTTGTTTTCCATGCTTTCCTGAAGCGCAAAAAGGAGAAAGTCGGGATGGTCATCGCTGCCGTTTTGGGATCCTTGACCAACACAGTGCTTGTCTTGGGATTCATCGCCCTGTTCTATGGCAATGAATACGCCACAGCCCTGAATGTGGATCCTTCCAATCTGCTGAAGGTATTGGCCGGCATCGTCGCAACCAACGGACTCGGTGAAGCCGTCGCCGCTGGGTTGATCGCCCCATTCATCGCCAAAGCCCTGATGAAAGTCAGAAGAAAATAAGCAAAAAACGATGAGCCTCCGTGGCTCATCGTTTTTATTTGGATTTCACTGCAATACCGGTTGGATGGCAAGCCACCCTTTGATGAGGGTCGGCATATTCAGGAACACCCAGGTCACAAGCGATGCCCCGCCGATGCCATAGAAGTAAAGGGTGACCGGCTTGAACAGGAGGAAGATGGCCATGAAGCGTTTCATTGACATTTCCGTCAGGCCGGCAACCATGCAAAGGAAATCATCAGGGAATCCCGGAAGCAGGAATGCTGAAGCCAGAAGCCATTCAAACCGTTTCCCTTTTATCAGCCAACCATAATATTTTCTGTAGGTTTCTTCCGAAACGAATGCTCTTACGAATGCCTTCCCGTATTTGCGGGCCAAGATGAAGTTGATGATCGAACCGATCAACACGCCGATGAAGCTGTATGTGAATCCCCACAGCGGACCGAACACCAGCGGGGCCACTACGACCGTTACTCCGCCCGGAATGATGGGGTAGACGACTTGGATGATTTGGATCAGCAAGAAAATGAGGGGGGCATAAATGCCCATTCCATCCAACAACGCTTTAAAACTGCCTTCAGCTTCAAAGAAGCCTGTCCGATAGATCCAGATGCCTAAGATAAGTGTCGCGACTGTTCCCACTACCGTCAAAAACTGGACGATTTTGCGGTTCAATGCAATCCCTTGATGGGTGGTGTTCTCCAATTCCACTTCTTCACCTCTTATCACTTATTTGTGCTGCCCTATTTCCGATTATATCTGACGAACATAAATTTTCTGTGAATTTACCTTATCGATTCCGTGAACCGCACGGACTGATAGCGCTTCCTTTTTATGCGTCTTCAGTATAACGCAAACGCCATGTGCCTGCCTCGGACAAAAGTCGGATTTTCTTACCCGATTATAAACACTTCCCGGCGTTTTGTCCATTAAAAAGTAAGTTAAGATTTTCTTACGAGGAAAAATAAGGTCGTCTTGCCCTGAGGACGGCTCCGGCTGGAAAAATCCAGGCAGCTGTGATACTTTCAGTGTATAGAAACTTGAATAAGATAGGTGATATATGGCAACAACATTCTCAAAGAACATCCGATCGACTTTGGCCAGTTCTTTCGTAAACAGTTTGATCTATTCCTGCACAATACCCTTCCTGGTCATCTATCTGGCCGGCATCTTCAATCCGCAGCTGACCGGCCTGCTCGTCATGACAAATGTAGTCGTTGGCTTCCTGGCAGGCATCGTCGGGGGGTATCTTGCCGATAATTTCCAAAGAAAAAAAATCCTGTACACTTTCCAGAGCCTGTATGGAGGATCTCTGTTGTTGATCGCCCTCAGATTTTTAGGTCTGCTTTCGGCTGATGGGTGGCTGATTCTCGGCTACCTCGTCTGCGGCATTTCCTTTAATCTCTACTCGCCTGCATACGATGCCGTACTGATGGACTGCACCACCGTCGAAAACCGGAAACAGGCCTACCAATGGCAATATTGGACCTTCAATTTGTCCATGGCAATGGGTTTTTCGCTCGGCGGGTTCCTGTTTCAGCACTACCTTTTCCAGCTCTTCCTGGTGGCCGGGATAGCGCAGCTGGCAATGGCCCTATTGTTTCGGAGCCAGTTGGACTACACGAATGCTACTGCTGTTAAGCGGCATAACAACAGGCTGAAGGACCTATTTCTGAACTACCAGATCGCCGCGAAGGATACCCGTTGGCTCCTCTTGATCCTGGGCATGGCGTTGTTCAACACGGCCGAATTTTCGCTGAAGACCTACACCGCCGTCCGGCTTTCGAAAGAGTTCGAAACGCTCACGCTCTTCACGGTGCCGATCGACGGCGTCAGGATGCTCAGCCTGCTCCAGGTCCTCAACACGCTGCTTGTTGTCGGCTTCACTTTCCTGGTATCGCGCTTCACTGATAAGCGATCCGAAAAGGCGACCATCCTTTACGGTCTTGTGATCTATGTCGTCAGCTATGGTTTGATTGCCGTCATGAACAACATCTACGTCCTGATTCCGTTGATGATTTTGGCGACCATCGGCGAGTTGGCTTCCTCCCCGAACATCAATGCCCGCAAAGTCGACCTCGTGCCTGAAGACAAGCAAGCTTCCTATCTGGCCTTCAGTTCGCTTTCCTACCAGGGCGCTGACCTGTTGGCGGCATTTGCCTTGACGCTCAGCGGGTACATCTCGGCCGGCTACATTGCCGGCTACATCATCATTTTGGGCTTGGTCGGCACTTCGCTCACCGTCAGCAGTCTGTATGGACGCAAACATAAAGTGAAATAAAGTAAGTATGAAGAAATTTATCCTTCCGCTGAAGTGACTTATTGTTCCTGTCGGTTCTCCGACAAAGGAGGCAAACATGATGGAAATCGTAAAATGGCTGAATGACACGATCATCTGGGGCATCCCCATGCTGATCCTGATGCTGGGGACCGGGCTCTATCTGACGGTCAAAACCAAAGCCGTCATCTTCATCCGCTTCGGGACGGTGATGGCCAACACGCTGGCGACGGTTTTACGGAAGCCAAAAGAAATCGAAGCCGGCACGATCACCCCCTTCCAGGCGGTCTGCACGGCCCTGGCGGGAACAGTCGGGACCGGGAATATCGTCGGTGTGGCCGTTGCCATCAACGTCGGTGGGCCAGGCGCCATCTTTTGGATGTGGATTTCCGCTGTTCTCGGCATGGTCACGAAATATGCGGAAACAACCTTGGCGCTCGCCTACCGCGAGAAGAACGCAAAGGGTGAATATGTGGGCGGTCCCATGTATTACATCAGCAAAGGCCTTGGTTGGCCGAAGCTGGCCTATCTTTTCTGCCTGTTGACGGCTTTTTCTTCGATCGGCGGCGGCAACATCGTCCAGGCGAACGCCGTAGCCGGCAGTCTGAAGGATGCCGTTTCCATTCCAGCTTTGGCAAGCGGATTGCTTTTGGCTCTCTTTGTGGCCTTGGTCGTGGCGGGGGGCATCAAGCGGATCGCAAGCGTAGCGGAAAAATTGATCCCCTTCATGTCGCTGATCTATACCGGCGCCGCCATCTTTATCCTGATTGTGCAGCGCAGCCAAATCCCCTCCGCTCTCGCTACGATTTTCACGGATGCCTTCACCGGCACGGCAGCTGTCGGTGGTTTTACGGGAGCTTCCTTGCTGTATGCGGCCCGGATCGGTGTCGCCCGGGGAGTATTCACGAATGAAGCGGGCCTCGGGAGCGCTCCGATTGCCCACTCCACCGCCAACACCGATCATCCAGCGCGCCAAGGCTGCTGGGGGGCTTTCGAAGTCTTCTTCGATACGATCATCATGTGCACCATCACCGCTTTGGTGATCATCATCAGCGGAACCTGGAAGGACGCCTCGATCGATGGCACGGAAATGTCCAATCGGGCTTTCAGCGCCGTCATCCCAGGCGGGGAATACATCATTTCGATCGGCATCGTCCTGTTCGCCTTCGCGACCATCATCGCCTGGTATTATTATTCCGAAAAAGCGATCGAATATATCGGCGGCCAAAAAGCGATCCTTGTCTATAGGATCTTTTTCATCGGTTCCCTCGTCTACGGAGCAGTCGCGACCGTGGATGCCGTCTGGGAGATTTCCGATCTGTTCAACGGTCTGATGGCCATCCCGAACCTGATTGCTTTGATTGGCCTGATTGGACCTATCGTCGCATTGACGAACGATTTCTTCGCCGATCCCGGAACGATCCGGCCGAAGGATCAATCCTATACCGCTCTCCTTCAAATCAAAATCCAGAACCCTTCCGGCAAGAATGAGAAATGACTGCCCGAGCCCCCCATTCAGTGGTGCCGTACCGCATAAAGAAGAGGAACTCGAGCTCGCTCGAATTCCTCTTCTTTATTTTTGTTCATCGCATGTGATCCCCAGAATATGCTCTTGCCGCTCCTCGATGTTTTGCCGGTCCAATCTTTCCGTGAAATTCGGACTCGTCAGATTGGACAGATAATTGCTGTAATCCTTTATATAGCTCAATTTCTTCGGATGAGCCGCATAAGCGACCGTCAGCAACGAATCAAACAGGGCCACAACTCCGGAAATATCCGTCTTCATGTAGTGGATCAGCTGCCAATAGCTTTCATATAAGTCTTTGGAGAAATTATTGAAGTCATAGAATACGCAGCCGCTGTAACGCAATGTTTCCTCGTCGAAGTCCTTCTTTTCCTCTCCCATCAAAACAAATCTTCCAGGCAGACGGGCAAACTTGGCATCCAATAAAGCCTTGTAATGCAGGATGTGAATCGCCGTATTCGGATCGTTGATTCCCGGCGAAACTGCCCGCAACGCAATCTCCACCAATTTTTTACGGGCAAAATTCGGATCGAACATCGTGGAGGGTTCCGTTTCGTAAGTCAAGCTGCGGTTCAGCACTTCCTGCAACCGCGGCTCATCCTCCAATTTCCGGTTCGTGTAAAAAATGGCCAACGGTTCATTGACGGAAAGAAATTCCCCCATCCTGAAGCGCAATACCATAATCCCTTCAAATTCTGTGCTCAGCTCCACTAAACGGTCGAAGTTGATATATTCCACATAACCATTTTTATCCGCACGGAGCGTGTACTGATGCAAAGTCTCCAATTGGGGAAGATGGTCAAACACCGGTTTCTCCTGAAAGTATGCGATCGTCTCATCGACTATCGTATCCGCCTCTTTGTAGACTTTATTCACCAGTTTTTCCAATTGCACAGACGTTGCAACATTATAGACGAACTTTATGAAGTAGACGACACAGGCTAGGGCATATATAAGGGCGACCGTCGCGGAGATGACCAGCTGCTCATTTTCCGAACTGCGCATAAAGAATAAGGATGAAAGACAGTAAATGAAGCCCCCCAGAAAAATTCCCAACGTCTGCATGGAGGTCTTGTGCAAAAGAAAATTTTCGACTGTACGCGGACTGAAGTTGGAGGAGTAGAAGGAAATGACGGACAGCATCGTAGCAAACGTAAAGGTGGCCACTGAAAAGAGGGACCCCGCCAACAGGCTCAGTATGGATTTGGCCAAGTTGACGCTCGTCAGCAAAAAGGCCGGAAAATAATCAAGCGCCGTGATCAGCCGCGTGTCGAGCAGAATGACCCCGATCGCCAGCACGAACGCAAAGAGGACACTGCCGCCCAAAGTCATCCACATCCGCTTTTCTTCAAAAGTCAATCGGAATGCCTGCAGCACATCCCTCACCCCTTTCAGGAAAAAATCCTGCTTGTTTTGTTTCTTTCATCATACCATATGCTCCATCTGTTGAAAAAGTTGAAGAACCGAATGAGAGATCAAATTTCGGAAAAGCAAAAAAACATTTCAAGCGCTTTCATCTGATGTTATGATGGAACTATCAAAAAAAGGAGGGAAGCATATGATCCATATTCTGTTATGCTGCGGCGGCGGATTTTCATCCAGCGCACTGGCGGCCAAGGTAAAAAAAGACATCCAGCAATACCAGTTGGAAGATAAATTTGAGATTGAATTCTCCCCGTTCATGATCGCCAAAGAAAAAATGGACCGGTTCGATATCGTCGTTTGCTGCCCGCACCTGACCTATGACGTCAAAAAGATGGTCAAAAACGCCAATCCCGATAAACCCATCTACATCTTGCCGCCGCGCATGTATGGCCTGATCGATATCCGCGAATTGTCGGCCGATATCCTGGATGTACTCGAAATGTACAGCCGGTCCCCAATCAACCCTGTCCATTTCCCGGGTGAAGAAAACATCATGCGCGTGACGCGATCCGTGGCCTACCGGCACAGCAACGTCTCCTGAAAAATCCAAGAACAACCGACTGACTATTCAGCTGCCCCGCTCAGGAAAATGATCAAACTGGGCATGGTTTTCAATTCGCTGCTTGTTTTGACACTATCGCTAATAACCATCTTTTCCAAAAGGAAGAAACCAAAAAAATGAACAGCGCCCGCCTACGCATCTGTACAGAGACGGGCGCTGTTCATTTTTATTCATCAAAAAGCCACTTCATTATAATGGCTTTTTGCTCTCTTTGTATGTTCTAATCCATCCCGCCATGGCGCCGATGAAAATCTTCCACTCCCAGTTGGCAAGCTGATTTGTCCCCTATCATCCGGAACATTTCAAAATAGACATCACTGTCAAACGTATCCGTATCGATCGGCTCAATCCCGATCCTGTTCCCGGCCCAACTGCCCTTACTCTCGGCTTGTTCTTCCGCTTGCGCCAGAACAAAATAAGGCATCAAATTTTTCGTTCGCTTAAACAAACGGCGGTCGATGGTCATGAACAAGTGCGAATCATAATTGATCAGCACATATTGGTTTAAGAACTCCCCCCACTGTTTTTTCCAGCGGACAACTTCGGATGGATCAATCGAAACAATGTCTATTCCCGCTTCTTTCCGGTTCCGGCGCAACAATTTCTTCCTGTATCCCGCGTAGAACGCATACTTTTCTTCCTTCAGCAAGTAGTCTCTCACTTCTTTGGAATCGACAACCAAAGTGATCCTGTCGCCTTTCCAGTCGTCCATCAACAATTGGAACAACACATACTGAAACGGATTGCCCAACTGCGGATGCGTTTCGGCTATTCCTGTAATCGTGCTGTCACCTGCCCAAGTCAATCGGGCCGGTTCCATGATTTTTTTCTTGTCCATGTTAACCAGTAAGTGATGCTGCTCGTTTTTTTCCAAATTTGTTGCCTCCTTCATGAATGCCGTTCACTCAATAGATACGCATTGCGGAAGCAATTTCTTTTTCAGCAAGCAGGGAATTCTTTTAGCTTAAAAATGGACAAAAAAATAGATACATCAGGGATCTTAGAAACCTTGATATATCTATGTTTATGCTGTCATGCCGGCTGCAGGATTTGAACCTGTGACCTCCGCGTTACGAGTGCGATGCTCTACCAACTGAGCTAAGCCGGCCTTTCTGTAAGATCACTCAATAAGTGACCCACAACAGAATAAATTATAAATAAATTTTGTCGATTTGTAAAGAGGGCAATTTCATAAAATTGCCCTCTTTACATACCTTCAGAAATAGCTTGGCTTGATTGGCGACCGCTCAACTGCGATAAAGTCCATCCAAAAATATTAATCTTGAGCAGGCTTATTCCTTAGTTCATGGATACGCTGCAGATCGAAGGGTGTTTCCTGGTAAACAAAGTAATTCAGCCAATTCACGAAGAGAATATTGGCATGGCCGCGCCAACGCACCACCGGACGCTTGCCCGGATCGTTATCAGGGTAATAGTTGATCGGAATATTGATGGGCCGATCCAAAGCGACGTCACGCTTGTATTCCTTATCGAGGGTATCAAAATCGTACTCGGCATGACCCGTCACAAAAACGAAACGGTTGTCCCTGCTGCGGACAATGCTGACCCCCGCCTCTTCGGATGTCGCCAGGATTTCAAGCGCACTGCAGGCCTCTATATCCTCTTTACGCACATCCGTGTGGCGGGAATGCGGCATATAAAACTCATCATCAAAGCCACGAAGCAGCATCGTTCTGCTTTCGGTGATCGTGTGCTTGAACACGCCGAACAGTTTTTCCTTCAGGGGATACTTTCCGATATTGTAATGATGATAGAGACCAGCCTGGGCACCCCAACAAATATGCATCGTTGAGAAAACATGGCTGGCGGACCACTCCATGATGGACACCAATTCCGGCCAATATTCCACCTCTTCAAAAGCGAGGTTTTCGACTGGGGCTCCCGTGATGATCATGCCATCAAAGTATTGATCCTTGATATCCGAAAAGGTCTTGTAGAAATAGTCCAAATATTCTTCCGATACATGCTTGGAATCATAGCTTTCCATCCTCAACAAGGTCACTTCCACCTGCAAGGATGTGTTCGAAAGCAAACGGATGAACTGCGTTTCCGTCGCTTGTTTAGTAGGCATCAGATTCACAATGATGATTTTTAACGGACGGATATCCTGCGTGACGGCCCTCAGCTCATCCATGACGAAAATATTCTCTTTGGCCAACTCTTTGATGGCGGGCAAATCCTTCGATACTTTGATCGGCATGTTTTCCACTCCTTTTTATTAAACGCTTCTTCAGCAGCTCTCTGATGCACAAAAAAGCTCCCCTCACCACAGTCTTGCGACCATGGGACGAAAGCTTCGCGTTACCACCCATTTTTATAAGGACTTCACAATCCTTACCTCAAAAAGTACTTAGAGTGATTGCGTGATCGCATATCCCTCATATACTTTGCAGAATATCGCCTGCGGACGTAATCGAGCTGATTATTCACCCGATTATAGGCTCCAAGACCATCTTCACTTTGTTTAGATACGCTCCCTTTCACCAAAACAGAAGCTCTCTTTATGTACTTCCCAAAGTTACTCTTCTTATCGTTGCCCATTCTATTATATGATGACACTTATGTTAATATAATAAAATTATCATCATTTCTTAATCTTGTCAATAGGTAAAATCGATCACCAATGAACGCCAGCGGAAAGCAAGTGCACTATCCTTGGCAAATTTCTCGGCAACAAAAAAATAGCAGGCCGGAACTACTTCCCCTAATTCCGACCCGCTACTCTCATCTATATTAAAATAAGAGAGAACAGTTTTACATTTCTGCCTTGATATCGGCATATTTTTCGCGTTTGCGATCGAACATCGCCACAACATAGGAGCAACGCGGCACAATTTTTTTGCCTTCAGCCCGCATGTCTTCGACAAGGCGATCCAGCAACATCTCAGCGATGCCTTGTCCTCTCAATGAGGAATCCACATAAGTATGGTTGGCGATGACTTTATCTTCACCATAAGGTGCGTATGTAATTTCAGCTATCATACATTCGTTCTCATCATTCAAAACGAAGCCATTTTTCGTCTTAACAAAATCTTCCATGCTTTATTTCCCTCACCTTCTGACAACTATCCTTAAACATAGTTTAGCACGGTTCCGCGATTTTATATAATAAATCGACTCAACCCGGCTAAGCCCAGAGGCAAAAGCAACAAAAAAGGCCATCGACATTTAAGTCAACAGCCTTCTGATTATTTATATAAAAACATGCGCGGCAATGTCCTAGTCTCACAAAGGGAAACCCTTCACTACAATCGGCGCTAAGAAGCTTAACTTCTGTGTTCGAGATGGGAACAGGTGTGACCTTCTTGCCATCATCACCGCACATGGTGATTCTGATATATAAGTTTTATTTCAAAAAAAAAAAAGCGCGGCAACGTCCTACTCTCACAAAGGGAAACCCTTCACTACAATCGGCGCTAAGAAGCTTAACTTCTGTGTTCGAGATGGGAACAGGTGTGACCTTCTTGCCATCGTCACCGCACATTTTTCAAGAGAACGTTGTTCTCTCAAAACTGAATCTACAAAATTAAAGGGAACCCGAAAACACCGCTTGAGTTTTCTTCTTTTTAAAAATTGGTTAAGTCCTCGACCGATTAGTATTGGTCCGCTCCATACATCGCTGTACTTCCACTCCCAACCTATCTACCTGATCATCTCTCAGGGGTCTTACTCACTTAAAGTGATGGGAAATCTCATCTTGAGGGGGGCTTCACGCTTAGATGCTTTCAGCGTTTATCCCGTCCACACATAGCTACCCAGCGATGCTCTTGGCAGAACAACTGGTACACCAGCGGTGTGTCCATCCCGGTCCTCTCGTACTAAGGACAGCTCCTCTCAAATTTCCAACGCCCGCGACGGATAGGGACCGAACTGTCTCACGACGTTCTGAACCCAGCTCGCGTACCGCTTTAATGGGCGAACAGCCCAACCCTTGGGACCGACTACAGCCCCAGGATGCGATGAGCCGACATCGAGGTGCCAAACCTCCCCGTCGATGTGAACTCTTGGGGGAGATAAGCCTGTTATCCCCAGGGTAGCTTTTATCCGTTGAGCGATGGCCCTTCCATGCGGAACCACCGGATCACTAAGCCCGACTTTCGTCCCTGCTCGACTTGTAGGTCTCGCAGTCAAGCTCCCTTCTGCCTTTACACTCTACGAATGATTTCCAACCATTCTGAGGGAACCTTTGGGCGCCTCCGTTACATTTTTGGAGGCGACCGCCCCAGTCAAACTGCCCGTCTGACACTGTCTCCCTGCTCGCTAAGAGCAGCGGGTTAGAGTGGTCATATCACAAGGGTAGTATCCCACCGTTGCCTCCTCCGAGACTGGCGTCCCGGTATCTTCGGCTCCTACCTATCCTGTACATGTGATACAAACACGCAATATCAAACTGCAGTAAAGCTCCATGGGGTCTTTCCGTCCTGTCGCGGGTAACCAGCATCTTCACTGGTACTATAATTTCACCGAGTCTCTCGTTGAGACAGTGCCCAAATCGTTACGCCTTTCGTGCGGGTCGGAACTTACCCGACAAGGAATTTCGCTACCTTAGGACCGTTATAGTTACGGCCGCCGTTTACTGGGGCTTCAATTCAAAGCTTCGCTTGCGCTAACCTCTCCTCTTAACCTTCCAGCACCGGGCAGGCGTCAGCCCCTATACGTCATCTTTCGATTTTGCAGAGACCTGTGTTTTTGATAAACAGTCGCTTGGGCCTATTCACTGCGGCTGACCTTGCGGTCAGCACCCCTTCTCCCGAAGTTACGGGGTCATTTTGCCGAGTTCCTTAACGAGAGTTCTCTCGCACACCTTAGGATTCTCTCCTCAACTACCTGTGTCGGTTTGCGGTACGGGCAGTTACTTTCTCACTAGAAGCTTTTCTTGGCAGTGTGACATCAGGAACTTCGCTACTAAATTTCGCTCCCCATCACAGCTTGTCCTTGAGAGAAAAAGCATTTCACTCGTTCTCAGACTTGCTGCTTGGACACACATTTCCGATCGTGTGCATTCCTTAGCCTCCTGCGTCCCTCCATCGCTCAAACAAAAGCAACTGGTACAGGAATATCAACCTGTTGTCCATCGCCTACGCCTATCGGCCTCAGCTTAGGTCCCGACTAACCCTGGGAGGACGAGCCTTCCCCAGGAAACCTTAGTTATTCGGTGGACGGGATTCTCACCCGTCTTGCGCTACTCATACCGGCATTCTCACTTCTAAGCGCTCCACCAGTCCTCACGATCTGGCTTCGATGCCCTTAGAACGCTCTCCTACCACGGAACCCGAAGGTTCCATCCACAGCTTCGGTGATCTGTTTAGCCCCGGTAAATTTTCGGCGCAGGGTCACTCGACTAGTGAGCTATTACGCACTCTTTAAATGGTGGCTGCTTCTGAGCCAACATCCTAGTTGTCTGTGCAACCCCACATCCTTTTCCACTTAACAGATACTTTGGGACCTTAGCTGGTGGTCTGGGCTGTTTCCCTTTTGACTACGGATCTTATCACTCGCAGTCTGACTCCCGGATCTAAATCAATGGCATTCGGAGTTTATCTGAATTCGGTAACCCGAGAAGGGCCCCTAGTCCAAACAGTGCTCTACCTCCATGATTCGCATATCCGAGGCTAGCCCTAAAGCTATTTCGGAGAGAACCAGCTATCTCCAAGTTCGATTGGAATTTCTCCGCTACCCACACCTCATCCCCGCACTTTTCAACGTGCGTGGGTTCGGTCCTCCAGTGCGTATTACCGCACCTTCAACCTGGACATGGGTAGGTCACTTGGTTTCGGGTCTACGACCTCATACTTATTCGCCCTATTCAGACTCGCTTTCGCTGCGGCTCCGTCTTTTCAACTTAACCTCGCATGAAATCGTAACTCGCCGG